>NZ_JAAMNJ020000002.1:0-203636 GCF_011065975.2 Clostridium sp. FP1 | reverse complement strand
TAAGCCACATTAAATAATATTGGACTATCACCAGCTACAATATTTTACCATTAATTTTTCTTTTGTGAATTTGAATGGTGTATTTTAAGTGCATATTAGTATTCAAATAATTTCATCTCACGCCAAAAAAAACACTATATAGTGGGAATATTGTAATTTTATTAAATTGGTTTATGCTGCAATTTTAGACTGCGCTAATGTTTGCTTATAACAAACTCCGAGGATATCAAAAGCGATCTCCTTCGCCCTCCTTAAAAGCATGCCTTTCTGACACTTTCCAAAATGGGCAAGTATAAACTTTAGTTGTTTCAGTTATACAAACAGCATTGCTATCAGAGTCTAAAATAATATTCAAACCACCTATTGGTGGCAACGGGCTGTTATCAAGTTCATATAATTTATAAGCCGATGCAGTTGCTGTCTTGATACCCTCTACTACAAGTTTTGCAAGTTCATTCGCTATTAAAGTGTCTCCACCAAAACACCAAGCATCATAAGTCTTATTTTTTACATGATTGTTTTGGGTATATAAATCCCACATTTCTTTTTCGGTCATATGTTTTAAACCTCCTTATATAATCTTTGCGCTTAGTTATTTTCAGGACAGTTTTCTATGGGGATGAAGCAAAGGCTTGAATTTGCAATTGCACTACTAAACAACCCCAAATGCTGATTTTGGAAGAACCTACAAATGGCCTGGACCCACTTGGAATACAAGATTTAAGAGAGATAATACTTTCCTTGTGAAATGTAGTTAAATCATATCCTGGGGCGCTGCAATATCATATGATTTTATAAATAAAAATACTTAAATAAATACCAGCTATGATTTACTCTTGTTTGAAAAGAATTACTGTGATGAAACCCGCTAATAAATACTCGATTAAGATTTAAAATTCCATTAGACTTATTTGCCCATCTTCCATTAGTAGTAAATGCCATTTCATAACCTGCAGCATTTACTGCTTTTAATGTATCTAAATTATAGTTTCCAAAAGGATAGGATATATATCTAACCGTCTTATTTAAAGTCTTTTCAATATACTCCTTAGATGCTTTTAGAGTTTTTAGCTGGGTAGCATAAGTGAGTGTCCCTAATTTGTCATGTAAATTAGTATGACTCTCTATATCTATTCCGTTGTTTTGCATTTCTTTTAGCTGCTCTGAGGATAAAGACTTCTTACATTTATCTACAGAATCTGTTATTACAAAAATGGTTGCTTTAAAATTATATTTTTTTAAAATTGGAAATGCATTAGTATAGTTATCCTCATAGCCATCATCGAAGGTAATAAGAACAGATTTTTTAGGGATGGGCTTATTTTTAACCATAAAATTATATAACTCATCAGTACTTACTGTTGTAAAGCCATTATCCTTAAGATACTTCATGTCCATATTAAATTTATCAGTGCTAACCACATATGGATTTAATTTTACTGTTCCAATAGAGTGATACATTAAAATAGGAACACTTTCATTATTATCTTTTAAAGATAATTTTTTTGATATTTCGTTGTTACTTTCACTCTTAAATACAGAACATGTTGATTTTAAAGCATAAAATTCTTCATTATAACTCTCAATTTTTAGCTCTTTATTATAATGCCCTATTCCAAGCCAGCCAATTATTCCAACGATAATTATAACAAGGAATTTCAATTTTTTTTTTATTGTTTTAGCCATATTTATTCTGTCTCCTTATTAAGTGTAGATCAAATCATTAAGTCTCGCACTATTAAACCACTGTGCTCTAACATATGAAAACGTCTAAAAATTATGCTCCTAACCTTCATTACTTTTTTCGTAAAATAACATGATGAAAGGATGCTATGGCTTTATACTCTTCCAATTCACTTACCTTCAATTCCATTTCCAACATCTGCTCTTGCCATGTCTTATCCTTTTGAATCTCCTGATTCTGCTGCAAACTCCAAAATGTTCTAGCCCCCAAAATTCTTTCTATTTTAAATTTATCTGACCATTCTAATATCTCTGTATCTTCATAGTAATTAACAGTACCAAACTGTTGTGCATGTCCATTCTCGCCTTTTAATAACTCATTGGAATGTTCAAAATTATTCAATAACACTACCATCTGCATAACTCTTCCGGCCTTATTATGTTTTAAAACAGAAAGATAGCCCTTGGTCTTTAATATCCTTGAAAATTCTTTAATAATTTCTTCTCTTTCATCTGCATATTCAAAAACATTATGGCACAATATCGCATCAAATGATTCATCTTGAAAATTCTTAAGTTCCCTCATATCTCCTTTTATTTGTATATAATTGTTTTCTGTAAATCTATTCTGAAGCATCTTTTCATCTGGCTCAATTGCTATAACCTCATTGTCTATAGCAAAATGGTCAGCTGTTATGCCATTTCCACTTCCAAAATCCAAAACTCTTTTATTATGGATGAATTTTAGCTGTTCCCATGTCATTTTCTTTTGTAACAACGCCCAAGGAGCAATACCTTTAATTATCACCCTTAACACCTCTTATTATCATGCTATAAAAACAACTTTTACATCATCTTTTCTTACCACTGCAACACAATTTAATAATACTACATCTTAACATTTAGGAATATTGTACCATAAACAACAAACTTCTTATAGTTTTAAGATTTTTTTTGGCCCCAAATACTTTAGTATTATCCAGTAATATGGGCAAAATAAAACTAAATGATAAACACGCCATAGGGAATTTACAATATTTGTGTGGAAAGCCCACTCCTTCAGGTGTGGGATGGATAGCATAAGAAACTAGTTTTGTTTTCGGGTATGAAATCATTTCCAACATACACATTTTGCGATATACTTTAATTATGGAAAATAAATATAGAACAACTAAAACTACAGTAAGTTTAATTAATTATCATTTTATATTTTGCCCAAGGTATAGAAGAAAAATATTCTTAATACCTAATTTGGAAGAAAGATTTAAGAATATGGTCAAATGTGTATGTGAGGAGATAGATATTAAAATTATCGCAATAGAATGTGATAAAGACCATACTCATATGGTTTTAAATTGTATTCCAACATTAAGTCCTGCGGATATTATGCAAAAAATAAAAGGTGTAACAAGTAGGGTTTTGAGAGACGAGTTTAACGAATTGAAGAAAATGCCTAGTTTATGGACTAGAAGTTATTTTATATCAACTGCCGGAAATGTAAGTAGTGAAACGGTAAAAAAATATGTGGAAAGTCAAAAAACAAGATATTAAAAAGCGAGGTGAATACTGTGCCAAATTATATTTTAACAGTAAAGCTAGATACGGAAAAATATCAAGAAAAGATTTTAAATAAAAGATTAGAAATAAGTAGGAATATATATAATAGCTGTTTAGGAGAATTATATAAAAGATATAATAGCATGAGAAAGTCTAAAGAATATAGGAAAGTTGTTAAAATGACTATAGGAAAAGACCGTAACAAACAATTCAATGAATTAAATAAAAAATATGGTTTGACAGAGTATTCACTTCATGATTTTGTAAAACCTATTCAAAAACATTTTAAAGGCAATATAGATAGCTTCACCGCTCAAAAAATAGCTTCACGGTGCTTTAGTGCATTTCAAGGATTAATGTTTCATACTGCAAATAGGGTTTGTTTTAAGAAATATGGAGAAATGAACAGTGTAGAAGGAAAATCCAATAAAACAGGAATTAGATTTAAAGACGGTAAGCTATTTTGGAATGGATTAGAAACAGATGTGATTATAAATAAAAATGATGAATATGCAGAAATTTCGCTATTAAACAAAGTTAAATATTGTAGAATAGTTAGAAAATTTATTCGTGGAAAATATAAATATTATATTCAATTAGTTTTAGATGGTATTCCTCCTGTTAAATATAATAAAAAAACTGGGGAAGTTAAAAATAGTATAGGCAAGGGCAATGTTGGAATAGATATTGGAACTCAAACTATAGGAATTGCTTCAAAATATGATGTTAAATTATTAGAATTAGCACCCGAAATTAATAATATTGAAACAATTAAAAGAAGATTATTAAGAAAACTAGATAGACAAAGAAGAATTAACAATCCTAATAATTTTAATGAAAATGGTACAATAAAACATGGTGTAAAATTAATATGGGTTAAATCCAATAAGTATATTAAAATGCAAAATGAATTAAGAGATATTCAAAGGAAACAAGCTGATATAAGAAAGCAAAGTCATAATATTTTAGCTAATAAAATAGTGGGTTTAGGTGATAGGATATTAGTGGAAACAATGAACTATAAAGGATTGCAAAAACGTTCCCAAAATACTACCGTAAATGAAAAAACAGGAAAATTTAATAAGAAAAAAAGATTTGGAAAGTCTTTAGCGAATAAAGCACCAAGTATGCTTTTAACTATATTAGACAATAAATTAAAGTGGAATAATACTGAATTATATAAAGTTAATACTTATAAAATAAAAGCATCACAGTATAACCATTTTGATGATAAGTATAATAAAAAAGAATTAAGTGAACGTTTCAACATATTTAATATAGATAATGAAGAAATTAAAATTCAAAGAGATTTATATTCTAGTTTTTTAATAATGAATGTAAAAGAAAATTTAGAAGAAATAGATAGAGAAAAGTGTTTCAGCGAATACGGTAATTTTAAAATGCTTCATGATAAAGAAATAAATAGATTATTAAGTAGTGACAATAAGAAAATACCAAGTATGGGAATATAAAAAAAATAAGGTTTTGATATGAGCCTTTAAACTATCGTTAATTTATCCATTGGGATAATTGGTAGTAAAAGTCTTAGAGAAGTCATTTAGTTCTTATATGTTGTAGTTTATAGTTTTTATATAAATGAGAGTATAGGAGAAGATAATGTATTTAAGAACCCCATGCCTTTAGGCGTGGGAGTATCAGAATGTGGATACAAGAAGCTTTTCAATCTGATAATGAAGCGCTAATTAAAAGATATTAAACCATGGAGGGGATAAAATGAGCTTTAAGATTATTGCAGACTATCATACTCATACTAATATTGCAAAGGGACATATTCCCCTATTTAGTACTATTTTGGGAGAACATGCAAGTGGAAGTATTGAATCAAATGTTAAAGCTGGAATAAAAAGAGGATTAAAAGAAATTGCCATAACAGACCATGGTTATAAACATATTACCTTCGGGATGAAACTAAATCAATATGAAGAATCACGTAAATTAATTGATGATCTTAATAAGAGTTCATTATTGAAGGAGAATGACTTTAAGATTCTTCTTGGCGTAGAATGTAATATTCTCACTAAAAAAGGGGATATAGATATTAAAGATGAAGTAATTGATTACCTTGACATAATTTGTGTGGGTTATCATCCTGGAGCAGTACAAAATCCATTTTTATTGAGGAATTATACAGAAGCTGCAATTAACGCTATTAAAAAATATGAAATTACCATATTAAATCATCCTTTAGAGCATGTTAATCCAGATATTATCGAAATTGGAAAGGTTGCTGCTCTAAGAAATACTGCTTTGGAAATTAACAGAAGTCATAGGAATATGGATATTCAAACAATAAGAAAGTTAAAGAATTTGGGTGTCAAATTTTCATTAGGAAGTGATGCACACAAATCAGAGGATATAGGGTATTTTGGTAAAGCTTATAAAATTGCAGTTGAGGCAGGCCTTACAGATGATGATATTGTTAATGCTTATGGAAATGCACATAAATCAATGAAATTATTAAGACATTAAGTTTGATAATGGTAAATGTTTAATATCAATGTTTAATGCATATACTACAATTATTAACCAAAGCTAAAAAATAAGAAATCAGGTGATTTAAATGATATACATATATAATTGTTATGGAGGAACTCATTCATCTATTTTAGCAATTGCTTATCACTTGAAAATGCTGGATGAAACCCGAGAACCAACTAAGGATGAAATATTGGAATTACCTAACTTTAATAAGTTAGTATATGGAAATTGTGGAGAACTTTTTTATTATGGAAGTGATGAAGCTGGAAACAAAGTTTATGCTGTAGGTAGGGGACGTTCAAAGGTTTTGATTCCAGGATTATATAATCTAGCTTCTATGCTTCATAAACAAAATCTATTAAATGAGAAAATTGTATTTTCCAATACGTCGCCAACTGTTCCATTACCAATGACCTTTGGTGGATTTTTTTCTAGGTGGCTAAAAATTGATTTTATAGGAGTGCCATTGCTTGTAAAGGGAGCAAAACAATCATACACGGACGTTATAAAACTTGTAAATCACACAAAGAAGGCAGCAAAGGAAGACCCATCAGGGGTTATTATTTTAGATAATAACGAATTTAAGAAAAAGTGATTTTTAACTATTATACGGGTTACATCAACTAAAAGCTGATTTAACTTTTTATCTCGAGACGGAAAAGTAATTAATAGTATATGGCAAATCATTTAAAAGTGACAAAGCCATACCAACAAAATGGTTAGGGGATTTTTTGTTTTATACAATATTACAAAGAATTTGTGCGGAAAGCCCACTCTCTTTAGGTGTGGGATGGATAGCACTACTAAAATATACCATTAGACATGGTTATTTTAGTACGATATAATATACTTAGGTTTTGAAACGAGCCATATACTATCGTTAATGTGTCAATTGTGATGCTTGATAGTGAAATTCTTGAAGAAAATAATTAGTTTTTATATGTTGTAATTTATAGTTTTTATTATAAATGAGAGTATAAAAGAAGTTATTTAGTATTCAAGAACCCCATTCATTTATGTGTGGGAGTTTCAGTTTCAGGTATATATAAAGTAAGTAACAATTCTAACTTTGTATTTTATGGTGTATGTTTAATATTTTTAGGATGTGCAATAAATTGGATTATAGTTTGTTTTATATATAATAAGGAAGGGTATAAGGGATTTCCAGCAACTTTTATTCCTTTTATTTTGACATTGTCACTATTCTTGCAGTTTATACATTAAGTATTTAGTTCATAACTTCCTTATATATAGTCACAAGTAACCCCATATCATTAGATGTGGGGTTTTAATATATTAAGATGTGTTTATGTGTAAAGAGGTTATAATAGTAATATATCGTACATAATGGTATTATTTACTTATAAGTTAATTAGCATTATGCGAAGATTATTTATATTAGGTGGTGCAGAATAAATATGAAAATTCAAAACAAAAAGACATGTATAGCAGTGCTTATTTTAGTAACAATAGAGCAGGTTATTAAAATAGTAATTAACAACAATTTTCTTCACAAAAAATTTCCTATATTGCCTCCTTTGCTATACTTTGATCCTATGTTCAATAGGGACTATTCATGGTTTAATTCTATGTTGCAATTAGGTATCGGTAAATGGATACATATTTCAATAGTAGCAATTATGAGTATATTAATATATCTGTTTTATAAATATCTAAATAAGCAATTTGGCACTAACAAATTTATTAATATTATGTACGCTTTTGTATTTTCTGGTGCTATGTGTTCATTAATTGACAAGATTTTTTGGAACGGTAGTTTAGATTACATATTAGTAAATGGCTTTTTTACCTTTGACTTAAAAGATGTATATATTAATATTTTTAATTTTTTTATTGGACTACTAATCTTATCAGTAATCTTAAACTACCCCTTAAAAAACAAAGTTTTAAACCAAATTGATGATAATATAGTAAAAGATTTCACTAAATATATTCTACGAAAATCATAAACATAAGTTACATCATCCTCTTTATATTTTTAGGGTATTTTTGCCACCACCCCCCCCCGAAAAGGTGAAATAAGAAAAATGTACACTTACAGTTCGCTAAATTATGCTATTTAGCGAACTGTTTGACTTATAGAACCTTAATCTCTTTAATCTGATGCTCTCCATTTCGTAGATCTACTTTAAATAGTCCACCTGGGACAGATTTTACTATGTTGATATCTGCTCCACAGTAAGTTGTTTGATTATCTACAAATTACAAACTAGTTATAAAATATATATTTAATCATACCATAATTTGAGTATAGTTACATTTTTGAAGAATGGGCAATAGCAACAATATGAAAGTAACTCAATTGGTATTGTGTTACTTTCAAAATATCAATACGCTCTTAATAAAGTAACCCCCTATCTAATTATATGGGGTTACTTGTGACTACATAAAAGAATGATGTGACTTAACCACAACACTTATCATCTACTACTAAAGAATTTTATAACAAAAAATTGTGGAATGCTTCAGTTTCGTAATTTTGCATTATGCCAAACAGTTCCACATATTTAGCTGTATCAGTAAAATAACTGTTAAGAATATCTTTTACCATGTGATTTGATATCTGATTTATAATATTACCGCTCTTTTCAAACAGTACTGAGGCCCTTTTCCAATTGTCATTTCCATATTGACTGGCATATGTTCTAAGTGCCTTTGCCATTAAATCCCGTGACCCTCTGTGGGGATTATTAATACCTGAATTCATTTCATCGAGCTCTTTTGGAAGCTCTGGGAGAACACTGCCCGTAAATGTGATAAAGTGCTTGTAGATGGCTGTTATCATGCCACTATTGTATGTGTTTGACCATAAAGAAAGTTCTTTTATTAAACTTGTTATTCCTTTTGTACCCATAAAGCCTACGGTTGGCTCTAGAAATCGCTTTGACATACCTTTTAGCCCTGCTTCAATCACCGTTTTGTCATTAAGGATAGTGCCCTCAAACTCAATTCCAAAATAGGTGTTTTTTCTACTGAAACCTTCATAATCCTCTGCCCAAGCTAACCTTAAATCATTATTTAAAATAGTTTGAATACCAGTTTTTGAGTTATCTTGGACATAGACTTCGTTGTCATCATATCCTACTAATAACACAATATGTCCTGGAATATGTATATTTTGATAAAACTTTTCTTGATAAGCCAGGTGATACATATCCAGACCAAATAAAATGACAGGTACATCATTGTCGATTAGTTTTTTGATTTTAGTCATGACTGAGGTGAATGCCTTACCCTCCGATTGATAAATTTTATAACCCATAATATCCTGCCAAAATTCATATTGACTTTTAAGTGTTCCAGAGCTTAAAAATATCATTTTAGGTGGAATTAAGTTTTTATTTGTTATCACTTGAAAACCCATCTGACAGTAAAAAATGAGCTCATCGGGAATACGGCTTTGTGTTTTCCACTCATAGATGTCACACAGGCCATTTACTGGGCACAAATAATCTGCTGTTCTATGGGGCAATTTTAAAATTTTCATAATAAGTCCTCCTGCTAATATGTTTCTAAAACTGATTATATAGTTTCACCTAACAGGAAGGTCAAGCATTATGTTGAATTTATTTCTTTACTATTGGTATTTGAATTTCCGTAACCCATTCATCTTCATATGAAGTGTCAAACGAGCCTTTAATATGGCATTCCCTTGGGTTCTCTATCATAGAATAACCATTTTTCTCTATCCAGTCCATGATATATCCATATGCTTTTGGAAGTCTCTCATAAGAGCCTTTATGAAAAGCGCAAGCAAACAACGTAGAGTCGTATATTTTGAACTTTTGTTTTTTATCATCAGCAACCGCAGTAGGCAGTTCTACTGCTTGTGCATATTCTATCCTTATATCACTTTCTTTGTATTCGCTGTCAAGATAAGCAATATAAGCGTAGGGAGGACTTAAGAATTTTATATTGAGTTCACTTTGTTTAAGTTTATTTATAGTGTCTAAAATAAATTTTGAAATTCCTTCAAATCCTGGTACAATCCCTTGTTCATAGTAAACTTTGTGCTGAGGCATATTTTTTAATGTAACTTGATAATCAGTTTGTTTTGTATTGTTAACATCATCTAGTAAGTAGTTAATACGAGAAAGCCTGTCTTGAAGCAATTTAATTTCATTTTCGGTATTTATCTTATTAGCTTGATAGATTTCAGCTATCTCTATTTTGTTATTACTAATAATAACTTTTTTGATTTCGTCAATAGGAATTCCGATTTGTCGTAGGGCTATAATTCTATTTAAATCAAAAAATTGTTTTGGCTCGTAATAACGGTATCCGTTATTGTCATCTACAAAAGACGGTTTCAGCAACCCCACTTCATCATAAAATCTTAGAGTTTTTGTAGTTGTTTTTGCAAGCTTTGAGAAATCTCCTATACGAAACACCAATATCACCTCTATGTTGGTACTTTTTTCTACAATATCACTATTCATATTATATGAGCAATCTTCGCAACGCACTTAAATACTAGTACGACATAAGATTTTCCCTTAATTATACCATAATTACCATTAATTCTATATAAAAATTAAAATAGGTTTTATACAATAAAATCAAAAATAAATTAAAAATGTAATACCGACAGTACATTGATGGTATAAGGGTTTAGAGTTAATAAAGTATGCCAATATAAATATAAATTTTATATTGTTTTATCTTATTAATTTACTTAGATTAGGAGCCCATTTTGAGTGTGTAATTTGTATAAGATAATATACAAATCTATCTCTTTTATTCTAGTGACCGTTTATGGGAGGTGGCCATTATGTTACTTTCAGAATATCAATATACACTTAATATATTAAACCCCCATATCATTAGATATGGGATTACTTGCGATGACATAAAAGAAGATTGTAATGGCAGTTGTGGTAATATAAGTATGATATTATAATTTACAAGATCATGAAAAAGGAGGTTTGAAAGTGTATGATTAATCCAATCGTTATTGTTGCATAGCAAAGGCTATTGCAACGAGCAGTTAAAACACATAGCCTTTGCTATTCCTAATAGAAACAAAACCTTTAGGAGGGCAAAGATGAGCTATAACAAAGTAATTTGTATACTCCCTAATGATTTGATTGAAAAGGTTCAGGAATATATAGATGGGGAGTTTATCTATATTCCAAGAAAATCAAGTAATAAAAAGGAATGGGGAGCCAGGACCTCTATCCGTCAAGAATTATATAAACGAAATACACAGATTTATGAAGACTATTTGGCGGGTCATAGTTCACAATATTTATCTGGAAAATATTTTTTATCCTTGAAAAGTATACAAAGGATAATAAGGGAACAAAAAAAATAGTGCTTAACTTTCGAAATGAGCCAATGCAGTTTTGTTACTGTATTGGCTCATTTTTTTTTATTAACTGTCTTTAAGGTTTAGCTTTGTATGCTCAGATGGTACAATTTAAGTAGAAAAATACTAGATTAGGAGGACTTATGATGAAAAAGTTTTGTGACAATCCACCTGTTATCTTCCTATTAATGCCTAATATAAATGAGAAATTTTCATGCAAAAGTTAACCTGGGATATACAGTATCTATCACCACCACTTACAATTAAATATTGTAAGAAGTGTGGTAAAAGAACAGAGCACCGTAACCACAGCTCACAAAAAATTAAGAAAATGAGGTTTTATTATGTTTGATATTAGAAAAATCCAAGAGCAAGTAATTTTTGGTGCCGTAAAAAATGCCAGTGACGATAAAATGGCAACAAAAATTGTATATGGAGAACACCAGCTATCTTCATCAGAAGATAATGCGACATGGGTGAAATCCACCATGAACAGATTAGAACGCAACTTTGATAGGTCTACCGTTAAACAGATTAGAATGAATTGTCAATGTGGATATGGTATGGATGAAAAATTAGCGTTAGTGCAAGAACTAGTTGCATCATCCTCTAATTTAGAAGAATTTTCAAACCAAGATAAAGCAAAGGCAGCTGGACTATCTTGCACAAATGGAGAACTCTATCTACAATTTCCGTTTTGCCCTTGTCCGATGCTTGCCAATGTGGATAAATTAAATACGGATACATGGTGTCAATGCACTGCAGGGTATAGTAAAGTCCTTTTTGAAAAAGCCTTTGGCTGTGAAGTCGTTGTAGAATTATTAAAAAGTATAAAAATGGGTGACGATATATGTCTTATGAAAATCATTCCTAGTGATTCTATTTGGAAATAGGCGAATAATCTACTAACATTTTTACCATTACTTTGAATTTTTGAGCAAGACCTTGATTTTTTCAATGTATAGCCCTATTAAATCATTGATTTATATGTGTTGTTAAGCATTCAGTTAAATTTAACTAGGCAAATACCTTTTTAATATAAGGTATATATTATTAAATTCATAGTATGCTTTTCAATCCTTTTTTTCTTACACGTATTATTAACCTAATGAACAGCATTATTAAGATCAATAAGCCTATATTTGGAATAATAAATTTATCATTGATTATTGTAAACAATAGGTTTCCATTAATGCTCATAATGTGAAACCCCGTAATATTCTGTATTCCATCTGTTATTAATGCCAAGCTGTATGGTACCATATTTAGGGTTAGTAAATATAGTAATATTAATAATACTGACATTATAAATATTACCGTTGATTTTACAGAATAATTATATGTGTTTTTAATACCCTTTAATAATTTATTTCCTAAAAGTTTAGTTAATATAATTGAAAACAACGTTCCTAACAAAAACATAGTAACTCAAACTTCGCACATAAAAACATGACTTAGACCATTGAAAAATCAAGGATCCACAGTGTTTTAATATAGAAAAATCCTCTCAAAAATGATATAATGTAAGTAGTGACAAATACAAAAATATCATATTTAGGAGGATTCATTCATATGAACAATATACCACAAAACAGTCAAAATGAAAATGATTTTATGAAGTCTATAATGAATTTTATTAAACAATTTAAGGTTATTAGTGCTTTAAAAAAAGCAAATTGTTATAAAGAAAAAGGTATATGTGTTCGTGATATTTTTTGCTATTTACTTCAGATTGTTTATACAGGCAAAAGCATGTATATGAGTTATCAAACTGAAAGTAATGCTCCTAAATTTGGTAAAGATGTAGTATACAGATTCTTAAATTCAATGTACATAAACTGGCAATCATTCTTGTTAAAATTATCAGGAACTATTATAAATGAGAGTTTAGTAAACCTTACTTCTGAAAAACGTATCAACGCAATAGTTGTTGATGATTCTTTTTATGGTAGACTTAGAAGCAAAAATGTTGAATTACTTTCTAATGTAAATGACCATGCAAGCAAAGGTCAAAAATATAAAAAAGGATTTAGAATGCTTACTCTTGGATGGACTGATGGTAATACATTTTTACCTATTTTATTTAACTTACAAAGTTCAGAAAAGCAAAAAAATAGATACTGCGAAATGAAAGAAGGTTTAAACAAGAACACAATTGCAT
This sequence comes from Clostridium sp. FP1, assembly GCF_011065975.2. Lineage (NCBI taxonomy): Bacteria > Bacillati > Bacillota > Clostridia > Eubacteriales > Clostridiaceae > Clostridium > Clostridium sp. FP1. The sequence continues at coordinate 190,407 of NZ_JAAMNJ020000002.1, read as the reverse complement.
ATAAACGTAGAAAACAAGCAATATCAAAGTCTACAGATGTTATGATTGAAATGCTAGAAGCTACTGTAAAGGCTGGCATTCCAGCAAAACATGTATTATTTGATAGTTGGTTTTCTTATCCTGTTACCATAATTAGAATATTTAAGCTTAAGCTACATACTGTAGGTAGGCTTAAAAACACTACAAAAATAAAGTACATTTTTGAAGGTGAAAGAAAAACTTTAGCTCAGATATACAAAGAAAAAAGAAAACGTCCAGGGAAATCAAAATATCTTTTATCAGTAATGGCACAAATATATGATGCTAACAATAATACATTGGATGTAAAAATAGTATTTGTGCGTGACCGTAATAATAAAAAGAAATGGATAGCAATTATTTCTACTGATTTAAGCTTATCCGAGGAAGAAATTATAACACTTTACGGTAAACGTTGGAGCATTGAAGTTTTCTTTAAAGTATGCAAATCCTATTTGAATCTTGGAAAGGAATTTCAAGGTCTTTCTTATGATTCAATGATTGCACATACTTCAATTGTGATGGTTCGATATATGATGCTTGCTGTTGAAAACAGAAATAATAAGGATTCACGTACAATGGGAGAAATATTTTTTCTAGCTTTTGATGAGCTTAAAGATATTCAATTTTCAGAAGTATTAGAAATAATCTTCAACATTCTACAAGAAACGCTGCAAGAATTATTGTTTTTAACTGTGGCGCAAATAGATAGTTTTATTGCCGCTTTTATTATAAAACTACCTAAATATATTTCAAGGAAATTCACTGCTAAAAAGATAGCTTAAAATCAAATTTTATCACTGTTTTAAGCCATCTTACCATTGATTTACAAGGTGTTATAGCTGTTTTTTTCCTGCGAAGTATGAGATAGTAATATATCTCCAATCAAAGAGATAAAGACTTTTAGTTGAATTTATTATATGAATTGTAGCACTAATTTTATCTAGGATAATGAACCGGAATATACCATACCCAGCCATGATTATCTTTTCTAAAATAAAAAATAATATATTACACAAAACTAGATTTTTAATCTTGTTTTTTTCATCTTTCAATTTTTTATTTATAAAAATAAATGAGGCACATACCAATGGTATAGTCATAATAACATAAGAAATCATAGAATTAGAATAAGCATTTTGCTCTACATTACCTAAAAATTTGAAAACAAAATATATTAAAAACATTTCTAACAAGCAATTCATTCTTTCTTTACTTGAAAAATCAATAAATTTATTATGTGAAGGCAAGTTATTTTTAATACTATTACCTATAAAATTACTTTCTCCAAAACCTTTAATTGATAATTTAATTGCATCCTTTTCAGATAACCCTTTATCCAAATATTCATTTTTTAAAAGTAATAGGTGATCTTTCATCTCAAACTCTAAATCTTTTTTATCATCTTCATTTATGCCTCTTTCACTTAAAAGTTCTTTAATATAATCTTCAAATCCATTCATATTAAACCTCCTTAAAAATATTTATTAAACTCGTTACTTTATTCCATTGGCTTATTCTTTCATTTAATGTTTTTTTTCCATCACTAGTAATCTTATAATACTTTCGTTTACCTGTTAGGTTATTCTCCTCCCAGTATGATTGGATTAGTTCCTTTTTTTCAAGCCTCTTTAATGCAGGATATAACGTTCCTTCACCCATAGCATATATCCCATCACTTTTTTCTTTAATACATTTAGCAATCTCATACCCATAGTTATCTTGTTTGTTAATTATAGAAAGTATAAGAATATCAATGCTACCTTTCATTATCTCTTTATCCATAAATCCACCCCCATACCTCGTAATACTACTTAAAATAAGTTTATCACTACATACCTCGTAATACAAGGTTGAATTCTAAAAAAACTTAATATTTACATTTATCAATGTTGATATATTAAAACGAATTGTCCACCGTAAATGTATACTTTTTTAAGCAATATATATAGCGTTCAATATATAAAAATTATCTTGAATGCTTTTCATATATTGCTTAAACTAATCAAAATAAATTTCTTCTTCTCTTCATAAGTAATTATATTTTGATGGATTTAATTAATTACACTATCTCTTTTGGTAGCAAACAATTATGTTATAAATAATTACAGTAAGTCTAACTTTGAGTCTTTTTCTGTGATTAATCTTATTGGTTTGCAGGGATTACCGCATGCAAGATAGTTATCCGGTATATCTTTTGTAACAATACTACCGGCGCCGATAACTGCGTTATTTCCAATATGAACACCGCCACAAACCACAACATTGCAAGCAATCCAAACATTATTTCCAATATGTATTTCCTTTGCGTATTCGGACATAGACACATGGCCATCCTCATATTTCATGGCAATTCTCTCTTCCGAAATGAGTGGATGTGAGGTTGCCATGATGGAAACGTTAGGCCCAAACATGACATTATCACCAATGTAAATTTTACCATCATCTAAAATCGTGGTATTAAAGTTCGCAAAGAAGTTCTCACCTATGAACGTATGGCACCCATAATTAAATTGTATAGGGCCTTGGAAATAGTATTTTTCTCCGATTTTTCCCACAAATTCTTTGATGATTGGCAGACGGCTTTCATCATACTCATTAAGCAAATTGAATTTCTGACAGAGAATATGTGCTTTATGCTTAATATCTCGAAGTTCTTTCGTACATGCATCAAACAGCCTACCTGCAAATATTTTTTCTTCTTCTATCATAGTTTACCTCCTAGAAATAATAGATTTAATTCGCAGAATATAAACAATCCTTACATCGTATCTTTCTACAATTGTCCAACAATATAAGAATATTCAATTAATGTTATGCCTAAAGGTCTTTTTTCACTCATATGTATCCCTCCCATTAATATCATAATATATGAAAATGGTTAAAGAATTTATTCTATTTAAATTTTTTCTGAAGGTTCTCTATATCTTCTTTGTTATCAATCCATTCTTCAGAATAACCACACACCACCTACATTGTCCTAGAAATATTCTTGCTGAAGGGGTACTCCAGTATAGGACAATTCATCCACTGGATTAACAGGCCCAAAAGCAAATGCAGCCTGAGGATCACTCTTTTCATCATTTAAATCGAATGGATTAACCGATGATTCTGTATTTTTATTCAAGTCATAATGCTTTCTTGAGTGAATTCTGATTGTTACGTTACTCTTCTATTATTAATTTTAAGCAACTATTGCAATCTAAAAATAAAAGTAGTAAAATATAATTAACCCAGTTATATATTTACACGGTAATGTAATCTATTTAAATGCTTGAAAGGTGATTTTATGGAGAAAGAAAATATAGAAGAATTCATACACGTGGTTGGAGCAAGAGAAAAAAATCTTAAAAATATAGATGTAAAAATTCCCAAGAAAAGGATAACTGTCTTTACTGGTGTTTCTGGCTCGGGGAAATCATCTTTGGTATTTGATACAATAGCGGCAGAATCACAACGGCAGCTAAATGAGACATATTCAAGTTTTATTCGCCATCGTTTACCACATTATGGGCAGCCCAATGTAGATGCCATTGAAAATTTATCTGTAGCAATTATCATTAATCAAAAGCGTATTGGCGGAAATGCGAGGTCAACGGTTGGGACAATTACCGATATATATTCTTTACTGAGATTATTGTTTTCTCGTATAGGAAAACCCTTTGTGGGTTATTCTGATGTTTTTTCATTTAATAATCCACAAGGAATGTGCCCTAAGTGTGAGGGGCTTGGAAAAATCGATATGATAAATATTGACCGCCTGTTAAATAGAAATAAGTCATTAAATGAGGGTGCAATTTTATTTCCAACCTTTGAGCCGGGAGGATGGAGGTTAAAACGATATATTCACTCAGGCTTTTTCGATAATGAGAAAAAAATAAAAGACTTTACAGAGGAAGAATTAGAGTTACTTTTATATAAGTCAGATATTAAAGTAATCACTTCCGATCCCGAATGGCCTAAGACGTCTCTTTATGAAGGACTGATTCCTAGAATTGAGCGAAGTTTTCTCAAAAAGGAAGATGGCGAAGCTACCAAATACAAAAAAGATATAGCTAAGATCGTTAGTAAAGAAACGTGCCCTGACTGTGGGGGCGCTAGATTATCACAATCTGTTTTGCAATGTAAAATAAACAATAAAAATATTGCGGACTGTGTTACAATGCAAATTACAGATTTGGTGGATTTCATCCGCACCATTAAAGACCCTAAAGCTGCAACTATGGTCATGGCTATAACTAATCGACTGGAACATTTAGTCTCAATCGGTCTCGGTTATTTAAGCCTAAACAGAGAAACATCCACGCTTTCCGGGGGTGAATCGCAGCGGATAAAAATGGTTCGGCAATTAGGCAGCAGCTTAACTGGTCTTACGTACATCTTTGATGAACCAAGCATTGGTTTACACCCACATGATGTAAATAAAATCAATACGCTTTTAAAACTTTTACGAGACAAAGGAAATACCGTCTTGATTGTTGAGCATGATCCGGATGTTATTAAAATTGCAGATTATGTCATTGACATGGGGCCGAAAGCCGGTATCAGCGGCGGTAAAATAACTTATCAGGGTTCATTAGATGGTCTTGTACATTCAGATACGCTGACAGGCAAAACTTTGTGTAGCCAACCCCGGTTAAAAGAGAATATTAGAACTTCCACTGGACATTTGTCTTTAGAAAAAGCTCAGTTGCACAATCTTAAAAATATTAGTGTAGATATTCCGAAAGGTGTTATGACAGTCGTGACGGGTGTCGCTGGTTCAGGTAAAAGTACGTTAATCAATCAGGTTTTACCTAAAGTTTATCCTGATACAATTTTTATTGACCAGAAGCCAATACAAACCTCAAAGAGATCTAATATTGCTACTTTTACAGGAATTTTTGATGATATTAGAGAACTATTTTCAAAAGCAAATCATGTCAAGCCTGCTTTGTTCAGCTTTAATTCACAAGGAGCTTGCCCCAACTGTAAGGGCTTGGGCGTAACCCATACAGACTTGGCGTTTATGGACACAGTCGTTACTGTGTGCGAGGTCTGCCAAGGAAGGCGATTTACAGACGAAGTATTAAGCTATCAATTGCGCGGTAAAAGTATCAGTGACGTTTTAAATATGACCGTTGACGAAGCCTTAGATTTCTTCTATGAAAAAGAAATAGTATCTACCTTGAAAAGATTAGCAGATGTAGGAATCACTTATATTACGCTTGGACAACCATTAAATACTTTGTCCGGCGGTGAATTGCAAAGAGTAAAACTTGCATCAGAGTTGGAAAACAGAGGAAATATTTATGTGCTGGACGAGCCTACAACAGGACTTCATATGTCCGACATATCACAGTTGCTTAAAGTTTTGAATCGCTTGGTTGAACAAGGCAGCACTGTAATTGTAATAGAACATAATTTAGATGTGATCAGTCAAGCGGATTGGATTATAGACTTAGGCCCTCTTGCTGGGCAAAATGGTGGCAATATCATGTTTGAGGGAACACCGAAGGATTTAATAAATTGTACCTCTTCCATTACAGGACAATACCTAAAAAAATATATTAAATAGGGAGAATTCTCATGGCTAAAAAAGAATTAGAAAATTGCTATATCCCTTTTCAGTGTATGATTATCAACAATATCAATCGCTTTAATATCGAGGGAGTGACAACAGCACAATATAATGTATTGGATATTTTAGATAAGCAAGGCTCTAAGACTACAAAGGAGCTGGCAGAAATCAGGGGGATTACTCAGGCTGGAATGTCTAAACTGACCAAAAGATTGTTAGAGAAAAAATACATTATTCAAAAGCGGCGGGTATCAGACCGCAGAGCCTATGATATTCTAATTACTTCGGATGGCAAGGATTTTCTTGCAAGATCAGAAAAGTTCAGAAATGAAATTATGGATTTAATTGAAAATACTCTTTCCGAAAAAGAGCTAGATTGTTTTGTACAGCTTTGTAAGAAAATTACTGATTCCTATGTTAAGGAATAATATAGACTGAAAATTCAACCTAACATTAATATTTGAAAACCAATTTCCAAGCGGTAATAAAAAAAACCGCAGTTTTGGCAGAGGATTTCTTATGCTAAAATTACATAGAGCATAGCTGAACGGCGGCATAAGGAGGATGCCGCTATGCAAAAACAACATCGACAAAATATGACGCTTTGTGACCGATCAAAAAAAGTTCTTGCTTTCCACGGGAGTATTGTGTCCGTAATTCTTCCTCTACATATATAAAAATCATTTTCCTCTATGCCCGCCTGGAGTTTTTTCAGTCGGGCTTTTTTGCGTCTAAATTTTTTTTAATATTCATAGCTATCGTTCGGCAAAGTGTGATGCCGTTTCAGTAGTAAGCAAACAATTATGTTATAAATAATTACAGTAAGTCTAACTTTGAGTCTTTTTCTGTGATTAATCTTATTGGTTTGCAGGGATTACCGCATGCAAGATAGTTATCCGGTATATCTTTTGTAACAATACTACCGGCGCCGATAACTGCGTTATTTCCAATATGAACACCGCCACAAACCACAACATTGCAAGCAATCCAAACATTATTTCCAATATGTATTTCCTTTGCGTATTCGGACATAGACACATGGCCATCCTCATATTTCATGGCAATTCTCTCTTCCGAAATGAGTGGATGTGAGGTTGCCATGATGGAAACGTTAGGCCCAAACATGACATTATCACCAATGTAAATTTTACCATCATCTAAAATCGTGGTATTAAAGTTCGCAAAGAAGTTCTCACCTATGAATGTATGGCACCCATAATTAAATTGTATAGGGCCTTGAAAATAGTATTTTTCTCCGATTTTTCCCACAAATTCTTTGATGATTGGCAGACGGCTTTCATCATACTCATTAAGCAAATTGAATTTCTGACATAGAATATGCGCCTTATGCTTAATATCTCGAAGGTCTTTCGTACGTGCATCAAACAGCCTACCTGCAAATATTTTTTCTTCTTCTATCATAGCTTACCTCCTAAAAATAATAGATTTAATTCGCAGAATATAAACAATTCTTACGTCGTATCTTTCTACAATTGTCCAACAATATAAGAATATTCAATTAATGTTATGCCCAAAGGTCTTTTTCACTCATATGTATCCCTCCCATTAATATCATAATATATTAGGACAATTCATCCACTGGATTAACAGGCCAAAAGCGAATGCAGCCTGAGCAGAATAATTGTATTATTATCTATATTAATAGGTATATATGTAATTCAATACCGTTTTTATGTCATTCAATACAATTCTATTGACAACTAGTTAAATTGCGCATACATCTTCCCAATTTTGTATTGGATATGCTTTAGAAAAACCTAAAATTCCAAAATCATTATTGAAAAAAGTCTAAGTCGCTTATGTTTAAGAAATATATCGATATTATTACAATTCTTAAGAGAAGTCCTAAATATATGCTATTACTTGGTCATATTCACAACCATTTTGTCCTTATTCAATTATATATCATATCCATATAATTATTCAAAAAATTTAACATAACTATGTATATATTGCTTCCATGATTTTAAAGTCCTTTAATTTTGTATCCGAGTGAGATGCAAATCTTTCTATCATAATAGCTCAAAGGAAATCATAAAAAAAATGGTTTTTAATGCCAAGAAGTTATCGTAAAATAGGTGAAGGAATAAAAAAACGTGGTATAAGCAATGAGAAGATATGTGTAGCTACAGCCATAGATAGAAATAACAATATCATTCTTGAAATTGTATTTATCATATCAATCATGTAAATAGTTTGCACAGCCAGTTTAAAAAATGGATGAATAAATTTAATGGAGTATCAACTAAATTTTTGGCAAATTATCTCCATTGGTTCAAGTGGTTACAATGTTTCAAAGATGATAAAGACATAATAAAAAGCAAAAATATTATAGTTCATAGCGCAACTAACTTTGTAGATACAGAATTGCTACTTATAAGGGCATAAAACCAATTTTTAAATAATTTAATCCCTTATACTTGAAATTTATGTTATTATTAGTGTATATACAGACTACAATTTAGTAAATAATTGCAAAATAGTGTGTACTAAGGATTATTTTTATTTTTATCCTATTTAAAAATGTTTAACAGAAAATTTTTTTGAAAAGTATATATCACTTCAAGGAATAAGTGAAGATAATATTAAAAATAAAATATCCTCCGCTAAGATAAATGTTATGAACAGGATTTTTATATATAATTAGGTCTCATATTTCTTATATAGTTTAAACTTATAAATGAATCTAAAAATATAAAGATTAATAAAACCATAGACTTTAGAACATATTCCATAAATTTACTTAAACAAATTAAATATGTAAAAAATAATTATCATAAGAAATAGGGAGGGGAATTGTTATGAGTAGTATATTCACAAGTATTATAGTAAATATACCATATATTATTATGGCTCTATTAGCATTTAGTCTTTTGATTATAATACATGAATTAGGTCATTTTACCATGTGTAAGCTAAATGGAGTAAAAGTATATGAATTTTCACTAGGAATGGGTCCGAAAATTTTTGGAATTAAAGGAAAAGAGACAGAGTATTTGATTAAAGCATTTCCAATTGGTGGCTATGTTAAGATGGAAGGGGAAGACTCAGTAAGTGATGATCCCAGGGCTTTCAACAATAAAACTCCATGGCAAAAACTAAGCATAGTTTCTGCTGGTGCAATTATGAATTTAATGTTAGCAGTGGTTTTATTTGCTATTGTAGGTGCTGCAGAAGGATACATATTACCAATAATAGGGGGAGTAGTCCCTAATAGTCCAGCCCTGCATGCTGGACTAAAAGTCGGAGACAAAATTACTAAGGTTAATAAAGTTAATATAGATAAATGGGAGCAAGCCTTGACTGAATTTTCTAATAATAAAGGTAAAAGTATGGATATTGAAATACTTAGAGATTCAAAAGTGAAAGAAATCTCTCTTACCCCTCTTAAAAATGTAAAAGAAAATAAATTCATGATAGGAATCGCTGGTTTACAAAAGAAAATGAACTTCGGCGAAACTGTAAGTTATGGATTTAATCAAACTATTAACTCAGCAAAACAAATTTTTACATTTTTCGGAAGTCTATTTAAAGGGCAAGTTTCTTCAAATGAGGTGGGAGGACCAATAAGCATAATACGAATTTCAGAAAAGGCAGCACAAGCTGGATTTACAAACTTAATGTTCCTTACTGCATTTATAAGTGTACAGTTAGGGATACTCAACATAATACCTTTCCCAGCTTTGGATGGAGGATGGATTTTTATGCTGTTATTTGAAATAATATCAGGTAAAAAATTAGATGAAAATAAAGTTGGAACTGTAAATTATATTGGATTTGTGTTTTTAATGGCATTGATGGTGTTAGTAGTTATTAAGGATGTAATTAGTCCACTAAAATTATAAGAGAAGAAGACTATGAGAGCGAAAGAAAACAATAAGTTAATTGGCAATGTTTATTTTCAACAGCAGGAGCCTAAAGAATTCTTAACATGGGAAATCGGTTATGTGCTTAATCCTGAATATTATGGAAATGGCTATGCCACAGAGGAGTGTAAAAGAGTTTTGAACAATTAGGAGCTCATCGAGTTATTGGTAAGTGTAACCCTGAAAATACTCCCTCATGGAGGTTACTAAAATATGATGTGAAAAGCCGTATGCCTTAATAGGGCACGTACGGTTTTGTAGAGGAGCATGGGCGGTAACGCCTGTGTTTACTTAAGTATTTGTGTCGAACTTGTAATCAAATCTGAACTAAGCGGAAGTCTTATGTGAATACAAATTTAGTGTTGGTAAGTGCAAAATTTCTGAGAGGGAATGTTAAACTATTATATTGACAAAATCTCCCTAAAGTTATATATTTATAACATACAAGTTATAAATATATAACTTTAGGGAGGTTTCTTTTATGAATACAAAAATGAATATTAAATTAAAGCTTGCTATGGAATTAGTAACAGTATTATATCTATTAATTACTGTATTACTGAGTAAACTAAATCTAATGAATTCTGACAATTTCATAACTATTACAAATGTTATTTGGTTTATAATGTGGGCCATAATTATCTTGAATGGAAAAAGATTAAGTGGTATAACTGATGAATTAGTAATTAGTATATTATCTAAAGTAAATAAGATTGGTATGAATTTCTTAGTGATTTCAATTGCTATATTCGGCGTCCTACTTATATCCCCAATTTATAAGGATTTTGTTATTTCAAAGGTTGCAATAGGAATCTGGTTACTGTTAATCCTATTTATATTTACTATAATAAGATTATTATCCTTTATATATTATGATAGAAAGGGGATTTGTGAATAAGTGTCAATTCTAAATACAAACATTAAAGAATATAGAGAGAAAGCATTAATGAAGCAATTTGAACTTGCGAAATTAGTGAAGGTTAGACGAGAAACTATAGTACATTTAGAAAATGGGAGATATAATCCATCCTTAAAATTAGCTATGGATATAGCCAAGGTATTCAATACGACAGTTGAAGAATTATTTAAATTTGTTGATTAATAAATTTAACTTTAGATAATAACACTTCAAAAATAAATCACTATTAGAAGAACTGGAGAAGAGACGTATAATAATTTTTAATTTGTCAAAATGGAACCGCTTAATTTTATTAATTACTTCGGAATATTCTTATATTTCGTCGCAAGTAACCCTCATATCATTAGATATGGGGGTTACTTTATTAATATATACTTAAATCATCTCCTGGGTCGCTGTAATAGCTTCGAAGAAGATAACTTAACGACTTCTGACGGAGATTTACCCCCTTGTAGACCTCTGGAGCAGATAACAATTCTCAATTGTTATCCCCCCACTGAAGTTTTCTTTTTATTGTAGTGTGTGACCCCCACTTATAGAAGTGGGAGACTTCCTTCTGAAATGTCGTTAAATTTCTGAATATAACACAATAGTAATTAATTCACATTCAGAACCTTTAACCTTCTATACAAAATTTATGGTAATAATGGTATAATTAAGTAAATATTTTATCCCACACTTGTAAATTATTGAGACATATTATCTATAGGAAAGTATTCCCGACTCCATTTTCGGAAATATCGTAGTTCTAAAATGCTTTTACTTCTTTGGTTTGTCTGCATTCTAAATATATTTTAGGAGGAAAAAATGAAATGTTTATCAATAATTGAACCATTTGCAACATTAATTGCTATTCAAGAGAAAAAAATAGAAACTAGATCGTGGAAAACAAATTATAGAGGTAAAATTGCGATTCATGCTTCAAAGAATATTAATAAAGAAGGAAAAGAAAGTTGTTTAAAGCACGAGTTTATGAAAGTTTTGGAGGACAAATATATACTTATAAATGGAAATAACAAAATACAATATAATTTTAATTTTGGAAATATTATAGCAATTGGTGATTTAATTGCTTGCGTACAAATGAAAGAGTTATATGAAGATTATGCTATACTTGAAAATGGAATGAAGGTTGAGGGAAATGAATTAATATTTGGTGACTATACACCAGGTAGATATGCTTGGATATTAGATAATATACACTTAATTAATAAACCGCTAGAAGTAAAGGGACATCTAGGATTATGGAATTATAATGATATGATGATTTAAAGTTATGCGTTATATTTAATAATATGACAGTAGTACGCAATTTTCTTAAATAACTCTCCACCATTATCAATTGGAATAACTTATGTGAGCAAAAGAATACAAGAAACCCAAGATTGTAATACGGGATATACAGACGAAAAGATATATTATAAAGACAGGGAAGAATTTTCAAAAATATTATTAGATATTAATGCTAAGCTTATTAATTTTGGACAAAAGGTTGGAAGACATGGAGTTAGAAATGTTTATTGCGCCCAGTATATATAATCTATTTGTTAATTAAAACGTTAAGGATTTATATTAAGAAAAATTCGTGATGTTTATGGTTGAAGATTATAAACCATAAGATGTACTATCCATATTTCATGGCATAACAGCCACAAAATAGTAATGCCATTTTAAATTATGAATAAAAATAACAAAAGTTGAAGCAACGGAGTTTTAAGTGGCTTAAGAATATTAATTCTTAAGAATTTAAAAATTAAAGTTCTTTAGAAGTTAAGAATATAAATTCTTATTTTGTGTCAACCTAGTAGGATATTGTTCAGTAAAAAGGGGGAACTTAAATATGAAACCATATGAAAGATTATCAAAATTTTATGATAAAGATTGGGGGAAATCCAGTTCTAAATATACAGATTTGATTTCTAATGTTATTGAGACTTATAATTTAAATGTCCATTCTATATTAGATGTTGCCTGTGGGACAGGAATACTTGCTTCAGAATTATATAGTAGAAACTTTGAAGTTAGTGGAATTGATATTTCGGAGGATATGATTAATGTAGCAAGAAAAAATACAAAGGGAATCGATTTTCAAGTTGCTGATATTTCAGATTTTACCTTTGATAAAAGGTTTCAAATGATAACTTGTGCATTTGATTCAATTAATTATTTGACATGTGATGTAAAGATGGAAAAAACACTCAGAAATATTTTATTACATTTAGATGATAATGGTGTTTTTATTTTTGATATAAATACCCCAACTTTATATGAGGAAAGACATTTTGGAATAATTGATAGGTCATTTGATGAAATAAAATTTAAACAGATATTAGACTATGATAAGGAGCATAAAATAGGCAAAACTATTTTTGATTTTGGTAACAATGAATCAGAAACTCATATCCAAAAGGCTTATTCCGTTGATGAAATGGATAAGTTTCTTTTAAAATCTGGATTTGAAATAATGAATAGATATAAAGATTTTAACTTATCACCAATTGATGATAAGGCATATAAAATATTTTATGTGGTTAAAAGGCAAAAATAATACGCAATTTGAATAGGTTTGGATTCAGATGTTGAGCCGATAAAAACTACCACCATAATTATATACTTAAATGGTGATAGCCACTAAACTTGCTCAATTTCTGAAACAAGATATAAAACGATGCCGCGTTTACAATACTATGTAGATTCAATCTTCCACATCTTTTTGAAATTAGCTTTAATCTCGAGGCTATTAACCTTAAATCGAGTTATTGGTAAGTGTAACCCTGAAAATACTCCCTCATGGAGATTATTGGAACGACTTTTGATGAGAAGGGAAGGACATTTTAGAAAACCAGCCTTCTTTGGGAAAACCAATGTGGCATGATGCTTATCAATATTCAATATTAGCTGAAGAATTCCTTTCTATATAATGACCAAAAATTCTGGTCATTTAGTACATCATATTTTCTAAACTAAGCTTCTACTCTTTCCAATTTAAAAATAACTGGATGAAGTCCATCGTTACATGAATTTATTGATATTCCATTTTGTTTTACATAAGGACTGTTGCTACCTGACGCTAAAAAAGAAACTTTACTTTCTAAGCCTTCCCAAGCACCACTACAGAATTTTTCTGGCATCTTACAATTTTTTGATATGTATTCATCCCCTTCTTGTCCCTTTACACAAACTACAGGGAGGTTACTTTTCGCATAATCTTTATGAATATCCTCAACTTTTAATTTTTTTAGTATTGTGATTTTAACATCATAAAATTTTGTAATTTCCATTTTTATACCCCCTATTTATCTCCTGTTTTTTTTAAAGTTTTAGAAAAAATTTATAGATATCTGAAAATTTGACTTTTGAACTTACTAATACTGCTAATTTTGCAATTATAATACCAATTATCGCATAAAATATAACAAAAGCTATAATTTTCATATAACTACATCCTTTACATTTTTTTATTGACTTATTATATCATAAAGCAAATGTATTTTTAAGTTTTTTCTGTATATTATGTTAAATGCTTTAGTGCCAGCATCTGTGTCATGTACTGAAAAGTAGTTTCCTTTAAATTGTATAGGTTTAATAATTTTTGTTATAATCATTAAAGAGATGTTATAATAATTCATAAGCTTTGATATAAAAACTTAATAGCACAAAAGAAAGTATATAGAGGAAGGATGATTATGGATGGACTTTAATGCTCTTTTTAAGGTTGGAGAAACCTTAGTTAATGAATATATAGTGAAACCAGAAGATACAGCAGACTTTATTGGAAATAAAGGTGTCACTGTGCTATCTACACCTAGTATGATTGGATTTATGGAAGATACAGCTACACATATAGTAATTGATAAAATGCCTGAAAATTATAGAGTTGTTGGAACCAAAATTAATGTTGAACATATAAATTCAACACCTTTTAACATGATGGTTACCGTAAAAGCAACATTGATTGCAATTGAAGGCAGAAAGCTTCGTTATAATGTAGAAGCTTTCAATGAAAAATGTAAAATAGGCTTTGGAATTTATGAACAGCATGTAATTAACTTGGGGGGCTTTTTAAGTAAAAATTAAGAATGAGGTAAAATAGACCTACCCTTGTAAGTAAATTTGTCCAAAGCAAAAATAATAATACCACTTATAGAATACCCTCTGAACTTATTTTAAATAACATCCGAAGAAGAAGGTCATGATATATTGGCCATGCACGAGGTAATTTAATAAAGAATATAGCCGGGGGTTGAATTCATCCTTAATCTGCAGCGAGGTGCCTGACCCTGGAGATAATAATAGAATCATAAATTTAGGAATGTATGAAGATTACTTTATGAAAGAGATAGTACCTTTAACAGATAAAACTTTCAACACTATAAAAGATAGAAAAGGAAGATATATAGGAGGGATATCTGGTGGTTATGCAGCTCTTCACAATACACTAAGGCATCAGCATATGTTTTCAAAAGTAGGAGGACATATGCCTGCTTTGGAACTGGAGCTTGAAGAAGAAGATAAACCATATTATAAAAATATGGGTGTATGGGAAAAATATGATCCAATATATATTTCAAGAAACAATAATATTTCTTCTGATATTGATGTCTATCTTGATGCTGGAGATAGGGATGAAGGTAAATTTTATGAAGGTTGTTCAATTTTACATAAAATACTGAAACAAAAAGGCGTAAATTCTCAAAATCATGTATCCCCCGGTAATCATAGTGTTGAATATATACAATCAAATATTGAAAAATATCTAAAATTTTATGGATGTTAATATATTATGAAGTATTTTAAAAATGTAGTAAAATTTATTATGAAAAAAGAAGATGAAGGTAAAATATCAATTATTATATCTGCTATTCTTTCACTTGTAGTGGGGATAATGAATATAAATCTAGGCACTATTTTGCTGGCACTACCATGTTAATAGTGTTTGTTTTGGTCTCTGGTGAAGTATTTAGAAAATTTAGAAATGCACATATCAAAAAATGAATATAATCTTTAGTTTTACTTAAGAAATATTTTTCTTACTTTGCGGTGCAACTGTAGAATTATAGGAAGTTATGAATTTTTACAAATTTCACTTGCACCCTACGTAACGTAATCATTTATACTTACTTTATGGCATTAAATTTATATTAATACTTAAAGGAGGAGAAGCGATGAATCTGAAAATTCAATGCAATTGTTTAAATATTAATTGGGATAATGTATCTGAAATATTGAAAAAAGTTGAAATGGCTTATTTTGAAGGAGAGGTGCATAAGAAGGCCTTTGAAAATAGTCATACTGTTGTATTTGCTTTTGACGATAATAAGTTAATTGGTTTTGGTCGTGCAATTTCAGACGGGACTTACCAAGCCGCAATTTATGATATAGCAGTTCTACCTGAATATCAAGGTAAAAAGGTAGGTGCAACAATTGTTAATAGCATTTTAAAATGCATTCCTCAATGTAATTTTATATTATATGCTTCACCAGACAAAGAAAACTTTTATGAAAAGTTGAACTTTAGAAAAATGAAAACAGGAATGGCATTATTTCTTAATGCAGAAAAAATGCAGACCAAAGGCTTCACTAAAATTTGAGAATGTAGCTAGATTTGTTTACACAAATCTAGCTACATTCTCATCATCCACCTGCACATCTTGCCCCCTTGTATTCCTCTAGGACAGATAACAAGTCTCAATTATTATCCTCACCACTTGTATAAGTTAGAGACCTTCCTTCTAAAATGTCATTAAATCATCTCCTACGGAGCTGTAATTAACGACTTCAGAAGGAGATTTAGATTCCCACTGAAGTTTTATTTTTGTTATAGTATGTGACCCCCACTTATAGATGTGGGGGTCTTTCCTTCTGAAATGTCATTAAAGATGTGACTTAAGATTATTCTTGTTTTGTCCAAAACATTGTATATTCCAAAAGTCCAGAATCTTCATTGAGTTGCTCTGTTTTAACCACAAAACCACAATGCTTATAAACCTTAACTGCACTTATGTTTTCTATATAAACTCCCAATTCCAAACTTGAATATAAAACTTTACAGTATTCCAATAGTCTTCGGCCTATACCTTGACCTTGATAATCTTGTAAAACAAATAATGCACCAATAAATGAATTGTTCATAATGCTTATAAATGCCTTAATTATATTATCTTCTTTGTAAATAAAAGTTGTAGAATTGGGCATGTATTCATTTTTAACAATGGTATAATTATCAATCCAATATTTTTCTGGTATGAAACTGTGAGCAGTAATATTAGTCTTTAACCATATGTCCATAACTTCTTCCATTTCAAAATTTTCTAACTGTTTAATCATATTTTTTCTCCTTTTCTGTTCTCATAAATTATTTATGAAAATCATATTAATGCATTAATTTCACCACTTTTGTTATAAAAATAATCTTCTTAATATCTATTTTAATTGAGTATTCGTAACATGCTTCTCTTTATAAGGAAATTCTTTTTCAAAAATATCCAATTCCTCCTTTTCTATTTCAAAAACTGAATCTTCATAATATTTTCCTGAAATACCATTAAGACTGCCACCATATAGTTCTAATGCCATAAATTCCTCGAAATTATCACCCCAAGATGTTTGTATACCATATTCTTTGGCGTTTGAAAAACCAAAGCGATGATAATAATTTGGTTTTCCAAAAATAATTATAGCTTTATAGCCTAACTGTTTTGCTTTTTCAATAGAATGCTTCATTAACAAAGAACCAATGCCTTGTCTTTGATAAGATGGCAATACCCCAAGTGGCCCCATGCACAAAACTTCAAATTCCTTATTCTCCTCATTAACTATTTTTGATTTTGAATAGATTACATTGCCGACAATTTTATCTTTATCACATGCAACAAAATTCAATTCTTTTATAAATGCAGGGACTTTTCTTATTTTATGTACAAGAAGATGTTCAATACATCCTGGTTTGTATACATCCCAGAATGCTTCCCTTGTCATATATTCTACATTTCTAAAATCATTTTCTTCTTCAAATCTAATTGATATATTCATTATATTTATCCTTTACAAAACATAAATAATCTTTACTTTGTCTTGTCTAACTAATCTAATTTAACTCACAATAAAATTATAAGTATAAATTTAAATCAACACAATGCAAAGAATAATTATAAATGTTTTTTCCAAAATGGCTTATTCATTTTTATTAGATTATAATCTACCATTATTACATAAAACATTTATTTATTATACCATTATTGTCCAAATTAGAATTAAAGAAATAAATGTACGATTTTATCCAAAAGATTAGATTAACCTACGGAAAGCCTACGTCTTTTAATCGTGGATATAAGTCTTATAGTGATAGTATTGAAGGCGTTATTTAGTACCTAAGAAACCCAAGCTTTTAGGCGTGGGAGTTTCGAATTAGGAATGAGCAGTCAGTAAAGTTTTACTAAGTTTACAAAGCTCTCTGAACATATTTAAAATAGCACCCGAAGCAAAACGTCATAATGTTTGGACATGAACGAGATAGTTTAATAAAGAATATAAATTCCTAAGAAGTTAAGAATTTTTAAATTTAAGAAGTTTACAATTTAAGAATTTAAGAATATAATATATATTTGTAACTACAAATCTGATTCCTTAAGGAGATATTTTATGATAATAAGTATATTTAATCAAAAGGGTGGCTGTGGTAAATCTACTACAACTATAAACTTAGGTGCCGCACTAGCCTCGCAAGGCATGAAAGTTCTAGTAGTTGACATGGATGCACAAGCAAATACCACTAATGGAGTTGGAATTGATGATGAAGAATTAGAGGTAACTATCTATGATCTTTTAATTTCTAAAAAAATCACCTATGAAAACATAAAAGAAGTTATTAAAAAAACTACTTACGAAAATTTAGAATGTTTACCTTCAGATATACAACTGTCAAATGCAGAAATAGAACTTGCTAGTGCTATGAGCCGTGAAACTATTTTAAAGAAGATTATTGATAAAATAAAAAATGATTATGACTATATTTTAATTGATTCCCCACCAAGTTTAGGACTACTTAGTGTAAATAGTCTTGTGGCCAGTGATAAACTTATTATACCAGTCAACACTTCATATTTTTCCGTTAAAGGTATTAAGCACTTAATGAATACTTTTAATTTAGTAAAGGACAATTTAAACGAGAATATTGAAATTATGGGAGTACTAATAACTATGTTTACTAGTAGAAAAACCATTGCTAAAAACATCAAAGAAAGTCTTATAGAAGTGTTTGGAGCTAAGGTATTCGACAGCATAATTAGAGTTGATAGTAAAATAGAGTACAGTCAAGATGCTCAGGAACCAGTAATTTATTTTAATAATAAATGTAATGCTTTCGATGATTATATGAGCTTAAGTAAGGAGATTTTAAATTATGAGTAAAAAAAGCAACAGTGGAAGCAAAGGAATTTTAAGTGGGCTTAGGAATATTAATTCTTTAGAAGTTAAGAATGAAAGTTCTTTAGAAGTTAAGAATATAAATTCTTCTGAAAATAATGAAGAAGATACGTTATCCATAAAGAGAAGCTTCTCGCTAAGACCATCAACAGTAAGAAAACTTCAAACACTAAAACCTATGTATGATAACATCAACATAACCTTTAATGAAATAGTGGATGAGGCAATTAAGAAATTATATGAAGAAAAAGTTAAATAAACATTTATAAAATCATTCTAAAAAAAGACACCTAGGTGTCTTTTTTTAGAATGAACTTACCTCAAATCTATACCTCATACATTTATTTATGAGGTAGGGGATATGAATAAAGCGAATTAACTATATTAAATTCAAATTCAGTAACATTATCATAGCGCTCTGTTAAGCCTTTTTTCTTCTGTTAAGGCACCGGAAGAATACAAACATAACCCCTATGGCTAAAGTTATTATAATAGCATACTGCCAAAGGTTAGAATGATGATTTGAAGTATTTTTTGAATTTCTAACGGTACTGTTTACAGGTTGTGTTGGATTTTTTAAATTCAATCCCGCCATTCCATTTTCATTCAACTTATATTTTATGTGTTTATCAAATCCTTTATAAGTTTCTATTGTTTCGCCATCTAAGGATACTTTCCATACCTTATTAAAGTCCCTTTTCAATATGATATATATTTCTCTCTTTTCTGGGTCAAATAACATTGAAGCTTGAGTTTTATATTCTCCTGATGTTTGCATAGTTTTCTCTAGAATCTGAAACCCATTTTCCAAATTAAATTTATCCTTATTCTCTAAAAGATATTCATAGGCACTTCTATATCTGTCATCTCCTGTGCCATATGCTTCCTTATATGTTTTTCCAACAAACATAGCATTTTGAAAGTTTGTCATAACATTAAATTTATTATTGGTAGGAATAATTTCATTTTTTTTATTTCCTGGCTCGACTATTATTGAATCCCCATATTTATCTGCAATAAAATCGTGCAAACTAAAATGCCAGTTAGTTAACCTTACATTATTTAAATACTCCTTAACCTCTTTAACTTTACCCTTATCTTTCACTACTCCTATTAGCTCAGGTGTAACTATTTCATTCTTACCCGAAGTATTTTCAACATTTGCTTCTGGGTACATTGCCTGAATAGATACAAATAATCCCTCACTGTTCATTGCACAAATTTGTGAACTTTGCCCCCCCATTAGTACATTAAAATAGAAAATCTTTATACCATTTACTTTCTTTATTGACATGTTAACATCTGTATCACTCCAATCAAAGTTCATTCCATAAAACTTATTATTGGCATAAACAGCAAAGCTAGTGCATGCATAAGCCTCTTCAGCCACATTAAAAATTAATAGCATACATATTAGGGGTATAATAATTTTTTTCATATTTTCACTCCCTATTTACATGTTTTAAACCATATTTTTCCTTTATAGTTCTCTGATAGTCTATTTACTGTTTCTTAACAACACTCTATTTAGGATCGTTCCTTTTTTCTTAAATTATTAATGAAGCTACCGCCCTTAAAATTTATATAAACTTTCTAACCTTATCCTTATGATTAAGATTTATTTTATCGACAGCAGCTAAATCACCGATTTTTTTTACTAAACCTTGAAATTTTACTATTTTCATTTTTATATACACTTCTTTATACATCTCCTTTCTCTATATTTATATTATAAAAAAATAGTGATTCTACTTTTAGTACTAAAAGTCACTATTTCTTTATGACTAAAGTCATATTTTTATTATTTTAGGCTATGTTAAATCATCATCTGCGCGGCTGTTCATCTCCTTCGAAGCTGCAATATTAACGACTTCAGAAGGAGATTTACCCCCTTGTACACCTCTGGCGCAGATAACAATTCTCAATTGTTATCCCCCCACTGAAGTTTTCTATTTGTTATAGCTTGTAACTCCCACTTATAGAAGTTGGAGACTTTCCTTCTGAAATGTCGTTAAAGACTGATGTTGATAATATAACATTTTTTAAGGGAACTTCGTTGAGTTCCCTTAGTTTTCCTTATTATACCATCATTACCTTAAATTAAGTTTAAAAAACGAATATATTAGTATTAAGTATTAATATCATGAATTAGTATTAGTAAATGGTATTAAATAATAGTATTAAGTATTATCACACTATTATAGTGTGATATAATAGTGTGATAATTACATATATTTCATTTACATGTAAATATTAGTTATAAGTACAAATTAAAGGGGTGATGATATGGCGGTAATTTCATTAATTAATGTTAAAGGTGGTGTAGGTAAAACAGCCACAGCAATAAACTTAGCTGGAGCGATAGCATATCAAAAACATAAAGTACTGCTTATAGATAATGATAGTCAAAGCAGTTTATCTCAGATTCTAAATATTAAAAATAAATTTAATATGTATGATTTGTACTCTAACTATAAGGTAGGCTTTAGCGATTGCATAGTAAAATATAATGAATATATTCATGTTATTCCTAACACTATAGAAAGTAGTGTATTGGAAAGACAACTTTATAATAAGAAATGCCCGGAACATATTTTGAAATTTAAGTATAGTATTTTCACACATGATTATGATTTTGTTATTATAGACAATTCTCCATTTTTAGGTATTATGGTGCAAAATAGTTTATGTATGAGTGATTACTATATGGAGATAATTGATAATAGTCCAAGTGCATTACAAGGACTTAACATGGTAAATAAAATTGTAAATGAACTCGAAGAAAATAGATTGATAAATAGTTTGAAATTGATAGGAATACTTAGAAATAGATTTGAGAAAAGAACCGTATTTACTAGACAATTTACGGAGGTAACTGAGGAAGTTTTAAAGGGCGATTTATTCAATACAATAATACTTGATAGTGTTAAGTATAAAGAAGCTACAGCAATGAATAAAACTATTCAAGAATACAGTGATAAGCACGCTAAAGCTTATACTGATTTATATTATGAAATATTAAAGCGTATTAAATAATATATTTATGTTAAATACTAAGTTATAATATTATTATATAATATTAGCGCATAGTATTAACATATAGTATTAACATATAATATTAATATATATATTAATACATATATTAATATTAAATACTTATATATAAGGAGTGTTTAGAATGTCTAATAATTTTAAAAATAATTTAAAATCAAATATTAATATTACGAATGATAATAAACCAGTAGTAGAAGATACTAGTATTGCTATCGATAGTGCAGATAGTATGTTTGTATTAAAAAAGAAGATCGATGATAAAAAAGGCAAGAAAGTATTTAATGTATATATGGAATCTGATAAGTTAAAAGAACTTGATAAAGCTTGTAAGAAATCCGGGTATAGCAGAAATGAATTAGTAAATGTTATGGTGGAGTATTGTATAAATAATTTAAAATTAGAAGAATAGTAGGTAATCTTCTGGGGGGATCTTTGTGGATGTACTTATTTTTATAAATTATGAATATGGTGATTATACTATCAAAAGGTTATATTTAAATTTATGATGTTAGAACCCTTCTGAAATGCAGTTAAATCGTCACTTACGCCAATGTCCATATTCTTCGAATTTTCAATATTAACGACTTCAGAAGGATATTTAGACTGCCTAGTGAAGCTTTTCTTTCTTCTAGTATAGGTCCCTCTTGTATTCCTTTGTGGAGATAATAATTCTCAATTTTTATCCCCACACTTATAGAAATGGGAGACTTTACTCCTAAAATGTAGTCAAACCCTGTGTTTCTATAGAAATTATGTAAGTATAACCTTTTGATAGTGACTTGGTTCATTTGTTAATATGAACTATAACAAAAAGATAGTGTATTTTATAAATACAGAAAATTAATCCGATTAATTTGTTAAAATTAGTGATTAAAAATCTAAAAAACATCAACCTTATTTTGTTGTTGTTTTATATATATTTAATAACAACAGTTTTAAATACTTTTACGCAGGTGTCTAGGCCTTGATATAACTAGGGTTAAGCACCCCAACTATAACCAAATGATAGTGAAAGGTAACCAAATGATAGTGAAATGGCATTTAACTATAACCAAATGATAGTGAAGGATAACCTAAAGATAGTGAAGGATAACCAAATGATAGTGAAGTATAACTCTTTTTTTTAAAAGTTATTGATAACTTTTAAAAAAAGAGTTATATTCTTATGTGGGGGTGCTAAAATGGCAAATGAACTACAAAATGTAAATAGCAATTGGGTATACCAAAGTAATAGACTTGTTGAATCATCTTACACTTTAACTGTGGTAGAACAAAAATTAATAAGGTTACTTGCAAGTATGATACATAAAGATGATGATGATATTAAAGAATATGAGTTTAAGACTAAGGAATTAATTAAGGTATTAAACACAAGTGATAGCAGATTCTATAGGGATATTGATAATATCACAGATTTACTTATGCAAAGAATTATTAAAATAAGAAATGTAAATACTTCTGAATTTATAAAATATCATTGGGTAGATACGGCTAAATATGTAAACGGCATATTAAAGCTTAAAATAAATAAAGATTTAAAACCATTTTATTTAGGCCTGGATTGCTATACGAAATATCAGTTAAGAAATATAATGCAATTTAAGAGCACATATTCTTTTAGGTTATATGAACTTTTTAAACAATACGAGGGTATAGGCCATAGAATATTAACTGTAGATGGACTTAGAGATTCGTTAAATATTAACAAAGATCAGTATCCAAAGTATGCTAATTTAAAGCAAAAAGTAATTAATGTAGCGGTAAAAGAAATAAATGTAAACACTGATTTGGTTATTGATTACAATGAGATAAAAGAAGTTAGAAAAATTGTAAGTATTCAATTTTCAATTAGAAAAAAAGACAAGGCTCAAAGCGAAATTTCAGAAACCTCACTTGTTCCCGTTTTTTTTAATGACAGAAATATGGATTTAGTTAGGCAAGTAGTAAATCAGGAGCTTACAGATTTAGAAGTTCATAGAATACTTGATGCTGCCAATTTAGATATTGAAAAAATAAAAGAAAAATATAATATTATAAGTCAACTTGGCAAAGTAAATAATTTAGTAGGGGCTATGATAACAGCATTAAAAGAGAATTGGACAACTACAAACAAAAGAAAGGTAAGTACCTTTAATGACTATGAGCAAAGAGAGTACAACTTTGATGACTTGGAGAAAAAATTACTAGGTTGGGAGTAAAGCTAATATAGAAATGATATTTTAACAGGTGTACAAGCTATTTTAAGAGTGTTTGTAATGAATTGCATAGAGAAACACATATTAATTTTTAAATTGAATACAGTGTGGTTTAAAGTGGTTTAAAGAGGGCAACTTAAAAAAGCTTCAAATATTAAAATATGGAGAAAATTGAAGTCTCAAGGGAAGATGGAAATTGGATGAGTGACGTTATTAAAATAATGTCCAGATAAAGAGCAGTTTACAAAGAATTTGTGCGGAAAGCCCACTCTCTTTAGGTGTGGGATGGATAGCACTACTAAAATATACCATTAGACATGGTTATTTTAGTACGATATAATATACTTAGGTTTTGAAACGAGCCATATACTATCGTTAATGTGTCAATTGTGATGCTTGATAGTGAAATTCTTGAAGAAAATAATTAGTTTTTATATGTTGTAATTTATAGTTTTTATTATAAATGAGAGTATAAAAGAAGTTATTTAGTATTCAAGAACCCCATTCATTTATGTGTGGGAGTTTCAGTTTATTGTGTACAGCTGACACATAAGTGTAAAAATAGCCACATGATGGAATTAATATCCATTATGTGGCTATTTACTATTTTATAAGTGTTACATCAATCTTAAAGGGGATACTGTCAACAAAAATTATTTTGCTACTATCCCCAGGGGAAAATTTACAGTTATTTTTACCTCTTCTTAATTACCATTCTGCACAATGTTTTTGAATCTTCGAATTATAATTAATAATACAATTCTTAATCTACATTTCTGATTGAATCAATTATACTAGTGGAAAGTAATCTTTTAAGCGGTCCAATAGATGCCAGTACACACATAAACATAGAAGCTAAAAATACCTCTAAAATACTTTTCCAAGGAAAAAACCATTGTACAGCCATATCATATTTTATTGCATTATACAAAATGACATGGAGAACGAATCCCATTATACTTCCCAGTATAGAACTAAAGACGCCATATAGTAAGCCCTCTTTTAAAATCATACTGCTTATTTCATCTTTTCCCATGCCTATAGCTCGAATCATTCCAAACTCTTGTCTGCGCAGTATAATATTCATGCTTATTGTATTTATTATATTTATTATTCCTATAATAGCTATGATAATTACAAAGCTATATAGTATTACAGATATGCTTCTCTGAGCATCCTTATAAAATTCTAGTTGATCCTTATAGGATATTAGCTTTCCTTCTTTTTGATCTTTTGCATACTCATTAAGCCGTTTTTTTACATAATTCTCATCTAAATCCTTTTTTGTATTTATTCTTAATACTTTATACTTATCTTCTTTTAACCAATTCTTTAAAACATCCTCATGAATAATAACCACAATATTAATTCCACGATCCATTGTTGGAAAGGGTAGCTTGTTTAATACTGCACCTATTGAAACTTTTTTATTATATTGGTTCCACGTACCATTCTCTTTCATAGCACTCTTTATATTAAGTTCATCGCTTATTATTAAATTTGTACTTTTGTTATTTGAAAAGTTTTGAACTAAAACTACTTTACTAGTATTCTTCATATCTTCTATATCTAGCTTTCCATCATCTAAATATTTGCTCATTTTTTTCAATTCTTCATCATTACATCCATATAATTCTATTGGAACATTATAAATATTACTTTTTGTATTGGAATCATCCCTATTATTCTGTAAAGATACTTTATTCAATTTTTCTTTGTATGCTTCTGTAATTTTATCTCCAAGAATGTCCAATGATGCTCTAAAATATAAACTTTTATTAACAGAGGTTATACCTTGTATATCTAATATTTCACATACAACATTCCTATCGTAACCTGCATTTTTTTCACTATCGCTGGCAGTTAAAATATAATCAGAATTTATATCTGCATCTACGTTTTTTACGGGATCAACCCATACACAAAAGCTTGTCACTGTAATAAAAAGTACTATACTTATACTTAAGGATATAACTGTTGCTAAAAATCTTTTTTTATTCCTTGTTAAGTTTGTATAT
The DNA here is from genome assembly GCF_011065975.2 of Clostridium sp. FP1. Lineage (NCBI taxonomy): Bacteria > Bacillati > Bacillota > Clostridia > Eubacteriales > Clostridiaceae > Clostridium > Clostridium sp. FP1. Next base: position 164,332 of record NZ_JAAMNJ020000002.1, on the reverse strand, counting down.
GCCATGCCTGTTGTGAATTTACCAAACACTCTAATTTTTTTCTTACCCATTGGATTTTCTAATTGTTCTCCTTGAATAGAGGTATTATTTATTGCTTCCATTGGAGATACTTTTGCTGCTTTTTTTGTTGGAAAATATATAGATATAAATATAGCTATAAAACATACTATAAACGATATCAGAATTCCACTAAAAGGTACTCCTGAACTACTTTTCAAATTAGTACTAAAGTTAAATAATTTATTTATTTGATTCATAGAAATGAGGCTTAATAAAATCCCAAGTGGTATAAATATACAGCCTAATATGATGCCCTCTCCAAACATTAATTTTTTAATTTGCTTTGTATCTGCACCAATGGCTCTTAAAATTCCAAATTCGTGTATTCTTTCTACTACTGAAATACTATATATATTATAAATTACAGATATAGCCGAAATTATTATTATGATACCTAAGGAAAAAAAAATCATATTTGCTTTTTGCGCAGAATTTAAAGTACTTATGTAGCTATAGTTCTCACTAATAGAAACTCCTTGTATTTTACCCATGCTTGTCAATGTTTCTTTTATATCAGCAGATGGCTTAAGTGTGAAATGATGTATATATCTATATTCATCCTGTGTAAGTGTATTTTTCACACTATCTATAGTCAAATACCCTTTAGCTTTTTTGTCTCTCATTGAATCCAATCTGTTTTCCAATATACCAGTTAAAATAAATTGTTTTTCTCCAATTTTAACCCCCGGTAACTCCTTATCACCTTTAAACTTTATATAATTGAATATATAGTTAAGATTTACCTTGTCACCTATTTTAAGTTTATCTTTAAATTTATTAAGCACCCATTTTTCTAGTGCGACTTCTGAATCTTTCTCTGGAAATCTTCCTTGTTCCAACCTAAAATCCAAAAGTTCTCTATCTATCTTGTCATAACCATTTAATTCAATTTTATTATCAGTGTCAAAAGTTTTAGCATAACCCATTAGTATAGTAGTTCCAAACTTATCTATTAAGGGTTCACTTTTTAGTGTTTTTATACTTTCAAAATTTCCTGCTTCCGTGCAAGAAGCATAATAATGACCTCCACTTTGTTTTTTACCGTTTTCTATTTTTTGCTCCTTATAATTTGATAATGTTAAACTTAGACTTGTAATTAACATGGCCGAAAGTAATATGCTTATGGATATAAATAAGGTTCTCTTTTTATTTTTTATCAAACTCCTTGGTATAAGACCCCAAAAACTCTTCACTGCCTCATCCTCGTGTCCTCGATAATTTCTCCATCGGATATAGTTATAACCCTATCTGCACAGGCCGCAACATTAGGGTCATGGGTAATCATAACAAGAGTTTGATTATATTTTTTTATAGACATGGTAAGGAGCTCCAAAACCTCCTTACTATTTTTACTATCTAAGTTCCCAGTAGGCTCGTCCGCAAATATAATTGAGGGTTTAGTAGATAGTGCTCTTGCTATAGATACCCTTTGCTGCTGCCCTCCTGATATTTCTCCTGGCAAGTGATTTTTTCTATTTTTTATATCTAAAATTTCCATAAGTTCATTTATATAATCGTTGTCCACTTTTTTTCCATCCATTAAAATTGGAAGTTTAATATTTTCTTCAACGGATAATATGGGAATTAAATTAAAAAATTGAAATATAAATCCTATGTTTCTTCTTCTAAATCTAGATAATTCCTTTTCACTCATAGAATAAATATCGGCTCCATTAATATACACATGTCCTGACGATGGCTTATCAAGACCAGCTAATAAATGTAGAAGTGTACTTTTTCCTGAACCACTTGGCCCTACTATTGCAGTAAATTCACCTTTTTCAATAACTAAGTCTGTGGATTTTAATGCTTTAACAGATGCCTCACCTGTGCCATAGATTTTTTGTAAATACTCTGTTTTCAATAACTCCATAATCCATTACCTCCAAATATCATTATTTTCAATGCCACTTATTTAATAATATTAATAGGTTCTCCGCCTAAAAATAAATTCAATTATTTTCTTTAAATGTTTTAATATTCTATAATTAGTATAAATTAATTTATTGCAAATGCAACATTTTTTCCAAACTATTTATGTTGTTTTTGCGTTTTAATATACGTATTGTAATATATATCATGCTATTGGTTAGGTACTTTTATAAATGAGGATATCAAAATAGGAAAGCTTAATATTTTTTTATTATATTTTAAATTTTTTCGGGGGATTTCTTCCTTATTTGTTACTAAATATATGAAAGGCCTTGAAAATATGGTAAATTAAGAATGATTCTAGATATTATAAATTAGGACTACAAATGGTTAGGTGGAGATAGATGATAAAAAATATTTTTAATATGAACAAAGAAAATTTCAAGGAAATATATGATACAAATTTTAACTATGTTTATTCTTTTGTATTTTTAAGATTAGGAGCAAACAAAGAAGCCACCGAAGATATAGTTCAGGAGACTTTTATCAGTGCAATGAAAGGACTTATAAGCTATAAAGCTGCAAGTTCCTGTAAAACTTGGCTCTGTGGAATAGCAAAAAATAAAATATTAAATTATTATAGAGATAATATTCGTAAGGAGGGTTTTGCCTGCATAGAAGAACTGGATTATTTAGAGGATAATCAAGATATTGAACTTATGCTTATCAATTTAGAAACTAGAAAGGTAATCTTAGAAACTTTAAATAATTTAAAGCCTATTTATAAGTATGTCCTTATTCTCAAATATATAGATGATTATAGTGTAAAGGGCATTGCAAAATGTTTATGTAAAACGCCAAAGGCTATTGATGGTATATTACAAAGATCAAAGAACAGTTTCAAAAAAGAATTTATCAAGATATCAGGAGATGAATTATATGATAAAAGAGGATGAAATCTTAAAAGAAATGTTTAAATTCATAGATGTAGAAATTGAACCGCCAGAGGGAACTAAAGAAAGAATATATCAAAAGGTTCTTTATGACTCAAATCAACTGGGTTGTTGTTATTTACCTTGTGTTTCTTTGATTTTAGAAAAAATTTTGAAATTTATAATTCAATTATGGCTTTTAATATGTATATATATGACCATTTTCACCCCCATTATTGCATGGTAATTTTTACGAGGAGGAGAGTTAAGTGAAACTATTAAAAAATTTTATAAAAGGGTGGGTACCACCAATACTTGCAGCAATAATTTTGGCAGCTTTAATAAGAGGATTTCTATTTTACCAAGTCAGAGTTCCATCAGAGTCTATGTATCCTACAATTAAGATAGGAGATAGAATTGTAGTTACAAAAGTTTATGATAAAACTAAATTAAAAAGAAGCGACATAGTAGTCTTTTATTCATATGAATTAAAAGAGAAATTAATAAAAAGACTGATAGGCCTACCAGGAGATGTAGTTGATGTAAAAGGTAATGGAGAAGTTTTTATTAATGGAAAGAAATCTGAAGAACCATATGTAGTATACAAGGAGGATTTAGGTAAACAATTTAAGGTTCCCGAAAATAAATATTTGTTTTTCGGAGATAATAGAGCTAGGTCCTTGGATGCTAGAAAATGGGAAAATCCCTATATAGATAGTAGTGATATAAAAGGAAAGGCACAGTTTGTTACATATCCATTTAAGAGATTCGGAAAATTTGTAGTTGGAAATGATGCTATTAATCATTAGAATAAATATATAGCTTTTTATGGAATTTTTCTAATGTGTTATGCATATTATATTATATAGTGTACGAATGAAGTATGCGATAGTTAGTGGCCATTCTCCTTAAGAGAGTGGCCATTTTTTTAATTTTTTATATAACCTTTTACACGGATTATTCATGCAACACTAAAAAGCTATGCCTTACATAGTCGGATGAAGGACTTTTATTATATAAAGAACTACAACTATGATAGGTAATAATTTTAGCTACTGCTTATGTAAGCCAGAAAAATGTTGGAGAGATCCCTTAATCAATATAACCAATAAAAGTATATGAATGATATTATATGATTTTTTTACTTTAATTGACACCTTGAAAGTGCTATGTTAGGGGGTTGTGTAGTAATGGAACAGAAAACCGGTATAAGAACAGAAAATAATGATATCCATATTTTTCGAATTTAAAATCTCCAATATTACACAATGTACTTATTTAACTTTTCTTTTCCTAACTTCTCGAATTAGTGTTGACTTACTTATTCCAGTTATCTCTGTAACTTCTGTATATGAATTATTTTTCAGCATCTCAATCGCATTATTTATTTGTTTTGATGTATATATCTTAGGTCTACCCTCTTTAAAACCTTCTTTAGTTTTTGCAATTGCTTTACCTGTTTGGGTACGTTCAATAATTGTGTTACGCTCCATCTCGGCAACTGCTAATAGTGTAGTTAAAAAAAATTTACCCATACTTGTATTCTCTAGCAGTCCAATATTAATTACATGGACAGATATTCCTTTATCAAATAGCTCTTGAACTATGCTAATGCCTTCTACAGTATTTCTAGCCAATCTGTCTAGTTTCGTAACTACTAAGGTATCCCCCTGTTTTAAATCCCCTATCAATTTATTGAATATAGGTCTATCCATTGAAGTTCCTGTATACTGCTCTACTCTAATTTCGGCACCATCATATCTATATAGTATAGCCCTCGTCTGAACCTCTATGGAATGACCTTCTTTTAATTGTCCTTTTGTACTTACCCGTGCATAACCTATTATCACAATTCATAACCCCTTTTTAGCATATTGTTTTGACTGTAAGTTTTGACACCGCCCAATCCTTGATTATACGTAAGTGTTTTATCAGTGTCAATACTGTTAAGTTATGACATTGAGATTCTATACATTTTCTTATACATTAGAGTTATAGCCACTATTTAATATTAAAAATAAAAAGAGCAGAAATTTCTGCTCTTGATGTTGCGCAATAAAAGAAGATTACGAATTAAACTATATTCTTACTATTGATATAACTGGTGTATTTCATTTCATAATTTTTCCACGACATTGCACCAAAAAAAATACCATTTGCCCCAGATATTATTGTTGATATTAAAATATTTTCAATATCAAATATAAATTTATGCCTAAAGATAGCACTAACTGATACTACAACATTAATCAATATAATAAAATATATGCACCAAAATAAGGTGTACTTAAATTTCCCTTTTTCACGATATTTAGTCCACCGTATAAAATCTTTTTCTTTCAAGTTAATTCCCCCTAAAAAATTAGTTCGTCATAAATTACAGATGCGTCTTAATATCAAGGAATATTATACCACTACCGATAAGCTCCTTATAGGTTTAGATTTATCTAACTTATTGTCTCATATGGTATTTATAGAACATTTTATAAACTTGTGATACTATATAAAACGTTGATATAGTGGTTTGTGTAGTAATGGGACAGAAATGGCAATAGAATTACCGTTTCTTACCAAATAATTTTTTATCCATTGGTTGCAATGGTCTCAGCTTTCCAGATAATATTTCTTTTGCTGAGTCAAATGAATAATGCCCTACAATATTTATATGATCATAGCCAAGAGGAGAAAGTCGTTTTACGTCATCTGGATTCACGATATATCCTGCATTTCGAATAGCATCTAATGCTTTTTCCATATAGACTGTATTCCAGAGTATAATAGCGTTTGTAACTAACCCTAATGTATTTAATTGATCTTCCTGACCTTCACGGTGTGGTTGATGAATCTCTCCTTTTTTCCCGTATACAACAATTCTTTTAAGACCATTTTCCGCTTCTCCACGATTTAGCTGTGTCAAAATACGCCTGCGATAATTCTTGTCATCCAAAAATGACAGTTCGTAAGTGGTCTTAAAAATTCGTCCGAATTCGCCCATTGCACGACCAAGCATAGTTGGCTTCCCGCCTCTTTGTAACATTTTTACAAGACTTGTAGGATTTATGGTTCCAAGTTTAAGTGAACCAGCAACCCTAAGCATATCATCCCAGGACTTAATTATAAGGTCTTCACGTAATTTGTTTTTAGATAGACTATTCAAGACACCATAGTCTGCATTTGGATCAAATCGCCAGAGCCTTGTACCTCCTATATCAGCAAGACGTGGGCTAAAGCGATAACCCAATAATGCAAATAATCCAAATATAATATCACTGTATCCGGCGGTATCTGTCATTATTTCACGAGGTTTAGACGTTGTCTGTTGACCTAAAACCAATTCAAGTAAATATAAGGAATCACGGATAGTTCCTGTAATAACAAGTTTATTTAGTCCAACAAATTGGTCACTGATAAGATCATAACTTGTTATGCCACGTCCAATACCGAAATATCGTGGGTTGGGACCTGCATAAATAGTTTTTGGTGGTACAACAAATCTAATTCCATCTGCAGACGCAACATCCCCTCCACCCCATGATTTAGCTAAAGTCATCTTAGATATATGATCAGCAAGGACAGCATTTGCTTGTGTAATTGTCTCGCTGCGAAAATAATTTTGTTCAACCCATGTTAATCTGTCATATTCCAGTGCAGGTATGTCTGGCTGAACCACTGGTTTAAGTCCGATATTACATGCCTTGGCTATGAAAATAGCACATATGCTAACAGACAAATCTTTGATTCTAGAATTACCTTGGCTTATATGGGTAAACTGGTCTGTAAATCTGGTTAATGCAGTTATCTCCATTAATAATCCTGGTAAATCTGTATGAGGAATCAGAGATTCAACCTGCTTTCTCAACAATACTAAAGACTTTGGCTCTTCAAGTCGGTTAATGTGAGAGAGAACAATCTTTTCCTTACCCTTAACCATATCAACTCGAACGTCTGGATTATCATCCCAATTTTTAATTGTATTCTTGAATGCAATATCCAAGTTTTTCTTTAATGGATTCAATGATTCTTCCGCATTCGAAGGCCAACCTAATGTGCTTAATACCTTACTTTTAACACTTTCCCAAGCTGATCCCTGTAAAAGTTTGCTTCTTGGATCATTGTATCTATCACTTTTTTCTAGATAGATATCATAATTTTTAATACCTTCAAGCATTTTTTCTATTGCCCAGAAAGTATAAGGACAAGAACTTATCATCTCCCCTTTAAAAACAACTCTTTTCCAACTTGCTGAAATTCCCTCAGTAGGTGCATCCGCAAATTTATTTTTTCCAGTCTTTGACTCAACTTTCAAAAGAAAATCCCATGCAGCAAGAGCAGGTTGTCCTGCTGCTGATGCCCTAAATTTAATAGTGGCTAAAAGTGATGGAAGAAATCTACGAATGGAAGTATAATACCTAAAGAGTTCTTTGTATTCAACAGTCTGATCTAGGGGTCTCGTAAGCGTATCTATCATTCCAATGGCCAATTTTAACTGTTCTTTGGGTATGCTTGAAAATATGGTTTTTCGTATTGTTTCATCAGGTACCTTTTCATCCAACAACAGCAAACAAGCTCTACTGAGTTCCCGTGCTGAGCTGTCCAGATCTTTCAAAGAGCGTAGTCTTTCTTTTTCTCCTTTTCTGTTTGCACCATTGAATAAAGTTGAAAAATATCGTTCCATATATTCGATGATATCATCTTGGGAACTGGTAGTATATGTTATAGCGAACGCAACTAATGTTGCTATGCGACGTTCATCTGGCATCCTTTCAATGGTTTGAGCTCTAGCAATTGAAGCATACCTGGATAAGACTGATATCCTTCCTATAGGTATTCTGGATATGTTCCATTGATAAGATCCTATTGAATAAATTGTTTTAAATCGTTCAATTGCTTTTAAAAATCCAATAGGAGACTCATGTGTTACAGCCTGTCTAAGCATTTCTAAACCGGTTTTATTTTTAGCATCTACTATAAGCAAATTTTCAAGCATTTCTCGTTGATTCGCATCCGGAAGAGAAGCTAGTTTATGCCATAACCTTGAGGTTGCACGTTCACGAATTTGAGATATAAGCCTTTCTAAAACTGTAGCACCAGGCAATAATATTTTTTGTTCTATTAGCCTGGCCACAGTAAGGTCAAAAACAACACTTGGGCGTTCGGGTGCTAACCAAAAGTGATTATATAGCCAACGGACTAAACTCAAGTGGAAAGGTTGTTCTGTAAAATCATGGTAACCGTATGCTTGACGTATTTCTCGTGTATGATCCCATCTGCTTTCACTATAACTATATTTCTCCAGATTATTCTCACTTAATTCTAGCTGTTGAGAAATATAGTGAATAATATTAGAAGGTATTTTTAGTGGATTTGGCAAAAAAGTACCAAGGAACCTTACTGTCCCAAGCTGTATTGCAAAACCAATTCTATTATAATTGCCCCTATGACTATGCACAGCTTTTTTGTCGGTATCATCAAGTAAAAAATACACTGCTAATTGCTCATTTGTAGGGTCATCAATAAAATTTCCATATCTATTTATTTGTTCTTTTGTTAAAAATTCAACAGGCATTATCTACTCCTAAATTATATTTTGGCAATCTAACGTAATAAATAGTCTACTAAATTCTTTAAAACACTTGATGTATAACTGTTTTAAAAATCCTATGACAATAAAATACAAGTATTATGGTTATATCTCATATAATATAAAATTTTATCATATTTTACTAACAATGTTAAGTGGATAAAAGATGTTAAGTGGATAAATATGATCCGTTTATGATAATGTCTTACTATACCACATTTGATTATGTCCCAAATATGAAAACATTGTATAATAAACCTCATGACTAGAAATGAGGTGCTGATAATAAGAAAGGTGAATTTAACTATGGAAGAAATGGATAAGTACTCTACTATAAAAAAATTAATAGAAACAGATGCCAATAAAAAGCGAGCAGCTATTGCTCTCAATTGTTCGGTTAGGCATATTAACAGAATGATTAAGGGGTATAAAGAAAGTGGAAAGGAATTCTTTATTCATGGTAATCGAGGGCGAAAGCCCGCACATGCTCTTGATGCTAATACCAAGCAGTTAATCCTAGATTTATATTGCACCAAATACCCTGAAGCTAATATTACCCATTTTTGCGAATTGCTAAAAAAGCACGAGAATATAACGGTTTCTACTAGCACCATTCGTTCTATCCTTATGCAAGATTTCATCCTGTCCCCTAAGGCGAAGCGTGCTACAAGAAAAAGGATTAAGGCTGAATTAAAAGAACTGCAAAAAGCAACTAATTCTATAAAAGAAATTGCTAAAATTCAAAGTTCCATAATTGCTGCCGAGGATGCACATCCTAGACGTCCAAGATGTGCTTATGCAGGCGAAATGCTTCAAATGGATGCTTCGGTACATCTTTGGTTCGGTAACGATAAAAGTCAGTTGCATATCGCAGTAGATGATGCTACTGGTGCTATTGTGGGTGCTTATTTCGATCCGCAAGAAACTTTAAATGGGTACTATCATGTACTACACCAAGTACTTACTAACTATGGTATTCCCTACATGTTATTCACTGATAGGCGTACGGTCTTTGAATATAAACAAAAAAATTCCCCTTCAGTTGAAGAGGACACATTTACACAATTTAGCTATGCATGCAAACAATTAGGTATTGAAATTAAAACCAGTAGTGTTCCACAAGCCAAGGGACGCGTAGAAAGAATGTTTCAGACGTTACAATCACGCCTCCCCTTGGAAATGCGGATAAGTGGTATAAACACAATTGAGCAAGCAAACGAATTCTTAAACTCCTACATAAAAGAATTCAATGCTCAGTTTGCATTACCTGTTGATAATATCAAATCTGTCTTTGAAATGCAACCAGATATTGAAAAAATCAACTTAACTCTTGCCGTATTGACCAGTAGGAAGGTGGATAACGGAAGTTGTATCAAATTTAAAAAGAATTATTATTTGCCTGTTGATTGCAATGGATATCCTGTACATTATCGCAAAGGAACAGTTGGAACGGTAATTCAATCATTTAATGGCGAGATTTTCTTGTGTGTAGATGAGAAAGTTTATGCGCTAGATTTATTACCTGGACATGAACTCTCCTCCAAAAACTTTGATTTAGCAGTTCCCAATACCCAACCTAGCAAACGCTACATACCACCAATGAATCACCCTTGGAAACAAGATTCGTTTGAGCGGTATCTAAAGAAACAGGCTCACCGGAACAATAATGTAGCATAGAAACACTAAAAATCTGTTCATTTTAGATCTTTGAAAAAGACAATCTTCAAAGGTTTATTAAGTGAACCCAAAATATACTTTGATAATAGATTAAGAAACTGACCAATGGAAGTCATAAATAATAAAATCAAATTAATAAAAAGAAATGGATTCTCATCCATTAGCTACGCTAATATAAATAGAAGGATTCATACACATTTTCAAAAATGACCTTTAAGCTTTAATGGACCCCCAATTATAAGCCTACGGCTAAAAGATATTTAGAAAAGATTTTAGGAAAATTTCAAAGTAATTAAATAATCTTATAGCCACTTTGTGCAACATTCATTAAGTAACCCAAATTAATAAAAGCACCAGAAAAACTGGTGCTAATGTTTTAAATATTTGAGGACATTTTCAAAAATGCTTGACAGTGGATAAAAGATGTTAAGTGGATAAAAGATGTGATGATCGAAATGATTCACAAAATTTCAAATTTTGTGGTATTAGTGATACTGTGAGGTATATTGAAATCACTTAGGACGAATATATAGTACTTAATTTGAGTTTAAATTTATGAATATCATTATTTTCTATGCTTATACCGGTTTTCTGTTCCATTACTACACGACCCCCTGTTAATATACTAGCATCTTGGTCAAGAAAATATATTTAGAAAGAAGTATGTGTATTAAAAGTAAAAATGAGATGGTGTAAGGGCTTAATGTCTCTTAACGCTAGATATATTAAGGAAGTGAGTTTATGAGTTTATTTGCTACAATCAAAAGAGGTCTTAATAGAACCAAAACTATTTCGGTCTTTCTGTTTATTTTCTTCATTTCAATATTTGCTTTTTATATACAAGCTAGCTTTGATTTTGGACATCCAGCTATTTTTTTGCGTTCTGCTTATGAAAATACTCTGTTTACCGCACTTGGTATTAGGTTTATAATGCTTATCATTGCTATAGTGGGTCCATTGATTATTTCTTTTGCATTTGGTGATATATATTTTGATGATTTAGAAAGTAATTGTGTTTCTCTTATATTAACAAGAGAAAATAAGAAGAAATATCATAGAAATAACCTTTTAGCAGTTTTTATATTATCATTTATCATTATGCTAATTCCTTTATTAATTAATCTTGCATTATGTTTGTTTACATATCCTTTAGAAGGTTTAGATAACGGAACCTTTACGCCTTCATTTGTAATCAATTTACCTAAAGGTAATTATATTGAATATTTAAGGATTCTTCATCCTTTGGCTTATAATATGTTTTACATTCTTACTCCTTCAATAATTTTTGCTCTTTTTGCCTGCATAACTTATTGTTTATCAATGATAATAAAAGCTAATAAATACCTTTGTTGTTTTGTATCTTATGGACTTTATATTGGCTTAGGTATTATTTTAGACAAGCTTCACTTAGAAAAATACAAATTTTCTAGTTATATTAACATATTGTCTGTCAATGCGGGAATTGGTGGTTTTATTAAAATCACTATAATTTTAATAGCAATTATATTTGTAATGTATCTAATAGGAGTAAATAACGAAATAGAGGTGAATTAAATGACATTAAAAAAAGAACTCTTTATGATTTCTTCGCTTTTTATAATATTGTATTTAACAAAAAGTTTTTATGATAGCTACCGTTTATTCGTATTTTTTACTCCAATCTATTTATGGCTTCTTTATGATAACTTAAGAAATTACTATTCATATTATTCAATTACACGATTTTCAGCTTTTTTTAGCTGGCAAAAAAAGCTACTTTTAATAATTGGGGAATATTCAATCATTGGTGCTTTAATATTGTCTATAGATAATGTATTTATTTCAAATATACCTGCTAATACAAATTTAATTGGTGCTTTATTTTTACAATATTTTTTATTTTTATCTCTACTGGGTGTTGTGCTTATTATTTTGCAGCTTAGCTATAGACGTAGTATTATCACAGCTGTTATTCTTCTTTTACTGTCCATGACGAACATTCCAATATTTAGATTCTTAATAACACTCTATGATTTGAGACAAATAAAAAATACTAATATCTTTTTATCTATTATTTATTTCTTTGTATTAAATATAATTTCATATAGCGTTTACCTGATTAACAATAAGTTAAAGGGAGGCAGCTATGAATATAGCTAAGGTAAAAAGACTGATTTTTTATATGTTACTAGCAATTATGTTTATAGCATTAAAATACAATATACTTGATACTGCTAGTGATATAAGTACTGCTGTAATATTTATTTATAATAGCTTTGATTATAGGTATCTTATAGATGTTTATAGTATTTCCATATATGCTATTCCCATCGCTCTTTGGACTTTAATTATAACTATTAGCTGCAATAGCTTTTATGAAAATTATATATTTTTAGTAACTAGATTAGGTGGACAAAAGGTTTTTAAAAGTAAGCTCTGTATTAAAGCTATATTTGAAACATTTTGTTTAATTCTATCTACTTACATATTTACTATGCTATTTCTTTACTTGTTGGGTAAATATTCTATTGGAAATATAGGCGTAATACTTTTCTCATTTACAATAAATTATTCAACTGTACTCTTTTTAGTTTTAATCACTCTTATTTTTAGAATTCATCACTCCTTTTCTATTTCCATAGCTTTTACTTATTTAATAGAAATAAGTTTACTTGTGATAGGCGTGTTTTTCGAGTACTTTCAGCTGAATAATTTTTTAATTACTAATCCCTTAATGAGTAGTATATTGTTTTTCCATAATAAACCTTCTAAAAATCATATGCTTATTTCATCCAAAAGTATTGTAATTAATATAGCCTTAATAGTTATAGTATATATCCTTTATAACATTCTTTTAAGAAAAAAGGAGGAGAGTTAATGCTTAAAATAAATAATCTATGCAAAAGCTTTAAACATAATGATGTACTTAAAAACATAAATTATACTTTTAAAGCAGGTACAATATATTGTATTCAAGGTAAAAATGGTTCTGGGAAAACCGTATTTCTTAAATCCATTTGTGGTCTTACAAAAGTGACAAGTGGAACAATTGAATATGAGGGTAAAATTTTAAATAAAGATTTTTCTATATTACCTTCTCTTGGCGTAATAATTGAAACGCCTATATTTTGGAAGGATAAAACAGGTTTAGAGACCCTTGAATTTCTGACATCTATAAAGGGAAATGTTAAAAAAGAAGAATGCATTGAGGCTTTAAATAAAGTTGGGTTAAGAGATGTAAAAAATGCAAGAATAAGAAAGTACTCCTTAGGCATGAAGCAACGCTTAGCAATAGCCCAAGCTATAGTTGAAAAACCAAAAATTCTACTCTTGGATGAACCTACAAACAGTTTAGACGTTGATGGTGTAGAAATTTTTCAAAAAATAATGCTTGAAGAAAAAGCACGTGGAACTACTATTTTAATAGTAAGTCATGTTATGGATGACATTGAGCAAATTTGTGATAAAAAATTAATTTTGTCTAATGGTATATTAGAAGAAGTTAATTACCAATAAGGAGTATTAATATGAATAAAAAATTCCTATGGATTATCTGTATAACTATTGTAATTGGATCTTCATTCTTTACAGCTTTTAAAGTTAAAAATTCTTTTTTGCCAAGTCCTACACTTAAAGAGGAGAAGAAAATAAATCCGTCTGTTGCATACTCGTGGCACGACGATGAATCCTTTAGAAGTTCATATCCATATTTTACACTTGATATCAATGATCTTACAGACATTGAAACTGCCTCTGATTTAATATTAGAAGTTGAGCCAGTAGACGATGGAACACTTGCTGCTTACTCTCTTTTAAGAAAGTGTAAAGTAATAAATACTTTTAAGGGAAAACTAACTGAAAATACAATTTATTTATATGAAAATAGTTATTTTTATCATAGTTGGAATTATTTTTGTAATGAAGGCTACATTAATATGAAAAAAGATGAAAAATATATTGTTTTTCTCAATAAAATTGAAAACTCTGATAAAGTAGAGAAACCAGAATTGCGTAATGGATATATATTTACAACTCCTAGATTTGGCAAATACGAAATAAATCACCAAGCCAAATTAGTAGAACATGACCCTGATAAAGATGAAATTCATTTTAATGATATAGCTGATTTACCAGTTTTTTTAAATAAAAAATCCTACGTGGATACGTATAATAACATATTAAATGATATTGAAAGAAAATACTTTCAATAATTTCAGTTTTATTTAAGCAAACAATTCTTTAGAAATATTAATATTTGAATAGGTAATACTTTCAGTCTTTGGTAGTTATACCTTTAATCCGCCTGCTTAAGTAGGTGAGTAGTTTGAAAAAGAGGGAAATGATATGATAACTTTAATTAAACTAGATTTAAAAAATTGCATAAAAAACGAAAAATTTAAAATATGTTTCTTATCTTTGTTAGGTATTTGTCTATTTTCATTTTTAGCTGTTTGTACAGATTCCTTTATGAGCAACTCATTACAATTAGATTTTACAAATAAAATGGGAATAATGTTAGGAACTAAGGTACGTTCAGTATTTCATTTTATATTATTAGCTATTCCTTTAATTGCATGTGGTATTTATTCTGATTCATTTATATATGAAAGAGATAATAACATATGTGTATATTATTTAACAAGAACTAATAAACGAAAATATTTTACATCTAAAATATTTTCGATTTTTATTATAGTTTTTTTTACTATATTATTGCCACTAAGTATAAATGAACTATTAACGTTTTTAGCTATACCCAATATAGGAATAAATCATGGATATGGCATTACTGTATATCAATTGAAAGCTAATATAAGTGAATTTTTTTTACAAAGTATCTACAATAATCATCCTTATTTATATAATTATCTATTAATTTTAATAACATCATTTTTTGGAGCATTAGTAGCTGTTATAGGGTTTAATCTATCTCTACTGTTTCAAATGAAAAAAATCAACTTGCTTATTTATATGTTTCTAGGAGTTCACTTAACGTCATTTGTTTTACCAAATAGGTTTCAAATATATAATTATATACAATCTTCTCCAGGCAAGCTTAGCGATTTTATTATTGCATTAATTGGGTGGATAGTGATATGTATCATAAGCGGAACAATTGGTATATGGAAGGAGACTAGAATATAGTTATGAATAAATACATTTACTTAAAGAAGACGATTTTAAGTAAACAAGCTATTCTACTATGGATTCTACTGATAGTAGTAATATTAGTTTTATTTAAAATAAAAGAAAATCTAGGCGATAACAATTTGTCTATTTATATTAATTCTGATTGCTTATTTAGTTACGGCATAGTAATTATAGAATATTTACTATTTATAAGCATTTATATGAATTACTTTAGGAGTAATTATACAATTATACGATATTTGAATATTTCAGAATTAATGAAAGTTGTAATAATAAACATTATATTTTTAACATTAATATTCGTAATAGGTTTTAACATAATTCTGCTCATAGGAGTAAAATTGAATTATAAAAACATTTTAATTTTTAAAGATTTAAAATACATTTTATTTACAATCTTAATACAGTTTCTGTCATTCTTAATTTTAGGGTTTATTTATTTAGTTATATTTTTTAAAACATACAGCGTAAAAAAATCTCTTATTCCAACTTTTATTATTTATATGATAGCTACTATGAGTAGTTACAAGATATGCTTATATTTTATATTACCTATAAAAGCTAATCAAATTGAAATAATGAATATGATTAGAAATATGCTAAGTATACATTTTATATTTTTATTGTATTTCATAAACAAAAAAAGTAAAGGCATAGAATTATATGAAAAGTAGATATAACAAACTAAATCTAATTTTATTAAATATATTCACAATGATGCTCATAGCAACAATATTATCTGGAGACTTACATGGAATTACTCTTGATATTAAAGATATTTTTATATACTATTATTCGCATACATTTTTAGGAGAAAAAATCACCATAATAAATATACTCACTTCGGCATTTCCTATTATAATAGTGATTTCTATATTTGCAGATGAGGTATCGGTTGAGCTAGAGAAAAATGCAACTTATATATTTACTAGATCAATAAAACGTAAAAAGTGGATTACTTATAAGTTTATACATATTTTTATTAGTCTTATAAAAATTCAATTAATCCAATTTAGTATATCATTTATGTATTTTAGTGCGTTAGGGTATAGAATAAATGATCTAAAATCATCACTAGTAGTTATTATAGAACTGTTTATATTAACCATATTAACTCAGTATATTCTTATAATAATAGCTAGTTTAGTGACATTAAAAACAAATAATATCTATGGATATATTATCTGTAATTTTATATTTTTAATTAACATACTAATTTTTCATTTGTTTTACTTTAAAAAACAAACATTAGTGAAATATTTACCTTTTACTCAATATATTTTATCTATTCAAGAAAATATATTAGTTAATAGAGATATAAGGTATCTCTCTAATTTTATTGCTGGGTATAATTTTACTCAGGCCGTAATTTACGATATTATAATTATAATTACTTTAATATTAATTGGAAGAAAAATAATAGAAAAACATGAATTTTATTAGGAGGAAATATGAGTTATATAGAAATTAAAAATCTTACTAAAACTATAAAGGGAAATAAGGTATTAGACAATATAAATATTAACTTGAGTAATGGGAAAATATATGGATTTATAGGTAGGAATGGTTCAGGGAAGACTATGCTGTTTAGGGCCATATGTGGGCTAATAAGGCCTACTACTGGAGATGTTACTATAGACGGAAAAATTATTTCAAAAGATATAGATTTTCCTGATTCCTGCGGGGCAGTTTTAGAGACACCAGGATTTTGGGATAATCAAACAGGCTTAGAGTGTTTAAAAAATATAGCAAGTATAAAATCAATTATTAATAAAGATATAATATCTCAGTGGATGCTTAAATTAGGATTGGACCCAAAAGACAAAAAAATCTTTAAAAAATATTCATTAGGAATGAAACAAAAGTTAGCTTTAGTACAAGCTCTTATGGAATCACCGGATTTAATCATTTTAGACGAACCAACAAATTCTCTAGATGAAGAAAGCGTTTTTATTTTAAGAGATATTCTAAGAAAAGAAAGAGAAAGAGGCGCAACTATATTACTTTCTAGTCATAATAAAACAGATATTGAAGAATTAAGCGATAAAATTTTTAAAATAGATGCTGGTAAGGTCAAAGAGGTGTAGACATGAAAATTACAAATAAATTATTTCTTTTTATAATAACTATTTCTATATCAATATCTTTAATTGCGGCTATCGTAGTTAGGTTATCCATTTCAAAATTTGAATATCCTGATATTCCTAGGTTAGCAAGTAAAATTATTTATTACCCATATGTAGAAATTGAATTTAGTGGCTCCTTTAAGGATGTACGCGCAACGAAAGATACTAGCACACTTTATAAATATATAGTAAAAGGCAAAGCAACAGGACATAGAGAGATTTTAAAAGGTGCAGTACTTACAGAAATCGAAGTTAATAATGTATTGCAAGGATCTATAAATAGTAAATATATTTATATTTATGAGCCAATAGATATATCTATTGCTAAAGTATCGATGTTATCTACGTTTGAGGGATACAATTTTATAAAATATAATAAGGAATATATTTTTTGTTTATGTGATTTAGATAAAAAATATTATAATATTTTTACTAAGGGTAAAAAAAACATATTTATGTATACAACCCCTTTCTTTGGGAAGTTTCCATTAAAATATAAACCCGAGGATTTTGCTGTAATTAGTGAAAAGGACTTTCTGGTTAAACCTTTTAAGTATTATAATGAATATAGTCATTACGAACAAATATTTAGTTCAGAAAAAACAAAAAATAAATACTTTAAAGAATATAATAGACTTTTAAAACTTACTTTAAAATAATTTTGTCACCTCATTATTTTGGGCACGGCAACCATTCACTGCTAGGTTACCACCCAGTCAATTCTTCCCTTATGCACTCCTTTTGGGCACATAAAGAATATTATTCTTTATGCCTCGCTAACTTTCTGTCTACGCTTAGAGATGTTACGTTACCGCAACATCTCTAAGACTCAATCTTATTTATTCATATTTTCAGATAGGTTCAATAGGTTACCTGATACTTCGCTTAATCTTTGACTGCCAGATGCAATTTGTTCTGCTTGTGCAGCCTGTGATTCACTTGTAACAGAAAATTTGCTTAAGACATCCATTATGGCATTTGTATTTATTTTAATCTTTGCTAGTGCTTCACTAACCTGACCTGTAGAGTTTTTACTATTAGTAGCAAGCTTTCTTATTTCACCAGCTACAACATTAAATCCTATCCCATGCTCACCAGCTCTTGCTGCTTCAATTGCAGCATTAAGACCTAATAGATTTGTAGTGTCTGCTATACTTTTTATATATGAAATTATACCATCCATACTTGTAATGCTGCTTTGAGTTTCAGCTACTAAATGGCTAACATTTTGACTATTTGTAGCTAATTCCTGCGTAGAAGCAGCTAGTTCCTCAGAAGATGCCGCCAACTCTTCTGAAAATGCCTGTAATTCATTGGCCATTTCATTTAGTTCAATTTCTTTTTGCAAAGAAATTGCATAGGTTATTGTGCCAACTACATTTTTGGTACTTGGATTAATTACTGGTATCCCATAGGCAGTAATTGGAAAACCAAAAGTTTCTTTTGAGTAATGTATCGATTGCCTATGTCCTGTTTTTATGGCAATTTCAGAAACCCCGCCCGCTACTACTTGCATACCCTCGTTAATATTTAATTTAAATGTTTCTGCTTGCTTAACAAATACATACTTTCCCTTATCTGTAATTGACATAGATACATCTGATGCGAATAAGGTTGGTAAAATGCTATATACTGTTTTTAATGCCTCAAAAAATTCTTCATCGCTTGTGTTCATTGTTTACTTCCTCCTCATTAACCTAATTAGCTTATATTATATAATCTTTATTACTAAATAGCTATTAATTATTATTCATATAAACTACATATTTATAATTTATTATCTATTTAGAAAAGGAGTATTATACCATTACTTTATGTAAACCAACACCAAAGGTAGAGTTTTTGCATGAATGTTTGATGTATCCCATTATGGTGCTTGTATAATTATTACCGCAAGATTTAAGGGGGAAAGTCGTCTATGTCTACTTCTGAAGTAGTTAATTACAGCAGCGCAGATGATGATTTAATTGTAAATGGCTTTTGCATTTCTGAATAAATCCAATCAAGTCTTTTGTTAACCTCCTGGATGCTACCCTCACCTGCAATCCTTATTGTTGGATACACTTTTTCCATTCTAAATGGTCTAATAATCTGATATAAATCATTCATTTTTTCCTTTTCTTCAGGACTCAACTTATAATTTTCACAGTAGCCTTCCAAAAATTTTGATAATTTACCTTCCATTTCAAGTAATTCTTCTTTGGTGTTCCAAAAATCATCACTCCAATAGGCAAGAAAAATACCTTCTTGTAGCATGTGATTGACAAAAACATCATTCCCACCAATATTAAAATCAATAATCCCACACAAGGAATGATTAGTATCCACCAAAATATTATTTGTTGATAAATCACCTTGAATAGCACCATTTGGCAAGATATCGTAACCTATCTTAATTCTTTCTCTTATTTCATTGTAATTTTTCCAGATTTTTTCTAATAAATCATGATTAACAGACATTTTTTTCAATTCCGTATATAAGGTATATGCATTTAAATAATTTTCATCAAATTCATCTTCTTTACAGAATTTATCAAATAATACCCAAGCACTATTCCAATTAAATTTGAAATTTTTATCTTTAGCTGCTGTATGCATTCTGCCAAGGTACTTTCCTAATTGCCCAAATAGCTTTTCACTTATATGCTCACCTAGATTTAAATCATCTAATGTTTTACCTGATAAATAATCCTCTACCCAAATTAAATATTCTTTTCCTTCAAATTCCTTTAAAATAGCATAATTGCCATCTGAAAATTTTTTGAACTCTGGAACGTTAATTTGCTGCTGTTTATATATTATAGCTAGTTTTGCCCATCCATTTACTTTTTCTATAGTATCATAGTTATTTTTATAAAATTTTACTACATAAGATTGGTTATCATCTGTTTTAACTATACAAATAAATCGGTCTTCATTTTCTCTTGAACGGTCTATAACATTATATTCACTAATTTTTTGTGGTATATCTAACTGACATAATACACTTTTTACATTATAACTGTTCATATCGGCCCCCCTGATATTTTAAGATGTTTTCAAAAATTACAAAAACATTCTGAACCTCATTATATAAATAATTTGTGTTTTTCTACCATTATTTCATAACAAAGTACAGTTGTGACTCAATGTCTAAAAATGTGTCTTAATATTTATATTCTATAAATTTGTTGAACATTGATATTTATAATTTCTACATATCATTCCTTGAGATTTTATCATGCCTAATTTCTTATAAAAAGATTGTAGGCTTTCATCACAGCATAAATCAACCATATAAAAATCATATAACTCTTCTAATATTTTCCTATGATTTTCTTTACTAGGAGGGTTTGGCCAATCTTTAAAAAAGCCTTCTCCTATTTCTAAATTTTTCAAATTGGAAGAATAGATTTTATATAAAATCAAAATTACCACTCCTTATTTATAACTTATTTAAGTTGAACCATTAAGCTGTATAATTCTACCCTTACGACACAAATGATTTATTTAATTATACCATTATTACCTTAAATTAGGTTGAAAAACGAATGTATGATTTTAAGTTAAAGCTTACATTCAATTCTTATAAATTTTGTGGAATAGCCTCAAAGTGAATGTAACTAAATTATTATTGTGGTGATTTATGTTAATTAAAAGTGAAATAATAGTAATAAGCTATAGCTATACTATTTTATAAAAAATGTTTTTTATGTATTTTTATCTTAAAAAATACAATTTTTATAAATAACTAAAGTTTTACATTTTAATCTCGATAACTATAATAATTATGTATTATTCTTTGAGACTTTATTGAGGTAGTAACCGCAAAGTGTAAATAATTGGCTTAGCATTGTAAATTTACGATTTGCGAGTACTACCCTTATTTGAGAGGGGAAATAGAAAATGATTATTGGAAATGTAAATTCTTATGCAAAAAATCCATATATGAACAATAGTAACTACAAACAACTTCAAAAGGTACTCAATAGCAACAATAAAATTGCTAATATTAATAAAAAAGGGGCTAACCAAACCCCAAAAGACCTTATAAGGCAGAAAGTAATGATTATGAATACTCAATTAACAGTCATTCAAAATTCAGAACAACAAATTCAGAGTGGAATGACAATCTTACAAAAAAAAGAGAGTGGTTTAGACAATATAAATGATGTAGGAAACCAACTTAAAGAATTAGCTACACAATATAAAAAATCTGATTTGAGTGAAAATGATAAGTTAGAAATTGAAAAAAAAGCAGGAGAGTTAGTAAAGAATTTAGGAAACCTAATCAACAAAAATGACATTGTAGGCGATAAGATAATTAAGCTGAATGGTTCTGACGGTGAAACGAGTATTATATTGTCTAAGGGTATTGATATAACGCTGGATTTTGGTAAATTGGACGACGTTAAGCTAAATAATAAAAGTAAAGCAGATGATGATAAACACTTTGCTAGCAATGTCAGTGTAAAAACTTTGCTAGAAAACCCTTCTATAATTAAAGAAAGAATATTAAACCCAGTACAAAAAGTTATAGAAAAAGTAAATGATGAAAAATCAATTGTATATAATAAGTTTATAAAAGAGTATTCGTCAGCAACAAATTCAATTGATGAACTGTTTAAAATAGGTGGAATAAGTGCATATGCAAAAGATGTAAAAATGTTACAACAGAAATCAATGTATATTGCTGTTTCTGAATTATACTCTCACTCTTCGAATATGAATAAATATAATGTCTCTTAATTACTGAAATTTATGTATATAATGTTTTTTTTATAAAAAGCTACGACGGAAAAAGAATGTAGAGTTCTCACAATACTATAACAGTTAATATAAATTTTATGTACTAATACTAATTTATAATATTAATATTTAATACTAATATTTAATACCATATGACTATCCAAAAATAACTGATTGCAATAAAAAAACTACAGATTTTTTCTGTAGTTTTATTCCCATCCTAAAAGTTTTTTTTCTAAATCATCAAAGTCATAAGCCCTCTGCGGGTAGTCATTGAATCCAGACTGTTTTATTTGGGGAGAATAATCATCTTTAATAGCTTTAATTACCCATCCTACTATATTATTTATTTTACCTTGGCTATTTGAAATTTTGTATTTTTCTTTTATTAAATTTATGTCACCACTAGCGACATCCAAAATTCTTCTTGCCTCTATTGGTGTAATATCATTTGAAAATATGTTTTGTACCGCTATAATCTCTGAATCTTCATCAGCACTTATAGCTAGTTCAGCGCATATTGATGACTTAATTGAAAATTTAAGAGCAGTAACTTTATTACCAGTCTTAACTTCCTCATATTTAAACTTAATATCAGAATTACTATTTATCTCTACATATGCTGGCTCTAATGCAAATCGTCTAAAATCAGAGTATTTTTTATAACTTTTAGGACATTGAAGTTTTTCCCTAAGTGCATCAAGATTATCTATCCTCCACCCAGTATCCTCATAACTCTTTAAATAATAATAAAATCTTTTACTGTAAATACAACTAAAATTTAATGTATATTTGATATGATAGTAAATTCTCTTTTTAACTTCAAGAAACATTGTTTTAAGTTCACTATCAATTTTTAGTATGATCTTTCCTTCCTTGTTTTTGTAATGTATTTTAGAAAACCATGGATAATATATTTCTTCATTCTTTCCTTTATCTACTATTAAAAACCCTTTACCCTCAAAGGATTTTACTGCTTTTTTTAAGTCACCGTAAATATTGTTTTTATCTTTAATATTATATAGCTTTTTATATTTATTAATATCAATACTATATTCTACATTATGATCATCCTGAATTTGGGTAAAAAGCATATCTAATATATCATTTTGACGTGATGTTAAAGCAAATCTAGCTTCTATAACCTTCTCAGGCCTTACTGCTATTAGTTCACCTTTTTTATTCATATGGTATTCCCCCTGTACAAGCTAACTAACTATATTTTACCAAATACGAAGGTGAATTGCAAACACTTAATTCACCTTAAAAACAACGGTCATTTTCTCACCTTAACAGTCATTTACTCACCTTTTAACGGTCAATCTCTCACCCCTCTACAGTCATTTACTCACCCTAGAACGGTCAATCTCTCACCTTTCTACAGTCATTTACTCACCTTTCGTCGCCTGCAGCCGTTGGTACAAGCTATGTTGAGGCACCCCTACTATACATACTATACTGTTACTATACTTGTTACTATACAACAACTGCTGCTGATTTAACGGTCATTTACTCACCTTTCTTTTTTATAAAATGATTTGCTATATTTTTCTAACGATATTTTAGAAGGAAAGTCTCCAATTTCTATAAGTGGTGATTACATACTACAAGAACAAAATCTCCCTACGGTCGAGTAAAAACCCTTATGCCAAGCAAATATGATAATTTCATCGTCCTTTAATTATCATATTTGCATCACATTCTGGGCATAGAACAATAGGACTACCACTCTTCTTGTCAAATTCCTCAGGTGTATAACATTCAAACGCAACAAATTCTGGTACCTCTTCTTCATACCCACATTTCTTACATTTAAAAAGTATCATCTTATCGGGCCCCTCTGTTTGAAATGGTATCTCCCTTTCATCCATTTTAATTTTAAAAATCCTTTTAATACGTTCCCATATCATAAATATACCCATACTTTCTGTGCCAAATTTGGAATAACTCCATTAGCTGACCGCATTTTGAACATTTCCCTGGATCTTTAGAAAAATTAATAATCATTAATTCTCTATACTTCATTTTTCTTATTTCCTTTTTCCAATTTATTTTTAATGTGTACTGAATTGCTTTAAGCCCACTTTTTATGTATTGCAATAAACCAAAACATTTTCTAATCTTTATACTTATACTTCCAGCATATACTCCATATAATCTAACCATTTTAAAATATTTAGGCGATATATGCATTAGTAACCTGCCTATAAACACTTGTGCCGTAACTGTTTCTTCTACTCTCTCATTAGTTTCATGACTCTTATACCAAAACGTTACATTTTTCCCATCATAGCTAAGTATTCTATATTCTGCTATCGCAGGTCTTGCTAAATATCTACCGATATATCTTGCTGCACCTCTTGCACTTTTCATTCTTGATTTGGCATTTATGTAAAATCCGTTAGGATAATCTTTGAACATTTTTAAGTACTCTGCTTTTTTATCTGGGTTTTTACTAACCATATAATTTATTAATTTGTACTGCCAAACTTTTCTAAAATATTTATAGTCAAAGAATTCCATATCCTTAACTTCATTATCCCTTGTTTTTATTTCTGGAACCAATGCATGCACATGTGGGTTAAACCCTATATTCCTTCCAAAAGTATGCACTACGCCAATCATTCCACTTTGCCAAAGCACTCCACCTTTTTTGCTTCTTTTCTTCTTTTTATATTCTTCTCTATTTTTATAGTTTACACCATTTGCAAACTCATTTATAACCTCATATACCATGTCTTGCAGGTCTTTCAGACTCTCTCTATTCCAAAAAAAATATTTTCTGTACTCAGTCGGTATCGTAAAAACACAATGCCTATGTGGAACATCCAAGATTTTACTTACTTGTTTCTCTACCCATTCGCTTATGTATTTTTTACCACATTTACTACAAAACCTACTTTTACATGTAAATCCTATTTTAAATACTTCCAGACATTTTAAACATATGTACGCAACAAAACCTAATGAAATATCTCCACATCCTATCATTTTCATTACTTCGATATTCATATGTTCTCTCATCTTTTCAGGATACTTTTCTTTATTCAATTTCCAAAACTTTGAATAATTATCTTCAAATATTTGTTTTATGGTAATCTTATTTTTTCTCATGATTTAATCATCTCATATTTATCTGATTTTTTCTATATATCTTTTAGCTAGAATGTTATCCACAGCGGCTTCCGCAAGCTGTTTCCTATATAACAAGAAAAAACTTCAGTGGGAGGATAACAATTGATAATTATTATCCTCCCACTGAAGTTTACAAGAATGTAAATCTCCTTATGAAGTGGTTAATTACAGAGACCTAGGTGATTATTTAATGTAACACAATTTTAATTGAATTATATTCATTGATTTTTAGTTGTGTTAAATCATCACCGGAGCAGCTGTTTATTTTTTTCTTTGCCAAAAAGCTTACTACCGTTTAAAAGACCACCATGGGCTTTTTAAGAGAGTGAGATTAAGTGTGATACAAGAAAAGCCCCAGAAGCCTTTGGTAGGTACAGTATGCATAATAGGGCTATTTATGATGCACTGTCTCTATACCTCTCAGTATTATATTTATAATACATACAAGATAACAAGTAAATATAATGTGTTACATTAATGTCACAGCTTCGAAGAAGATGATTTAAGGAAGGTTAAGTGGCATTAATATGAATGTAACTAAAGTAACTATGAATATCTTCAAAAACTGTACCTTCTTTGTAACCTATTTTGCCTTGAGTACCCCTATACTTTAGATAAGAAATAAAGCAATAGTATATGATATTATGCTTTAAGGGGGAATTAGATTGAAAAATATTAAGATTTTAACACAATTTAAACAAAAAACAAAGGTAGTTATAGCTACTACTATTATGGGTATTGCCTTGGTATCTGTGGGAGGTATCAACAATGTAAATTATAATAGTAGTACAAATAGTGTGAATAAATATATACAGGTCTTTGGTAGTGTATACGAAACACAGCAGGGAGTAACAACAGGAAGTAATTTGAGTGTAAGAAGTGGAGCAGGAACAAACTATTCTATATTGGGAAGTATGAAAATTGGAACCCAAATTAGTATAACCGGAAAGACGAATAATTTTTACAAGATAACTTACGGTGGTAAAACAGGGTATGTAAGTACTCAGTATGTAAAAATAACAGCTAAGCCAGTTGTTGTAGCTAAAGCAGCCGTGGTAGTGCCATACGAAACACAGCAAGGGGTAACAACAGGAAGTAATTTGAGTGTAAGAAGTGGAGCAGGAACAAACTATTCTATATTGGGAAGTATGAAAAGTGGAACCCAAATTAGTATAACCGGAAAGACGAATAATTTTTACAAGGTAACTTACGGTAGTAAAACGGGGTATGTAAGTGCTCAGTATGTAAAAATAACAGCTAAGCCAGTTGTTGTAGCTAAAGCGGCAGTGGTAGTGCCCGAAACACAGCAGGGTGTAACAACAGCAAGCAGTTTGAGTGTAAGAAGTGGAGCAGGAACAAACTATTCTATATTGGGAAGCATGAAAAGTGGGACTAAAATTAGTATAACTGGAAAGATAAATAATTTTTACAAGATAACTTACAATGGTAAAACAGGCTATATAAGTTCACAGTATGTAAAAATAAGCTAGGATTGCTCCTGGCTTTTTTCAATAAGATTTAAAGTTTATATAGATCTAATACAAAAAATAGTGTATAGAATGAACCACCATTAGTTTCATCATACTCATGCTCTTAGCTACGGATTATCCTCTAGGAGCATACATAATTATAATAACTCCAACTAGCGCTATTACCCCACCAATTAAATCAAATTTATCAGGGAGCATATTATCAATTTTCCAACCCCACAAGATAGATAATACAATAAAGATACCACCATAAGTTGCATATACTCTACCAAAATTAGCACTTGGTGGTTGTAATGTAGGAATAATGCCATATAAAATTAATGCTATTGCGCCAATAACTCCGTACAATATACTTTTTCCTTCACGCACCCATAGCCATATAAGGTAACCACCGCCTATTTCAAATACTCCTGCTAATATAAAATAAAACATTGACCTAATAGGTTCCAATTATATTCCTCCTTCGTTAAATGATATATCAAAGCAAATATTGATATTAATTCTCATTATCAATATAAATGCATTATAATCTTACTATATTATCTTATGAATATCAAGAAAATATAAAATAGGTACTTTTGTGACAGTTTAAATGTGAAATTTTGCAAAGGATATGATAACAAAAGCCTAAAGCAGAAATATTATATTTCATACTTTAAGCTTAAATCATCACCTGCGCAGCTGTTTATCTTCTTCGAAGCTGCAATATTAACGACTTCAGAAGGAGATTTACCCCCTTGTAGACCTCTGGAGAAGATAACAATTCTCAATTGTTATCCCTCCACTGAAGTTTTATTTTTGTTGTAGCATGTAACTCCCACTTATAGAAGTAGGAGACTTTCCTTCTGAAATGTCGTTAAAATTTTATCTTTGCCATTTCTCGCTGAGGGGGACTATCACACTATATTTCCTTGAGTAACCTTAATTTCTTTTCCTTTAAACACAATAGCAAGTTTTACTATATCTTTTATTCCTTTTTCTAATAATTCTGTTTCATATTTCTTATCTTCTATTTGCTTTAGTGCTTTCGCTGTTCCTTCTTCTATTGTATAAGATAAAAAATCATCAATTTTCTTAAATTCAATAATAATTCCTAGCTTAGAAACATCTTTAGGAATTATCATAACATCGTACCGTCCATATCCACTTTCTTTATTTGACTTAACCTCATAACCTTTTGAAAGTGAAATAAGCATTCCCAGTACAAATGCATGATAAACTCTTTCTGGTTCTTTTCCTGATACATCAAAGTAACTTATATTATTTATTACAAATTCTTTGAATAATCCTGCGAAAATCTCTATATCACCAGTTATTAGAGTTTTTAACATCAATTCATATTTTTGATTTGTCGTTGATTCTTTGAACCATTTTTCAATCAAGTTATTATAGAAAATAAGCACTTCTTTATTAGGAATTTTAAGTTCACACTGCAATATTCCTTCTATATTTTCTGTTTTTATAGCCTTTAAATATCCACACATAAGTAAAAAGCTCCAAATATTTTCATTAGAATCTTCAACCTCTGACATTACAATGCTATCATCAATTGCTTTACTTATTGAGTTTCCAGCTATAAGCTCTTCGAGTTCTAATTTCATATTTGTGTCACCTTTAAGTAATAATTTCTTTATTAAATCATTGCTACTACTATTAATCCAATAAGGCATAAAACCCATTTCATTATTATCAATATAATTTAAAACTGACCATGGATTGTATATTGTTTTTCCACCAAAAACATAGCCATTATACCATTTCTTTATATCATCACTTTTATCTTGCAAATCATAATAAGTTAATAATTCTTTTAATTCTTGTTCTGTAAATCCAAATTTATCTTTAAACTTTAATCCAAGTATAGTATTTACTTGCAAATTATTAAGTCCTGAAAAAATACTTTCCTTTGCAACTCTAAGGATACCTGTTATCATTGCTTTTTCTAAATATATATTATCTTTAAGTGCGCAGGTTAATATATTTCTTATTAAAGAAATCATTTCATCATAATATCCACGCATATAGGCTTCTTGAATTGGTACATCATATTCATCTATGAATAACATTACCCTTTTCCCGTAATAGTTATGCATAAAATTCATAAGAATACTAATTCCTTCTGAGATATATGCAATAGATGCACTTCCTCTTAACATATCTCTATAAATTTCTTTATCTATTTCTGATAATTTATCACTATCAAGTAAATATTGATGATCTCTATATAAATTAGATAGTAATAATTTAATTCCATCTTTAAAATCTTCATATGACAAGTGCTTTTGATTTTTAAAACTTACAAAAATAACAGGATATTCCCCTTGAAGTTTCATTATTTCTTTTTCATTTTCTATTTTTAAACTTTTAAACAAATCTTTTGTATCTGCTTTAGTTCTTATGTCAAAGAAATATCTAAGCATACTTAAATTTAATGTTTTACCAAATCTCCTTGGTCTAGGCGTTAATATTATGTCTGCACCATTCTCCATAAATTCTTTTATGAGCATACTTTTATCTACAAAATAATTATTTTCTTCTATTAATTTCTTAAAGTCAGATGTTCCTATTTGTATACTTTTTTTCATTTAATGCACCTTCTCTCTGCTACCAGTTTTAATTTCATTATACATTATTATAGCCAATTTAACTGTGTTTTAATAATATTAGGCACAGAAAATAACAGACTTGCATAGCTTTGTTTGATCTAAATCTACTTCACAATATATAGCAAAAGCCTAAAGCTGAAATATTATATTTCATACTTTAAGCTTAAAATTTTATCTTTACCATTTTTCGCTGAGGGGGACTATCACACTATATTTCCTTGAGTAACCTTAATTTCCTTTCCTTTAAACACAATAGCAAGTTTTACTATATCTTTTATTCCTTTTTCTAATAACTCTGTTTCATATTTCTTATCTTCTATTTGCTTTAATGCTTTTGCTGTTCCTTCTTCTATTGTATAAGATAAAAAATCATCAATTTTCTTAAATTCAATAATAAGTCCTATCTTAGAAACATCTTTAGGAATTATCATAACATCATATCTCCCATATCCACTTTCTTTATTTGACTTAACCTCATAACCTTTTGAAAGTGAAATAAGCATTCCCAGTACAAATGCATGATAAACCCTTTCTGGTTCTTTTCCTGATACATCAAAGTAACTTATATTATTTATTACAAATTCTTTGAATAATCCTGCAAAAATCTCTATATCACCAGTTATTAGAGTTTTTAACATCAATTCATATTTTGGGTTTGTCGTTGATTCTTTAAACCATTTTTCAATCAAGTTATTATAGAAAATAAGCACTTCTTTATTAGGAATTTTAAGTTCACACTGCAATATTCCTTCTATATTTTCTGTTTTTATAGCCTTTAAATATCCACACATAAGTAAAAAGCTCCAAATATTTTCATTAGAATCTTCAACCTCTGACATTACAATGCTATCATCAATTGCTTTACTTATTGAGTTTCCAGATATAAGCTCTTCGAGTTCTAGTTTCATATTTGTGTCACCTTTTAGTAACAAATTCTTTATTAAATCATTGCTACTACTATTAATCCAATAAGGCATAAAACCCATTTCATTATTATCAATATAATTTAAAACTGACCATGGATTATATATTGTTTTCCCGCCAAAAATATAGCCATTATACCATTTCTTTATATCATCACTTTTATCTTGCAAATCATAATAATTTAATAATTCTTTTAATTCTTGTTCTGTAAATCCAAATTTATCTTTAAACTTTAATCCAAGTATAGTATTTACTTGCAAATTATTAAGTCCTGAAAAAATACTTTCCTTTGCAACTCTAAGGATTCCTGTTATCATTGCTTTTTCTAAATATATATTATCTTTAAGTGCATCACTTAGCATATTTCTTATTAATGAAATCATGTTATCGTAATAGTCTCTCATATAACTTTCTTGAATTGGTACATCATATTCATCGATAAGCAAAATTACCTTCTTATTGTAATATTTATATAAATAATTAGTAAGATTTTTTATAGAAATTGTTAATAGAATTAAATCAGCTTCTCTATTTATAATTTTATTAAAATCTCTCTTTTCATCTTCTTTAAAAATTTCACTTTCCATTAAATATCTATACTCTTTATACACTTCTGACATAAGCATTTCAATTGCACTTATTGCATTTTCAAAATTATTATATTTGACTCCCTTGAAAGTAACATAGACAATAGGATATTCTCCTTGAAGGTTCATTATTTCTTTTTCATTTTCTATTTTTAAACTTTTAAACAAATCTTTTGTATCTGCTTTAGTTCTTATGTCAAAGAAATATCTAAGCATACTTAAATTTAATGTTTTACCAAATCTTCTTGGTCTAGGCGTTAATATTATGTCTGCACCATTCTCCATAAATTCTTTTATGAGCATACTTTTATCTACAAAATAATTATTTTCTTCTATTAGTTTCTTAAATGTAGTACGTCAAAATATAGCTTTATGGAACTGCATTCCTAAGTCAAATTATAACTATAATACTAATAATTATCTAGTGGTTATTTGCTTTTTTACTAAGCAGATTATTCCTATAACAAAGCTCCTAATGACTTGACATCATTAGGAGCTTAATTTATGCTTATTATTAAAACTAGAGAAAGGAAAAGGGAGAACCCCAGCCGTCCAAAGCAATGTTCTCCCTTTATTAGAGTTAATACTCTTATAAAACTACTATTATGATAAGATTAAATTTACAATTATGCAAGTGTTTTAAGCAAATTTCTTTTGAAAATGAGATAACTGCCTTTAATAAATATGTAAGCTCTGTTAATATAGAGACTTTAGTATGTCCATTTTGTGGCGCTAAACATGCGCTATCTCCATTTGCGTCTTACAAACGCCATCTTGTGACTTATAATAATAATACTGCTCAAGATAATATAATCATCATTTCTAGATATATTTGTTCATCATGTAAACGTACTCATGCCCTTCTACCTTCTGTAATTGTGCCGTATATGTCATTTAGTTTTAAATTCACTGTTTACCTCATCCATGACTATCTTGTACATAAATATCACTCTGTGGAAGCTATGTGCGAACATTATGGCATTGCTATATCTACATTCTATCGAATTTTAAAGAAGTTTAAAGAACATAAACAGATGTGGCTTGGACTTTTAGAGGACAAGCTCATTTCAAACTTAACTTTTGTGCAGCATATCATAAATAGTTCCTTTGATAAACTTGAGGACTTCATAATACAATTTTTCAAGCAAAATGGTTCATCGTTTTTTCAAGGAACGTCATAGTTTAGCTATAAGCATATATTTTTAATTTTAATTTAGGCAGACCACTTAATACGATAATGGTCATTGAAATACCTATATGATAACATTTTTCTAGAGGTGATAATAAATGAATAACAAAGAAATAATCGAAATAGCATCTATTAGATTAGCACTAATAGCCCCTGCTATAAATAATACTTTTACTGAGCAATCTAAAATTGCTTATTATAGACGTGTTTCTATTAACCCTGTAAAATTACCTAACGGCAATTCAGTTTTGTATAGCCCAGGAACACTTTCTAATTGGGAATCAGAATATAATAGATTTGGTTTTGATTCCCTTCTTCCGAAGACGCGTAGCGATATAGGTCAAACCAGAAAACTAAGTAATGTAGCTATAGAGCAGATATACACTTTAAAAAACAACTTTCCTAAAATTAATGCTACGCTTATATATTATAAACTCATCGAAGATGGCTTTATTAAAGAAAAGGATGTGTCAATTTCAACTGTTCAACGGTTTATAAAAAATAACGATATTAGATCTGCTAGATGTATCAACATGAAAGATAGAAAAGCTTTTGAAGAAGAATTTGCAACTGGAATGTTTCAAGGCGACACCTGTTACGGTCCATTTATAACTGAAAATGGTGAGCGCAAGCGGACGTACGTAATTATGTTAATAGATGATAAATCTAGATTAATAGTAGGCGGTAGATTCTTTTACAATGATAATTCTTATAACTTTCAAAAGGTACTTAAAGAGGCTGTAGCCAGGTATGGAATTCCAAAAAAAATTTATTTGGATAATGGCTCTCCGTACAGAAATGAGCAATTAAGTCTTATATGCGGCTCTCTTGGAATAGTAGAGCTCCATACAATGGTAAGGGACGGAGCATCTAAAGGAAAGGTAGAAAGAAATTTCAGGACATTAAAAAGCAGATGGCTAAACACTTTAGATGTAGAATCTATTTCCTCCTTAGCGGAGCTAAATGATGAATTATTCACTTATATTAATAAGCATAACATAACTATTCATTCATCTACAAAGCAGCGTCCTATTGATAGATATAAGAGCGATTTAGCTCATGTAAAAGTAGCATCTGACAGTGAATGGCTAGATAATTGTTTTATGAATCGCGTACAACGGAAAGTAAATAATGATGCAACTATAAGCATTGATAAAATATCTTATGATGTACCTATGCAATTTATAAAACAGAAGGTTGAAGTGCGGTATCTACCTGATGACATGGACAGTGCTTATATCTATTATGAAAAGATTAAATATAGCATTAGAAAAACAAACAAGGTTGAAAATGGTAAAACCAAACGTAAAAACCCACTTAATATAGATTATTCAAAGGATGGTGTTAAATATGTTTAAGCAGTTTTATGGTATGACCTTAAACCCTTTTGAAAAAGGTATTAAAGAAAAAGATGCATATATCTCAAGGGATTTAAAAGAAATGATATCAAGACTTGATTATCTTAATGAAACTAGAGGCATTGGATTATTTACGGCTTCGCCTGGATCAGGAAAAACTTTTGCTCTAAGATGTTTCGCGAAAAAAGTTAATCCAAATTTAACAAAGGTTATTTATCTTTGCTTTACTACCGTAACTACTGCTGAGTTTTATCGGCAGTTTTGTATCTCACTAGGACTCGAACCTTGCTCTCGCAAGTCAGACATGTTTAAAAATATAAAAGACTATATGGAAAACATGAGCAGTGATAAGGGTGTCCATTACATACTTGTATGGGATGAAGCACAGTATTTAAGTAATGATATATTGAAAGATTTAAAATTACTCATGAATTTTTCTATGGACTCAAAGGACTGTTTTTCACTGGTTTTAATAGGTCAACCTATACTTAATAATATCTTAGAAAAACAGATACATGAAGCATTAAAGCAAAGGATCATAATAAATTATGATTTTGAAGGGTTTTCAGAGACTGAGGCTGTAGAATACATTCATTCGAGACTATCATTGGCAAGTGCTTCTTCTGAAATTATTGATAATAATGCCATTTTAGCTGCATACAGAAGCTGTACTGGTTCTATAAGACGTCTAAATATGATATTAACAAAGGCTTTAATAATAGGTGCACAGCACGAAAAAACAGTGATTGACACTGACACAATAATGGCTGCCGCCAATGAATTATCGCTTCGGTAATCGTAGATTAGTTTTTAGGAGGATTGTCTATGCTAATTAAATTTGAGTGTACAATGAAAACGGGCAAAAAAATAGAAAATTGGTCTGGGATGATAACTAAATTAACTGAATTTGGAAGTCATTATGAGCTTAAGATTGAAAGTAGAAGTGGCTTTATTGTAGTTATAGGCAAAACAAATTATGGAAATTTTGCTTGTATCCCTGATTATGATGTAGGCTGTCATCTTTCTACCTTAAACGATTTATTTTGGAACTCTGAACGCTTATGTGAAATTATGAACAAAGTAGATGCGATAACAGTGGCTCATGCCTTACAAGCTATGGCCGAACATATTAATTTAAACTAACATACTTGGGTAGCTATTATTGCTACTCATTTTTTATATAAAAGTAGCCTGCCGGCTAAAAGAAATTATATTAATAAAATGCTTTTTTCTTACTGATAAAGTGATTTTATAGGGATAATCTGACGTAAATCACCTACTAATAATAGAAATAAAATGACGTTTCAATTAGTTATAATTTGACGTTTAACACTTAAAGTCAGATGTTCCTATTTGTATACTTTTTTTCATTTAATGCACCTTCTCTCTGCTACCAGTTTTAATTTCATTATACATTATTATAGCCAATTTTACTGTCTTTTAATAATATTAGGCAAACAAGTAATAGACTCGCATAGCCTTGTTTCGTCTAAATCTACTCCACAAGATATAGCAAAAGCCTAAAGCAGAAAAATTATATTTCATACTTTAGGCTAAAAATTTTTAATAAGACGTTTGATACTACTATTTCACCCAGAAAAATCTTCTGTCTTAGAGCTGAATGTTTTTTTATGCTTTTTCTTAACTTCATTTCAGTATGGCTGTTGTTGTTTTAATAGTTTTACATACAACAAGTTTTAAAGATTTTAGGCATAGCACAAAGCATTAAGAACTATGTTTTGTATTGAGTCTTATGAATATTTTAGATATACGGACTTTAAAAGAAAAGCATTGTTACAGGCACAAAAGGAAAATTAGTTTATTTTAAAGATGCAAAGTAGTACTGTGTTTCTATATAAATCTTATCAATAATATTGAAAATAATACCAAAATATGGTAAAATATTTTTATGTTTCATATGTTGTGGGGACTGCTGGTAAAGCATAAATTTACTGATGAAAGATTAGACATATATGAGGAGCTTAAAAAGGTGTTTAAGGGGAGATACCATAAAAAGATAGATAAGGTAAAGGTTAATGCTTTGGAGAAAGTGGACCAGCTATAGATTAAGTATGCGATACAATTTAATGAATACCGTGAAATGAGGACATAATAAAAGTAAAAGGTTTATAAGGAGATAAATCATGAAAAATAAAATAGCGTTTATAGTAGCATTATTAGTAACTTTAAGCTGTCAAATAGTATTTGCAGCCATAGCAGTAGTAACTAGATCACCTTCGCTAGATGTAAGAAGTACTGCTTCATCCAGCGCTTCCATTATAGGTTCACTACCAAAGAATTCAAAGGTAAACACTTTTGGAACTTCAAATGGTTTTTACAAGATAAATTACAACGGAAAAATAGGATATATAGAAAGTTCTTATACTAAAATAGCAACAAAGGTTCAGAAAATACCAGTGTTAATGTATCATAAATTAACAACTATTAGTGCTAAACAAGATGGTCTAATAGTATTACAATCAGCATTTAGATCACAGATGAACTATTTAAAAACCCAGGGTTATAATACAATATCATTAGACCAGTTCTATGATAACTTATCTAAGGGAACTGTCTTACCTAATAAACCTGTATTAATAACATTTGACGATGGATATGCAAATAATTATACATTAGCATATCCGATACTAAAGGCAAATAAACAAAAGGCTACAGTATTTATGATATCAAAGGATATAGATAAAAATCCAGATTCTATGACTTCAAAACAGTTAAAAGAAATGGATGCTAACGGATTTAGGGTAGAAAATCATACCAATAAGCACGAAAATTTACCAACTTTATCCTATGCAAATCAATTAGCTACAATAACTAAAACAAAGCAAGTACTAGAAAAACTATTAGGCAGAAAAGTTGTTTATTTGGCCTATCCCTATGGTGCATACAATTCTAGTGCAATAAAAGCAGCAAAAGCAGCAGGGTGTAATTTAGGAGTAACTACAGACGCAGGACTTACTTCAAACGAAGATAACCCATATGAAATTAATAGAATATTTATGGGTCCACTAGATAATTTGACAACTCTAGCACATAAATTAAAGCATGGTAAATAATACTAACATAATTATTTGCGTTAGCTGAAATCTAGACTATATATGCATGATATAAACGGACTTTTTAAGAAAAAATGATATTATTAAAAATAAATCCTTCACTTTAAATATGAAGGATTTATTTTATTTGTCATGACAAAAGTTTAGTCTTGCAAAAATGCAAACCATCTATCTCAAATTACTCTGAATATAAACTATCCGCGTAGCCTTCAATTAATTTACTTACTATGGAGCTTATATAAAACTTTTTTGTTTTCGGGGTTTTCTTTTTTGTTATGATTACATTTTCCTTTTTATGGTATTACGTAAATTATCATCTGTGGTGCCAATTATTTGTTATAAATTTACTAATATAGAATCGATATATAAATTTGTTAAATATAGTAGTTTATGTTAGGATTTCAAGGTAATTTATACCATACTTTGTGGCAGATTAGAATTACCAGTTTTTATATTACATAATATATGAAAAACAATCAATATGTCATATTAGAGGTAATTGGTAATTTACATTTTTTTACAACACTAGTGTTTGAGCCATTTATCATCTGACACAAGCCACTTGTGTCAGATTGCCAGCATATTACAAGTGATTATTATATTTGTAATATATGTAATTTCATTATTTGGAATTATTTTTTAGAAGGTATTTTTTATGTATTGTTATTTGTTTAACTACATTTCAGAAGGAAAGTCTCCTACTTCTATAAGTGGGAATTACATGCTACAACAAAAAGAAAACTTCAGTGGGATTCTAAATCTCCTTCTGAAGTCGTTATATTGCAGCACCGCAGGTGATGATTTAACCTTAGCTTTAAAAATATTTAACATTTATTACAAATTATACATAATAAGTATATGAAATAAAAAGGGTAAAGAGTCAGATGTGCTGAATCACATTTCTCCAGTTGTATGGAAGTACATAAATTATCACTTTCTATATGGAATTAGCAAACAATATAAGTAAGAATGGACAAGGTCCTCAAATTCATAGGAGGGTATATGCTAATTTGAGGCTAACTTAATTATTAAAAAGTTATCCCTTTCAATAATATCCATCAAAGATTTTCTGTCTCCATTTTTTGCCTTTTCAACTATTGTCGCTTTTATTTCATTGCAACAGAGACCTAATTACAGCGAACAGACGGGATAAGGTTATTAAAGGTATAATTAATGTCATCTACCAGAATTAGGGTGTAACAATAAGATTAATGTTGTGATGATACAATGATTGACCTTTGTAGAGAAGATGCTGGGATTGCATATCATCATGCTTCAAACACATATAGGAGACACGCAAGCACAGCAAGTACCTGTTTTTACATTAAGTACTTGTTAGGAATTAAGATAATGAACAGCATTAGAAACTGGAAGGAGGTAAGGTTACAATTAGAGACGGAAGATAATGCCTTATATAGCCACAATATATAAAAATTTGTATTTAAATTTTTATATTTATAGTGACTATATTAAAAATCTTATAATAATAATTTAGGAGGATTAACATGAGACAATTAGAGGTACTTACATTAGGAAAAAAGATAAAAAAAATCAGAAAATCTATCAATGCTACTCAAAAGGATATTTGCTGTCATAATGTAGATAGAAGCTATATAAGTAAAATAGAAAATGACAAGGTAAAAGGGCAAATCAGCAGAAAAGTAGCTGGATTTATTGCAGATAATATAAATAAATTTATCGTGAAAAATAGTATTGATTATCAGTTAATTAATTCAAGCATATTATTGGAAAGTGAATTACAACAGGCTGAAAATATAGTCAGTAAAAATATACACTATTTAAATTTGATAAATAAATGTAGCAATTGTAGTAATGATTTCCTAAAAGTTTTAGAGGAAACTGAGAAAATCATAGAAAAATATAATGTTAGTAGCATAAAAAAGTATGAATTATATAAAATTTGTACGGTTTTTTTTTATGGATAATTATGAAAAAAGTCAGGAATATGTGGTTCAATATATATTAACCGCAGTAGAAGAAAAGGAATATGATAGACTTCTAGATTTTATTATATTTTTAACAGATTTATATTTCAAAGTTGAAAAATATGATAACGTAATAAAGATTTATAAATATATAAAAAGATACTTAAAATATGTGTGCAAAAACAAAAGTGAAACAATAATAAACTTATATTTAAAATTGGCATCAGCATATATTCATAGTAATAAAATAGAAGAAGCTTTAGCAATTATAAGAATGCTTAAAGAAAAAAATGGGTTAGATAACAATGAAAGTATAGAAATAAAGGCATTAGAAGCAGATTATTATTTTAAAGTAAAAGATTACGCCAATGCAAATTCAATATATCTGCAAATATTATATGACTATGATGATAATCCATGTTCACATGTAGTAATATCAGCTCTTATGAATTTAGCTTTAATAAATTATATTTTAAAAAATTTAAAAGAAGCAAAAAAATATATTGATTTAGCTTTAAATATTAAAAATATGAAGGAACCTTATATTGAGGCTAAAATATATGAGTATTCAGTATACATATATACTGAAATGAACCATATTAAAAAAGCAGAAGAGCTTTTAGAGATATGTATAAAAAAATCCTTTCTATGTCACAAGGAACATATTCAAGTAAATGTTATTGATTATATGTCAAATCACTATATTGAGAGTAATAGTTACTTGTGCATATTAAAATTGGCTAATATTTTAGAAGAGCTATCTTGTAAAGGATTCATTGTAAGCAGCAAAGTGGTACATGTTTTTTTGAAAGTATATACCCAAATAAAAGAACAAAGCATTCTTACAAGTATATTTCAAAAGTGTTTAAGTATAGTTAAAAATTGCGAAGAAAAAAAATTATAAAATATAAATAATCTTTTTTTAAAAGAATGTGCTTATAAAAACACTTGTATAATCACATTTAAAATATAGACTAATTTAAACATTATAATCAGTAGTTCCTCTATAAAGGTAATACTGATTATAATGTGAAAAAAATATCCTTTTATTATTCACATTATCGACATTTTTTTACGTTGAAAACATATTGTATAAGCAATATAATGGTATTAATGAGGTGGTTTCTTATGGATAGTAATAATAATTTACCCTTAACGGATTATATAATTTCTGAATTGAAGGATATAAAAATGACAGAAAATGATATTGAAAATGTTTATGATATTTTAAAAGGAATATTTAAAAAAATAAAAACTCCTGAAAGTAGTTAATTTCGGGAGTTTTTATTTTTGTATGTTTCTGAAATTATTTTATCTAGTGCACCCTTTATCATTTTTTTACTTGGCTCATCTAATGAATCAAAGGTGATAGGATTGGATTTATCTAGATCACCTTCCTCTAATAACATATCGATTATTTTATATATTAAAGAATTCTTTAAATTATCATTAAGTAATAAGTTGTCTGTTTCTTCACCAAATAATTCTGAAATACTTATATCATATATCGATGTAAGTTTTTGAAGCATTTCATAAGATGGTTCATTTCTAGCTTTTTCCCAATGACCTATGGTGGCTGCTTTTACTCCTAATATATCAGCTAGTTCCTTTTGAGTGAGATTAGATTTTTTTCTAAGAGCAGCAAGTTTGGAACCTATTTTTATTAGCATGTTGTTTTCATTCCTCCAGAAAGTATTTTCACATAGAAATTATATTTAATCTATACTACATATTGTAGTATAGATTAAATATAATTTCTAGGGAACAGAAATACGAACACTAAAAATATAATTAAAAAATAGTTATTTGCTCTTGATAATATACAAAAAGTATATTATTCTATAGTTAATAATACTTTTTGTAGTTGTAAAATTATTCATTATATAAAAAGTAGCTTTATCAATATAAAAAGTATGTTCCAAAATGAGGTTGATATTATGAGAGTAAAATTAAAAGAGCTTAGAAAAAATCTTGGATATACTCAGAAAGAATTTGCAAGTGAATTGGGTATAAGCAAACGAACTTATGAATCAATTGAACAAGGTTTAAGATTTCCAGGACAAAGTAACATGATTAAGATTATGAAAAAGCTTAATATTGATTCAATTGGCATCCTTGATGATATTCAAAATGAAAAAATTACAAAACTGTAAATTATAAAGTATTCAAAGGAGTGAGTATGATAACAGATATTTTAAAGGAAATGGTAGAAAAAATTTTGGAACTATACTTTTGTGGGATTCCATGTAACCAAGCTATAAAAATAGTGGGACAAACCTATAAATAAAACTGACATGGTTAGTTAAAAGGAGTATTAAATTACATCAAAATAGTATGTATCTTTAGAGGGGGAATAAATTTGAGTTTAGTGAATGAGGTTATAAAAAAGGTAGAGAAAGATTTAAAAGCTTATCCAGATTGGTTAATAAAATTAGAATGTGACGGTTTTGGAAGAGTAGGTGGAAAAGCTTATATTGGAGGAACGGGTACCAGCAATTTTTCTAGTTCAGTAGAAAAGCAGGTAGAGATTCAAATGGAGGTGGAGAGAAAAGTATATGCAATAGAAAAGGTTGCTAATAGATTAAGAGGTAAAACAAAAGATATTATTGAGCAAAGATATTTTGAAGATTACAAAAGAGAAGAAATATTAGCGAATACGCAGCTTAGTAAAAAGCAGTATTATAATTTAAGAAACAGAGCTTTTGAATTTTTTGCCAGAGCACTTGGATACATAGAATAGAGAAGTTCCCTTTTAAATAAAGGGAGCTTTTTAAATATAAAAACTATAAAAAAGAAAGAAGGTTTATTAATGAATATAATAGAAACGAATTTTAAATGGAATGGTAATTTAACGTATAATAATACCCCGAAAATGATAGTGCTTCATCACGCAGAGGCTAAACAGGCAGAAGTAACAGACATTCATGATTGGCATGTAAGCAACGGTTGGTGTGGAATAGGATATCATTATTATGTTAAAAAAAACGGAAAAATATTTAGAGGAAGACCTGAAAAGGCACAAGGTTCACATTGTCTTGGGGTAAATAGATGTAGCATATCAATAAGTGCTGAAGGGGATTTTATGACAGAAAAAATGAATGAAATACAGAAACAAGCAATAATTAATTTATGTAAAGACATATGTAGAAGATATGGATTTAAAGATATTAAAGGCCATAAAGAAGTACCCTATCCAACCGATTGTCCAGGTATTAATTATCCATTACGTGAAATTAAAAAATTAGTATTAAATTCCAACAATGCTACTGAAACTCAAATTAAATTTAGAAAAGAATGTGTTGTTACTGCAAGTATATTAAATTGTAGGGTCAATCCCGTAAACGGGGATATAATCAAGACTTACAAGTTAAATGACAAATTAACTATTGTAGATTTTAATTCAGATAAAACCTGGGGTAAACTTAGTTTTGGTGATTCCATAGGATGGGTAAGCATGGCTTATGTTAAATAAGAATAAGAACAAAATATCTCTACGGTGGAATAGAAAACTATTAAGTAATAACACCAATTATAAGAAAGCTAACCAACTAGGGAACAAAATGGGGACGCTTTCATAGACTTAATGAAACCTTCTGTTATATAATGTGTATAAGGAAAATTGTAAAAAAGTTCCCCCAGCATAGAATTGAGCTTTTGTTTTATAAATACATAATCGGAATAGATAGAAGCAAATAATAAATTAGATGTCTATAGGATTTTTGATTATATATAATAAAATAGTGTAAATTAAAAGACAGTACTTATACAATTTGTATAGGTATTTTTTATTTCACAAAAGGTCATCATCACATTTTATAATGTAAGGATGACCTTTTATGTTAGCCTCAATATGGTGTAAGGATTTGTATATTTCATTTTTTCCTTAAGGAGGTGGTGTAGTTTTAGCTATAGTGGCTAAGCGGAAGAAGTGATAATGAATTTATCACTTCTTCTTTAATTAATAAATATAAAAGGGTAGGTGATTACCTATGCTAAAAGAAATCATTAATGATGTAGTAGAGACTATTACATTAAATTTTACCAATTGCACAGTATATGTTGGCAATACAGAAAAGAACATTAAGAGACCTAGTTTTCTTGTTAGCTATAAAGAAAGTACAATTGAAGCCTTAAATTTATGGACATACAGAGACAATATGATTATTCAGATTATATACTTTGCACCTTTGAATAATAATGTGCCTGATGCCATGGAGCAGTATTCTGTTTATGATAAGTTAAATAAATTATTTGCTCAGGGATTTATAACAGTAAAGGATAGAAACATCAAGATAAATAAGATTACTGGTGGCAACAATGATTATTTCATAAAGGAGTTAATTGGAGAAACAGGATACAGAGAAATATTTATAAAACTTTATCTGGATGTGCCTGAATGTAGAGAAGAACAGCTTAATTATGGTGACAATAATGAAACATCAAAGAGTATAGAATTTAAATTACAGGAGGTTTAAGAATATGGGATTACCAAATATTAATATAATTTTTAAAGAGGCAGCTGGTACCTTTATAAAGCGTGGAAACAGAGGAACAGTGGCATTAATTTTAAAGGATGAAAACTGTAAGGCCGTATTAAACATTGAAACAATGGATGATATACCAGATACATTATCGCCATATAACAAAAATCAAATACAACTGGCTCTAATGGGAACAGTTAATCCACCAAGCAAGGTTATTGCGTTTGTGCAGGGTATTGCTGAGGACTTTTCAGAAGCAAAGAATTATCTAGAGACTGCAAAATTTGATTATTTAGCAGTACCAGGTGTAGATAAGGTTGCCGCTGACAATATAGCACAATGGATTAAAAACTTGAGAATGTCAAAGGGGTTTAAGGTAAAAGCAATACTGCCTAATTGCGCAACTGATAGTGAAGGAGTTATAAACTTTGCAACTGAAGATATTATGGTTGGAACTGAGAAATTTGCAGCAAAGGATTATTGCTCAAGAATAGCAGGGGTATTAGCAGGCCTACCATTAAATATTAGTTCTACTTATCAAGTGCTAAGAGAAATAACTGATGTTCCTCATTTAAGTAAATCAGATTTTGATAAGGCAGTTGATGATGGAAAGTTAGTATTAATAAATGATGGTGAAAAAGTAAAAATCGCAAGAGGTGTAAACTCACTTGTTACAACTACAGCAGATAAAGGGGAAGACTTTAAGAAAATAAAGATAGTAGAAACAATGGACATGATTCACAATGATATTAAAAATATGTCAGAAGATACCTATATAGGTAAAGTTCCAAACACATATGATAATAAGAGCTTGCTTATTACATCTATCAAAGGATATTAT
This sequence comes from Clostridium sp. FP1, assembly GCF_011065975.2. NCBI lineage: Bacteria > Bacillati > Bacillota > Clostridia > Eubacteriales > Clostridiaceae > Clostridium > Clostridium sp. FP1. The sequence continues at coordinate 120,595 of NZ_JAAMNJ020000002.1, read as the reverse complement.
GAGGAGCTAGAAAATGAACAACTTTTAGATAAAGGACACAATGTTATAGATATAGATATAGAAGCTCAAAAGAGATTTTTAAAAGCTATGGGGCAAAATGTTCAAGATATGAAAGAGCAAGAGATAAAATGGGCTAATACAAGGGACAAGGTATTCTTAATAAGTTCAATAAAGATAGTAGATGCAATGGAAGATATTAATTTAAATATAAACATGTAGGAGGTATAAATATTATGGAAGCTAGAAGAATTATAAGTGGTACATGGGGAGAATGTTGGTTAGATACGGATAAGGTGGCAGAATGTCATGGTATTCAAGCAAAGGTTGAATTTAAGAAAGAGGACATTAAAATTTGTGGGTCCATGGGTGATGATACTAAAACTGTTTCATTTAAATGTAAAGGTTCAATGAAGCTTTACAAAGTGAATTCAAGAATGGCTAAAAAAATAGGTGATGATGTTAGACAAGGTAAGGATGCACGTTTTACAATTATAAGTAAATTAGCAGATCCAGACTCATTTGGTTCAGAAAAAATTGTACTTAAGGGTGTAAGCTTTGATGACTTAACACTAATGAACTGGGAAGCAGGAAAAAATGGAGATATAGAAGTTCCATTTACTTTCTCTGACTATGAATATTTAGACATGATAGAGATTAAATAATAACTAAAATTTTAACAGCTTGAGCTGTTTTTTTTATAGATAAACAACTTCAATATTCAAATTTGGAGTTGTTTATCTAAATGTTATTAAAAAAATATAAAATTGGAGGAATAAATTATGATGAGCAAAAGTACTTTAGATTTATTATTAAAATCAGATTTAACTAAAATTCAAAGACCAACAAAAGAAGTCGAACTTAAAAGGTTATCTGAAATATTAGGGGATACAGTGATTTTTAAATGTGAAGCATTAGATGCTGAAAGATTTAACGAAATTCAGGAAAATGCGCTTCACATAAATGAAAAAGGTGAGTTTGAAAATATAAATACCGGTGAAATGCAGATTTTTACTATACTAGAAGGCGTTAAAGAACCAAGTTTAAAAAGTAAGGATCTATTAGAGAAATTCGGAGCTGTAACTCCTAAAGAATTAATTAAAAAACTGTTACTTCCAGGAGAAATCTCTAACCTTTATAACATAATAAGTGAGCTTTCAGGATTTAATAAAGATACCGTGGTAGAAATAAAAAACTAATAAAGACTGATGGCTTTGTAGAAATGATGTACTATTACTGGAGCAGAAAAGGAGTAAGGCCATCGGTTTTTTATAATATGCCTCAAGGGGAAAAAACTGTGATAAGAGCTTTTTATGAGCATGAGATTAAAGAGAAAGATACTAATGGTAATATGTGCCCCTTGTTAGGAAGTTTTTAATAATATTTTTTATTTTGCATAGGAGGTGAGATGTATGGGAATAGAAATTGATGTTAATAACTCAATAAAAAATACAATCAAATTAAATGAGCAGCTGAAGGTATTACATGAATCAGCATCATCTATAAAAATAAGCCAATCCTTTTCACAGTCAATAGCTACTAGTATGGAAATGGTTAAATCTAAGTCAAACGAGGTACAGTCTTCTTTTAAAGGAATAGCTAAAGGAAGTGGAGTTAAAGAATCTATAGGAGATCAAAGTAAATATTTTCATAAATTTATAGAAGATTTAAAAGAAAAGAAAATCAGTATAAAAGCTGTATTAGATTTACCTAAGAATGATATACAAAAAATGATGGGTAATATAAATATTAAAAACAATGTTTCGACTTCCGTTAATATAGCTATATCTACAGATACACTGCAACAAACTATAGATGAGATAAAAGAATCATTTGAGGGAAGTACAGATACCATAAGTGAAAGTTTAAATTCAACAAAAGAGATAATAAACGAAATAAAAATAGCATTTCAAGCTATGCTTCCACCCCCTCCTCCTGTTAATACTAATCAACATAAGCACTTTGTAAAACTTAGAGAAGAAGTACAAGCAACTCAGGAGGCTATTATTAGATATAATAACCAAAAAATGGAAGACAAGAAAGCAAAAAGAACATTGGATGTGGCAATAGCTAGGGCTTCACTAGAGGCTGGTATTAAACTTACGAGCCATTCATTAAAAGAATTTGTTTCACAAAAATATTACCTTACTTTAGCATTAAAAGATATGGCTAAAGATAAGATTAAAAGTATTGTTAGTAAGCCAAGAAAAGTTGTTGTGTCTATGATAGCACGTACATCACAAGCAATGAAAAAAATAGGGGAAAGCTGTAAGAAAAAATTCTCAGTGGCTATATCGGCAGTTGATAAGACTAAAAATGTTTTTAGTGCTGTAAAAGATAAAATGAAACTTCTTAGTTCTCCAATAAGCTTTATAGCTAAGAATTTTGTAAAACCTGCTTTAGCCAATGATAAAGATCCTTCAGCAGTGGATGCAGCAAAACAGATTGAAAGAGTAAAAAAAAGTATGGATGGTATGAAGGCAAGTCTAGGAAAAGTTTTTATGCCTGTAATTGCTGGAGTATTAAAACCTATAGCAAATTGGTTAGAAAAATACCAACCTAGAATAGATAAATTTATACAGGGAATTTCTGGGAAAATAAAAATAGTTATGAGTGTTATAACGCCTATTATAGGGAAATTCTTTGTTCAGCTTTCTAAGACTGTTGAAAAGCTATTGCCAACATTTACAAAAGTATTTAAGGCAATTCCTAATATAATTCAAGGTATGCAGCCAGTACTGGAAAAAGTATTTTCAGTTATAGTAGCCGTGATACAAAAATTGCCTCCTATATTTAATGTAGTTATAAATGTTGTTAAATTTTTGGGCAAGGCTTGGAAAGAGATGTGGCCTGCTATATCCACTATATTGGAAATAGCCTGGGGTATTATTGAACCTATTTTTTCAATTTTTAAAAGTCTTGCTCAAGTTATAGTAGATATATTTGTAGCCGCATGGCCAGGAATAAGTAAAGCGGTACAAGGCGTATGGGAATTTATAAAGCCATTTTTGAACTTAATCAAAGATGCATTAGGTGGCATAGCAAAAGTTGCAGGATGGGTAGCTGATACAGTAGCTGGTCTCCTTGGAGGTGGCGATAATCCAAGTAAGGTAGGTAAAAGCGGAGGTAGTGGTAAATCTTATGCCTTTGGACTTGCTAGAGTACCCTACGACAATTATCCAGCTCTGTTACATCAAGGTGAAAGAGTTCTTACTAAACAAGAGGCAAATTCCTCATCAGGATTTGGCGGGGTTTCTATAGCTAAACTGGCGGATACTATAGTTGTAAGAGAGGAAGCGGATATTGACAGAATATCTAATGCACTTGTTAATAAGCTTCAAAATGCAGCATTTAATATGGCATAGGAGGGAGAGAAATAATGCAATTTTGGTTAATGCAGGAGAATGATTATTTATGGCTTCCTGTTCCTCCACCGGAATTTTCTATACAAAAAGGAAGAAGTAATAGTACTGTAAATGTAGAAGATTTTGGTGAAATAGCTTTAATAGGAGGTAAAAAATTAGCACCTATTAGTATAAGTAGTTTTTTCCCAGCACAGCAGTATAGCTTTTGTCAGACCAAGAATATACGTCATCCATACGCATGTGTGGAACTTATTGAAGCCTGGATTGAAAGCAAAAAACCTATAGGTTTTATGATATCTGAAACCAATATTAATATGTTGTGCACAATAGAAAATTTTACTTATGGAGAAAAAGACGGCACTGGTGATGTATATTTCACAATAGATTTAAAAGAATATAAAATACTTAATACTGAAACTTATAATGAAAACAGTGCTGGTAATCGTATTGGTAGTAAGAAAAAACCTTCTACCTATACTGTAAAAGAAGGAGACACGCTTATGTTAATAGCTAAAATGTGTGTCGGTAATTCAAACCTTTGGGAATCAATATATAAGAAAAACAAAAATGTTATAGGTAGCGATCCAAGTTTAATTAATCCAGGCCAGGTTTTAAAATTATGATTAGGATATATACGCTATATGATAATAAAATTAAAACAGATATTACTTCCTATTGTAATAGTCTTCAAATTTCAGGAGATGTGCAACAGTGTTCCAGAAAGCTAGATGTTACTCTAACTTATTCTATTTTTGATAAGAATCACAGTCATACTCAGATAAGTCCAGGCACATTGGTATGGGTATTAGATGGTGATGAGGAAATATTCAGCGGTATTGTTTTTAGCAGAGACTTATCATCATCAGAGCAAGTAACATTTGCAGCTTATGATTTTTTAATATATTTATTAAAGTCAAAGGCAAGTTATAATTTTCACAATATCACTGCAGGAGATATCGTGAGCCAAGTATGCAGAGAGGTTAATCTAAAAAAAGGATATATACCTAAAGTAAGTACACCTATAAGCAGATTATTTCAAGATCAATCTTTATATGATATCCTCATGTCGGTATATACTGAAGTTTCTAAACAAAATGGGAAAAAATATATACCGATAATGAGAAATAAGCAGTTAGACATCATTGAAAAAGGTGGAATAATAGCTGATATGTCTATAGAAACTGGTAAGAATGTTTTAAGTACCTCCTATAGTGATAACATGGACAGTATGGTAACCACAGTTAAAATATATGATGATAAGGGTAACTATATAGGAAAAGCTGAAAATGAAGGTTGGACAAAGAAATTTGGAGTTCTACAAGACTCATATACAAAAGAAGAGGGGAAGGACCCTAAGGGTGTTGCCAGAAATATGCTTCATGGAGTAGATTATCAAATTTCAATAGAGGTGCTGGGAGATTTAAAGTTAAGAACCGGATATGGAATTAATATAAAAATTCCATATATAGATCTGTTAGATAATACAATATGGTATATAGAAAGTGATAGCCATAGCTGGGATATTGGAAGTGGAAAGTATACAACTCAGTTAAATATATGTGCACAGAATAAAATGGATATAAAGGAGTGATAGTGTGAGCTCAAAGAAAAATCCTTATAGTACATTAATAAATATTATAAAAGATAATGGAGCATCCTATAATCCTCCATCAATTCAATTAGGTCAGGTTCATAGTGAGTCTCCCTTAATTATAAAAGTTGGAGATTTGCAGCTAACCAGTAGAAATTTATTAATTTCTGATTATCTCCTCAAAGATTATGAACGGAAAGTAGAGCAAAAATGTGAAAGCATCATAAAAAATGGTAAGACCTACAGTTCTGAAGAAATTATTAATAAAGGATCTATAAAATATACTGATGGATTAAAGGCAGGAGATTTAGTTGCGATTCTATCTACTTACGACGGTCAGAAATTTATTGTGCTTTCAAAGGTGGTGAGTATATGAGTATTTTCCCAGATGATTTTAAGGTAAATCTATATGATATTATTAAAACAAACAAAATAGGTTTTTCAGAGGAGCTTCCTGTACCTAAGGAATATGCATGGGATTTTGAAAGAAATAAATTTATCTTAGAAAAAGGAAACAATAAAATAGTTACTGGGGCTGAAGCTATAAAGGTGTGGATATATAAGACACTTAACACTTCAAGATATAAGTATGGAGCTTATTCATGGGACTATGGTCATGAACTGGAGGAACTTATAAGTTTAGGTTTATCAAGAGAAGCTTTATTTTGCGAGGTGCAGCGATATCTAAATGAATGTTTGAAGGTGAATCCCTATATTAAAGCTATTAATAATATAGATTTAAAATTGGATGGAAGTAAGCTTAGTATAAACTTTTTAGTAGACACTATGTATAGCGAGGTGAGAATAAATGTATGAGAATGTAACTGAAAATGAAATAAAAAAGAGAATGTTAAATGAGGTTCCTTCCGATATATGTAAATTGGAAGGTTCTTTTATTTATGATGCTATTTCTCCAGTAAGTATGGAGCTTGCAAATGCATATATGATGTTTGATATTTTTTATCAAAATGTATTTGCACAAACCTCCAGTGGAGAGTACTTAGATAAAAGAGCTAATGAATTTGGAGTATACAGAAAGGAAGGTGCAAAGGCGAGAGGTAAAACTTACTTTACAGGAGCTGATGGAGTATATGATACAAATATATTGATTCAGACACAGAATGGGCTTAGATTCAAAACTACTGAACCTTTGAAAGTAGAATTTGGAAGGGGAACAGCCCAAGTAGAAGCGGCAGAGATAGGTAAAAAATATAATGTGTTATCAAATCAGATAATAGAATTCCCAATGCAGATTAATGGAATAAGCACCGTAATTAATATAACCGCTGTTACGGGTGGTGGGGATATAGAAAATGATGAGGAATTATTAAAAAGATTGCTTACAAAGGTTCGACATCCTTGTACTTCTGGAAATGCAAACCATTATAAATTATGGGCATTAGAAACTCCAGGCGTTGGAGATGTAAAAGTAATACCATCAGTAAAAGAAGTTGGAACAATACAATTAATACTTATTGATAATGATAAAAAAGCAGTTGCTCCGCAAATAGTTGAGGAGGTTAAAAATCATATTGAAGATGAAAGACCTATAGGCGTGAAAGTAATTGTAGGATCTGCAGTTCCAAAGGAAATTGAAATTAAGGTAGGAGTAAGTCTTTATGGTGATCACAGCTTAGATGATATTAAAGAAGTTTATAAAAAAAGCATTGAAGATTTTATACATGAAATAACATTTAAAGAGGATGAAATTATTTATAAAAAGATAGGATCCTTATTAATATCAATTCTAGGAGTAAAGAATTATGAAAATCTTACTATTAATTCTTTGGATAGGGATATTATCCTAATGGAAAATGAAGTTGCAGTATTAAAAGGCATTGAGTTGTATTGCTTACCCAAGGAGGGATAAATTGATTAATGAAAATTTAAATAAAAGAGGTATCCCTTATGCCATAGATAATGAAAATTCAATGACAATTCCAGAAAAAATGTGCCCTAATTTAATGAACTATTTACCCCAATATCTGCACAATGACAGCACAATTAAGGCTTTGCAAAAGGAAGTGCTTTCTAAGGAATTAGGAAGACTGAATTTTCATATGAAGAGTATGCTGGAACAATGCTTTATTGATACAGTCACCAAAGAGGCACCAGGCTTAAAATTATGGGAGCAGTTTCTTGGAATACCTATTGATGAGAATAAACCTGTGGAGTACAGGAAATCCGTAATAAAGGCCAAAGTACGTGGAACAGGTACTGTAACTAAAAAGATGATAAATCAAGTAGCAAGTGCTTATTCTAACTGTGAAGTAGAAATTATAGAAAAACCTGAAGAGTATAAATTTATAGTCAAGTTTATTGGTGGTAAAGGTATTCCCCCTAACATGCTGGATTTAACAAAAACCATTGAAGAGATTAAACCTGTTCACCTAAGATTTGAATATGAATACACCTACTGTATATGGGATTGGTGTAAGAGCTACAACTACACATGGAATGATATGAAATCAATGACATGGGGGGAAGCAAAAACAAATATTAACAGGAAAGGGGTGATCATATGATAAAAACACCAATTTATGGATTGAATCAACCTCAAGGCAACGATACTGTAGATATAGGGGCGCTGAATGAAAATACAAAGAAAATAGATGATATATTGAATCTAAAAATAGATAATTCAAAAAAAAGTGATTCAATAAATTCAGATAGCTCAGACACCATCGCTACTAGTAAAGCAGTAAAATGTGCTTATGATAGGGGGGGAGAGGCCTTAGGGAAGGTTAACAGTAATGATACGCAGTTGGCTAAAAAGGTAGAATTGTACATCGCAGAAACCTTACCAATAATAGCAGACAGAAAAGCAAATACTTTGTATTTTAAAGCAACAAACACATTAAATACAGATATAAGCAATAATTTAAAAGTTAGTCCTACAATGGGAATCAAAGTAATTTAATGAATTTATAAGAAAGAAGGGAATAATATTATGGCAGATTTAAATAAAGTAAGAGTTCAATTACTAGACTCTAGCACAGGAGCAGTATTGCAAGAAGTTGATGTACTTACTAGTGCAAATTCAGTATTATTTGGAGATGGACAAACGTTCCAACAAAAATTAGATGCAGGGGTATTAAGAGGTGCTCTAGGTCCTAAAGGAGATACAGGTGCTGTGGGTTCCCAAGGTATACAAGGTAAGAATGGTGACCCTGGTGCTAAGGGTGACCCAGGAATACAAGGTATTAAAGGTGATACAGGTGCTACCGGATCACAAGGAACTTCCGGGGAGGTTGTTAAAGTAGGAACAAGTTATGCAAATGGATCACAAGTAAAGTTGTTTTTAAAAATTGTTTAAAGGACGTGATATAAATGGCAATAAAAAATGTAGAAATACAAGATGATACTGGAACTATTTATTATCCGCACACAAATGCTTCAGTAGTTAAATGTGAGAATGGACAATCTGTTGAGACGCAATTGGCGGAAAATGTTAAACAAATAGGAAATATAAATGACCAAAGCTTAGATGCAACCCTAAAGGGTAAATCTCTTACAGAAATGACAAAAGTACTTTTTACAAATGCCAATAACGGTAAAACAGCAGTAGCAAATGCGCTAGTTGCTAAGGGTGTTTCAGCATTAACTACTGATACATTTACGGTATTGGCAAGTAAGATAAATGCTATCACATTTGACGCTTCAAAACTATTAAAGGGCAATGCTGTTATGTCTATCGCTGGGACAATGCCTAATTATGCGGGTGCATATTTACCTAACAATGCAAATGCTGCTGATGTTGTAAGTGTATCCTTTGGTGGTGATGCTCTAGGTGATTATGGTTTTCCTACTTTTAAATTGAGTACTGCGGGTTATGTAGACACTACATCAACAACAAAATGTGGCATATATGGATTCAACCCATCTGTCATTAAATATGGTAATCCAGTAGGTAGTATTGCAAGTGGAATAGTGGGTGCATACACAGGTGATGCAACAGCACTATCAAGTGAAATCTTAGTAGGTAAAACTTCATATGTAAAAGGTGCTAAAGTGACAGGAACAATGACTAGCAATGGGTCGCCAACTGTTATGCTTACAGCAAATGGTGCTACTAAAGTAGTTCCAGAGGGGTATACTTCGGGAGGAACAATAACTGCTAGTATAACTAATTTAAGTGCATCTACTATATTGAAAGGACAAACTGTTGGAGGAGTAGTTGGAACTGCGACATCGGATGCCAATGCAGATGCGGGTGGTATATATACAGGAAAAACTGCCTATATAAATGGTGTTAAAATTACAGGAGCAATGGCCGATAACGGGTATCAAAACGCTACAATTACTGCACAAGGTGCAACAAAAGTAGTGCCTTTAGGATTTACAGGAGGAGGCACAATAACTGCCAACATTAGTAATTTAGTAGCAAGCAATGTTAAAAATGGCAGTAATGTAGGAGGAGTAATAGGAACATTACCTAGCACAACAGTAAGTGCATCCACCCCGAGTGGGGGTTTTGACAATGATTTTTGGATACAGCCTTAAAGGAGGTTTTTAATTTGAGCAAGATGTGGAAAAAAACAGGTGGGGTATGGGCTGTTACTGAATCATGGTCTAAAGTATGGAAAAGGGTAAGTGGAGTTTGGGGTAAAGCCTACTCTAGAGCCTTACAACTATACACATTAGGTGTACAAAATGTAGTATGGAATAACACCCCAAATAGCAGAACTACTGTTAATTGGTTAGCTGACCATGTTTATACCTCAGTAGTAGGTTGGCACAGTAACGAAGGAAATGAATCTACCCAAAACTATATCTACCCCTATTATCGAATAGATGTAACTGCATATACTAAGCTGTGCATTGATTGGGATTTAACCTTTACAGGAAATGCTAATAACTGTCTGTATTTTGGACTATACGACAGTGTACCAAATGCAGGACTACCTAGCCTAGGTGTATCTATAAGTAGAAGTGGAGGATTCACACGTAAAATAACCATTATAGATATCACAAGTGCAACAGGCATGTGGTATCCACAAATATATATGTCAGCTGATGGCAATGTGTCTACTACATCCATAAATATGTATAATATGTGGTTAGAATAAATTAAAGGGAGGTTTTAGTATGTATGTTTTAAATGATGAAGGTAATGTTATACAGTTCACTGATGTCAAAGGTGTGCTCAAAAATATGGAATACAGATACTTGGAGTATCAAATTTCAGATGGATATGTGATAAAGATATACAACGAGTTTCCACAGATAATAGCAGAAGGTGACAAAATTGCTATATCAAACAGCATTAATTTTGAAGAGGGTTCTGAATATGACAACTATATTGTAGTGCAGGAAGTAGATGCAAAAGATAATTTAACTTCAAGTTGTATGATAAGACAACCAGATTCAATAAAATTCTTGAGACAGGAAAGAGATAGACTAACTATAGAATTAACAAGTACGCAAAGTCTGCTGGCAGAATCAAATGCAACACTACTAGGTTTAATGGAAACAATAATATTACCTTAGGAGGAAAGTAAAAATGTTAATTAACAAATTACTAGTAAAACAGTATGCAGTATGTGTATACCAATATGGTATTAGAGCCTTTTCAGCAATAATGGTGGATTACCATGAACCAGCAAAGAAGTATGCAGGTGAAAATTACACATTAGAAATAATTGACAAAGCATTAGTAAACGGATATATAACAGAAAAAGAATACTCAGATACTATTGCTTATGTTACGTCAGTTGCGGTGGAATAGGAAAATATGACGACGTATTAATAACTCAAGAAACCATATAAAATAAAGGTTTTAAACAGAATAAAGTTAAGGCAATAGACATGACTTTAAATAGTCTTTTTTTATTGCCTTTTTTTAAATATTAGGGAAATATTACGCACCTGTTAAAAGCACAAACTTACACCAAATACGAATACATTTAGTATGTATTTTTAATTTAAGCTCTCATATCATTTTAAAACGAATGAAGCTTTTTATTTATTAAAAAACTGAAAAAGGGGTGGGAACTTAGTGCCAGTAAAAAGTGAAATAGCAAATTTATTTTTACAATTAGGTATAGGCGGTGCAGCATTACTTTTAATATTGGTATTTATAATTCTACTTTTCAAGTTATTTACAAAGATTAATTTCAATGAAAATACTAGTCAGAATGTACGTATAGATAAGCTCTGTGATAAGATTGATAATCTTATTACAAGTTATGCTGAAAACACTCAAAAACTTAATGAAGTACTTTTAACAAATGATAAGGATCAAAAAAGTACATTAAAATCACTTGAACAAATGCTAGAACTTATAATTGATGTGCATAGAAGAGTTACACGAATTGATGATAGAACTAATTCCTGCATTATAAATAAAAAAAATGTAGACGAATAAGCATATTTATTAATAAAGAATTAAATAGGAGAGTGATAAACATGATTTATGGTGTAGACTTTGGTCATAATAATCCTTTTGACACTGGAGCAGTAGGATATAAAACAGAAGATAAATTAAATACAGAAGTAGGAATCTTCGTAGTTAAAAAACTTAAATCCCTTGGACATATGGTGATTGACTGCACAGGAAGAAATGGAAAAAGCTTAATGGACAGTCTAGCAGAAAGATGTAAAATAGCCAATACAAACAATGTAGATGTATTTGTAAGTATACATTTCAATGCAGGCGGTGGCCATGGTACAGAGGTCTTTGCAATAAGCAGTATGGGAAAACACCTAGCTGAAAGTATTGTAAATAAGATAGCAGCTCTTGGATATACAAATAGAGGTGTGAAAATTGGCAGCAATCTATACGTATTAAAACATACCAAAATGCCAGCAGTACTTGTGGAATGTGCATTTGTAGATAGCAAAGAAGATATGGATAGATATAATGCTGAAGCTATTTCAGAGGCTATTGTAAAAGGACTTATTGGACAAACTATAAGATAAAAAAATGGAAATTAATAATGCTTAGGTAGTTCTTACTGATACTAATGAAGTTGAGATAGCATAGTAAAAAGATTTCACGAAGGGATTACCTTGGTGGAATCTTTTTTTATTTGAATAATTGGAGATATTTAAGAATAGTGTTGATTTGCAATATAATAAGAGACCGCACTATTAAGTACAGTCTTAATTGTAGAATATAAAAATAAAAGCTATTTTTAATTCTCTTTAATATACAAATGTATCTTAAATATTATATCATGAAATTTAAATATTCTTAAATATAGCCCAATAATCAAAAATGAAGAAAGTAGTAAATTCCCTTGATGGTAAAGGGATTTACTACTTTAGTAAGCTTTATTAGGTATCTTTACAAAAGAGGGAATGTGGCTAGATTTGTGTGAATAAATCTAGCTACATTCTTTTTTGTATAAACAAATGGTATTTGTGGTAATAATATCTAATAATTAAGTTAGGAGGAATGGTTATGAAAGAAATTGAAGCACCAGATTTTGATTTAAAGGCAGAGGTTAAAAAATGTAAGACTATGGAGGATGTAGTTGGTAAGAATGGTTTAATGCAAAGACTACTAAAAGGTGTCATGCAGCAAATGCTGGAAGGGGAAATGGAGGAGTTATTGGGTAGAGAAAAGTACAAAAGAGTTGAGGATGATTCAGATAGGAACTACAGAAATGGTTACAGTGAAAAGAGTATAAAAAGTAGTTTTGGAAACGTTGAAATTGATATTCCAAGAGATAGAAACGCTAAATTTGAACCTAAAATAGTAAAAAAATATGAAACAGTTTGTGATGAGCTTGATAACAAAATAATTGGACTTTACGCAAGGGGCATGTCAACAAGAGATATACAGACAGAGCTAGAAGATTTATATGGAATTGATGTTTCACCATCAATGATTTCTAAGATAACCGATAAGGTTATGGGTGCTGCCGCAGATTGGCAAAATAGAACACTGGATAGTATTTACCCAATTGTATATATGGACGCAGTCCACTTTAAGGTTAGGGAAGAGAATAAGATAGTTACAAAGGCCGCATACATCTGTATGGCCCTTGATATGAGAGGACATAAAGATATACTTGGAATATGGATTGGCGAACAAGAAGGAGCAAAGTTTTGGCTTACAGTATGCAATGATCTTAAGAATAGAGGAGTTCAAGATATTCTTATAGCTTGTATGGATGGTCTAAAAGGCTTACCTGATGCAATAAAAGTGGTTTTCCCTGATGTAAGCATTCAAACATGCATAATACACCAAATAAGGAACTCTTTTAAATATATAGCGTCTAAAGACACTAAGGAATTCATGAGGGATTTAAAGTGTGTTTATAAGGCTTCGTCGGAAGAAATAGCCACCAATGAGCTTGAAAAGTTAAAAGACAAATGGGGTGCAAAGTATAGTATAGTTATTAATTCTTGGTACAATAATTGGAACAATTTATCAACATACTTTGATTATCCACCAGAGATAAGGAAGATAATATATACAACTAATGCATTGGAGGGCTTTAACAGGCAACTCAGGAAGTTTACAAAGACTAAAACTGTGTTCCCTACAGATGATTCCTTAAAAAAGTCGTTATACCTAGCAACCTTAGAAATTATGAAAAAATGGACTTCACCTGCTCAAAATTGGTCCAGCTCATTAGCACAACTGACAATTATGTTTGAAGATAGGATTGAAGCATAATTAAAAATTAAAATTTGTATTTTCTATATTTTAATGTATAATTTAAAACTTTTTACAAATAATATAATAATATCCACACAACCCCAGTATTAGTATTGCCCCAAAAATAAAAAATTAGTACAGGAGTAAATTCCCATACTAATTTCTAGTTAGATATACACTTCTAAAGTTATTTACACAAATCTATGAACATTCTCACAAAAGAAGATTGTTCATTGCTCAAAACATTTTTGTTTCTATGCACTTAACCTATCATCTAAATCAGGTTCATTCTTGTCATGTATTATTCTCATCACATTTCTTGCAATAGGCTGTACAATAAGCAGTTCCAAAAATATAACTACACAAAAGTTGCGTGGCCAGGAAATTGGGAACTCTTTAATAACTTCCAGATTGAACCCACTTGCTAAAGTTCCTCCCACAGTTGTCATAATAATGGACATACCAATAACGGTAAAAAATGTCCTAAACAGAATATGAGCATTTAAACTATCTGTTGGTGAACTAAAAACATTCACTAGTTTACCTGCTATCTTTCCTACAACAAACGTTTCTAGTATCATTGCGATTATAAAAACTAATGGAAATGCTTTTAACGATGTAACTATTGCTTTTCCTGACACTCCACCCATGTTAATAGAAATATTCATAGTTGCCATGAATATGCAAGTCAATGAACATATAATACCCCCGTAAACTAATCCTTCTTTCCCATTTCTAGGCATGCATTTTTCCATAATTTCCTCCTCGATTTTACTTAAATTAAAAAAAATGCGCTGTATCGACGATGATATGACCGTCGGTACAACGCATTGAATTTGATTTGACTTTTATAGTGTAGCATAATTTTTTAATTCATGTAATAGCCTAATTTTATTTTCTTAATTTTGTTAAAATTATAGATAACATTTAAGGGTACGGCAACATACTCATAAACTTAAATCATCTTTTGGGAAGCTGCAATATTAACGACTTCAGAAGGAAACTTACCCCCTTGTAGACCTCTAGAGCAGATAACAATTATCAATTGTTATCCCCCAAATTATAGAAGTAGGAGACTTCCTTCTGAAATGTCGTTAAAAGAAGTTAAGAATTAATATTCTTTAGAAGTTAAGAAGTTAAGAATTTAATTGGATTTTTGGATAGGTTTATAGTAGCTACTAATCTAACAAATATTTCAAAAGTTCTTACCACAAGCAACTACCCTTTTGTCACCTTTTATTAATTTACTTTTATCTATTCCAACTTTCACTTTTATTTTTTTCATATATATTCAACCTCACCTTGTATAGATTCTATTATTAAGATTATGTACCAATATATGTAAAATTATACTTGTACCATAAAAATCATTTCAAGCGAACTAAAGCATAAAATACAATTAAGTTGTATTCTTAAATAAAAAAAACCGCTATTTATAATTTAATTACAAATAGCGGGTTTTTTTATGTGTTGATATATTAAATAATATTTTTACATAGCATATGTAGCGGAATATTATAAGGCTGAAACTCCCACACATAAATGAATGGGGTTCTTAAATACTAAATAACTTCTTTTATACTCTCATTCTTGACCACCTTATTCTATTTTTTCATAAAGCTCCTAAGGTTTTCAACGATTTCTTTTGATTTGGTATGGTGTAAATAATGTCCTCCTTCAAATGTTACCACTTTTCCATGTACAGAATCTTTTACTTGCTCTTCATGCAGTGGTATCCATCTTTTCACATCTGTATTATTCGCTTGTATAAAGAAAATAACGGGTAGATTTTTGGGGAATGTTAAATTTTTAGCTGCTTTAAAATTAGTACCCAAATTTTTCATTTCATTGGAAGTGGTGGAATTATACAGGTTTTTGTGAGTAATCATTCTCATTTGTTCTTTTGTTTCATCATCAAATGGTAGTCCAGCATAGGGGTCAGGACTTAGTTTCATTACCAATCTGGCTAAACCTGATTTTTTGAGTAGTTTAAAAGTTTCTATTGGAAATTCAGCATCCATACCGCCTTGCATTGGAGCACTGCTATCGATCCCGACAAATGCACTTACTTCCTGCTGATATTTGTTTACATAATCTAGTCCGTAAATGCCTGCAATGGAGTGACCCATTAGAATATATCGGTCAATTTTAAGACTTTGTAAAGCTTCATGAGTTTCATTTGCAATATTTTCTGTGCTTCGTTCTTTTTCGGTATCATCACTTAATCCATAACCAAAAGGCTCAATCACCACTACTTTGTAAAATGGAGATAGCTCTTTCACTAGGGGCTTAAAATCAAGTGCTGGTGCTGCTGTTCCATAGCCTGGTAGTAGCACGACTGTTTCTTTGCCTTGTCCTTGAATTGTAACATTCATATTTTTCCCATCTACAGATACTAACTGGCCATAGGGTTGTATTTTTCCTTGCTCCGATTTGTTGCTTATGATATTAACTGTAAAAACAATGGCTAGAAAAAGTCCTATTGCTATAACTATAACTCCTATTGCTTTAAGTATAATAATAAGTATTTTTTTCATAATTCAATTCCCTTCCTAATGTTTCGTTTAATTTGTTTCATTCATTAATGAGATTAGTACTGATAAAGGCTTCAATCACTTTTTGTCCTTCTGTTTCATTTACCAAAACTGCAGGAATACCCACATATTCATGGGTAAATATTGATCTTCAACTTTTTCATTCGATACACCTTTCTAAACTAAGATGACAGCTTGAACTCCCATTTCTTTTGCTTTTTTTAAGTGAGTATTTTGCAACGTTGTATTCAATACAAGATTGCCATCTCCCGAAACAACAGGATGTTGTTGTGGAAATGCTGACGACAAATGAATTTCTTCATTGTTAACAAATACAGAACTTCTCTTTTCTTCCCAGCGGTCAAAGGTGAACGTGTCACGGTGTACCTCAAACCCCATTTTGGTCAACTGTTGTTCCGATCATGAAACAATCGTCTCTCTTTATTATTTTTACTTGATTATCCTTATTGCATTACATTTGTAATCTCGTGTGATATATAGTATATTAGAAAGCAATATAAAAAACAATGAAAAGTAATAAATGAAACGCCATAACGTACAAATAGGAGGAAAATGTTATGTCAGATTATCAATTATTAATTCCAAACACATCTAAACACTATTCAAATAAAGAAACGAATCGTTTAACAAGAGAAGCCATCTGCACTGCACTGGTGCTATTAATCAAGGAACAGCAGTTTTGCAAGATAACAATTACAGATATCGTTAAGCGTGCAGGGGTATCACGAACTGCATACTACAGCAATTATTCATCGAAACAGGAAATCTTAATCGATCTCGTTAATTCGCTTATTTTCGAGATTAATCAAAAGCTTTTACCCTATACCGATGAAAGAACCGGCAAAGCAAAAGAACCTAAAAAATTTATCAAAGTGCTTTTCGAAATTTTTTACCAGCGACGTGATATATATATAACGCTGATCGATGCGAAATTTAATTATATCATTTTAGATCGCTTAAACGATATAATGCTTGCAAATGTACTAGATAAGTCCGATGAAAACATATACCGAATATACTTTAATGTCGGCGCGCTATATAATATTTTTTCAAAGTGGATACAATCAGACCCTTTCAAGACCATTGATGAGATGACTGAAATTTGTCTTAAAATTTACCATACGCCAATGTCAGAGAAGTAGCGAAAAAATCTGCTAAAATGCCTTGTCATTACAGATATTTAGCTATAAAAAATTTATGAAAGTGGCACTGAATCCATCCTTGAAGAAAATGCTATGTATTTCCCTTCCATATTCTATTGAACATTTACTGGCAAGTTTTCTTGCTAACTTAATTCTAGCTTCACACTCTTTATTAAATATATCTTTTGACATAATAAGTCCCCCCTATATCATAGTTTTTTTATTAAAACAGTATAATTATTATATACTACAAACCCGCTAAGATACCATTAAATCATCATCTGCGATGCTGCAATATTAACGACTTCAGAAGGAGATTTACCCCCTTGTAGACCTCTGGAGCAGATAACAATTCTCAATTGTTATCCCCCCACTGAAGTTTTTTATTTGTTATAGCTTGTAACTCCCACTTATAGAAGTCGGAGACTTTCTTTCTTAAATGTCGTTAAATGTATAATAAAATAGTTAAAATAATTTTTTATAATCCACGCTTTTTAAGTTAAGTATTATTTTGATATTTTTTTAAAGACTTTACATTAACTAATATATATTTTTTATAATTACTTTAGTTAGCATTATCAATAGTGTAATTCTACTTTAACGAACTTGTTTTGAGCAAAAAAATAAGAGCTTTATCATTTAATGATTAAACCCTATCCATTATTAGCATTACAAACCCTTTAGATAAACTTAAACAGTTTTTAGATAAGTATAAAGTTCAATAAAAACAGAAATAAATCCTGCTCTTTAATGAGAAATCTTGGCGAGAACCTATTATAGAAGGAAAGTATTATTTTAATTAATTTTTAACTTGGATAAGGTAGAATGTTTTGGTAAAATTATATATATGTTACAGTCTTTGAATGAATACATATGGTGATGAGCCATTAGGTTAAAAGAGTTAACAAAAATAGTGGTAAACATAATGATTAATAATTAATAATTAAGAGTTATAGGAGGAGGACATTATGTCAAAAATAGCACTTTTAGTAATAGACATGCAAAAAAATTGTAAAGAATCCACATCTTGCAGGCTATCCTTTGAAAAAGCAGTAGAATATATTAATGAAATCAGTGAATATTTCCGCAAGAAAAAATATCCTGTGGTAATCATACAGGACATTGAAGCAGGGGGTGCAGAGACTGAGGGCTTTAAATGTGTAGAAGAATTAGTAGTATCAGATAATGATTTATTTGTACATAAAACCTATAGCAATGCTTTTTGGAAAACAGAGTTAGATACTATTCTAAAGAGTGAGGGTGTAGACTGTATTGTTATAAGTGGATTTGCAGCAGAGCATTGTGTTCTATTTACTTACAATGGTGCTATTGAAAGGGGTTATAATACTTTTTTGCTTCAAAATGGTATCGCGGGGTTTGATGATGATGAAATTAAAGGCATTCAGTCCTTAAGATCTGTTGTAAGCTATGGAGCCCTTGAGTATTTTTTGAAATAACCTTTGTGAGATGTAATTCAGAATCAATACTCAATTTGAGTCATGACGGATGGGCTATCCAATGAGTAACCCATCCTATCAGTAGTGCCAAATTTTTTTTTTAGTTTTTGATTTACAGTTTATCGAAAATGGGAAAATACTGTCTTGTGGCTGTTTTTTGCAGGAATAGTTGAGTATCCCTAAAAATGCCGTAAAATTCAATTGAATACTATTATACTATTGTAGTTGTATCAATATTTTTTAATATAGCTGCAACGGTATCACCTAGTTCAAGGTCTTTTGGTATAAGTAATAATGTATCCTTTATTAACTCAAAACAATTCTTTAGATTCTCTTTAGTATCTTTTATACATATAATTGAATCTATCTTCTCTTCTAGATTTTCTGGTTTTATCTCTAGATTACTGATTATATATTTTGTCCATTTCCAATCTGGTTCCCACTGTCTATTTATTGCATATAAAATTCTTAAAATCTTTTGGACATCTGGTATAATTCTTTGAAGGAATGGAATTTTATCCTCTCTCTTAGATAGCATTTTTCTAACATCTATTGCCAAACCCATAGTCCAAGGTTCAATTGTATTTGCTATAATATCTTTCTGAAGTTCTTCTGGATAAAGATTTAATTGTCCTTGTAAATCACTTAATATACCATTATCCCTGATAAAAATTGCATCTTTTAATACTGAAGCAATAATAAGTTTATCATGGGTAATTACTTTACCTTCTATAATTGAATTTATGTTATTTTTCATGCTACTAATAGTCTGCCATCCAGATTCAATCCAATAATTTTTATACTTGAATATTACCCAAACTGATCCATCCCATAGTGGTACGCCATAGGGATGTATATTTGTTCCGCCAATCTGTTTAATCCAATTAATCATGTTTTCTTCTGATATTAAATTATCTACTAAAAATTCTATTTCAATATCAGAATCTTCATCTGCAAGATTTCTTGAAACAGAACCAACAATAATAATTTCCCTTCCATATTCTATTGAACATTTACTGGCAATTTCTCTTGCTAACTTAATTCTAGATTCACACTCTTTATTAAATATATCTTTTGACATAATAAGTCCCCCTATCTCATAGGTTTTTTTATTAAAACAGCATAATTATTATATACTACAAACCCACTCAAATACCATTAAATGTATAACCAAATACTTAAAATAATTCCTTATAATCCACGCTTTTTAAGTTAAGTCCTATTTTAAGAAAGATTACGAATTAAATTGGTATCTTCTTGAGAGAAAATTTAATTTTATAATTCAAAAGTATTTTCAATAACGCCTGGTAATATGCTGTATACAGATTTTCCTATTTTCTTCTCAAAATAATTTTTTAGTTCGATGAAGGCTTTCCATTTTGGAACATTATATTCGTTCACTCCATGTCGCAGGGCAACATCAATCAGTCTTTTTTCTATCAGTGTAAAACCATCAGGTAATGCTAAAGCATCACATAATTGTATTAATTTATCGTATTCAGTATATTCCAGTTTATTAAAAAAATCCTCAACAAACTTATAATCTTCATGGCTACAGCTTTTATTCACAACTTCTTAAATATCATTAATATTTTTAGATGGGCAAAAATGGGTTATACAAATTTTTGCTACAATATCATGGAGCATCCCTAATACGTATGCCACATCTGGATTCAACTCTCCATAATTTTCAGCTATTAGCTTAGCTGCTTGAGCAGTCCAAAGTGATGTTGTACCCATGGTCCCGGAAATAAATCTTCTGCTTCCTTCAATAATAACCTGGCTTCATCTATGGTGGGCACTCCTTGTTCATTACATTTTTTCATATATGTACAACTCCCTTTAGTCAAATTTGTTACATAATTTAAGAAAGATACGAGATAACTGAATCTAAATTTATATTACCTAAGCTCTGCAAATTGGAATTTGTCTGCTTCATATAATGCATCATACTATGATGCCCTTTAGCTGTTTCCTCATTACAAATTTTTGCTTTGTTTCTGCATGAATAGTAAAGCCTAAGTTTTTATACATATCAACAAACCCCATAAAATGTTTACGTTCATCTGTAGTTTCTTTTTCTGGATATACTTCAACATAATCATAACCATCATTCATCGCGTCTTGACAAGCATATTGCAATAATTGTTTTGCTATTGCTTTTCTTTTCATATCAGGTGCAACAAGAAAACAATATATAGATTTTACTTTATTATTTGCGTCAATCTCCAATTCATTTACTTGGGGCATAAAACGATACCAGCCGATACAGTTCAAACATTCTGTCTTTGTATTTGCGTTACACCAACCAACGATACAACCGTCAAAATATGCTAAATATCCTTGTATTTTTCCGCTCTTAACATATTCAATAGCCATTGCTTTTCTTTCTTCACGCGATGGAATACCTGTTCCGAAACGGTGGTCGGCACTACACCAACACTCACAATAACAGGTATGCTCAGGGATATTGTCATCATGTGGCGTCGTCTCGAAAAAGTTTATATATTCTTCTACGTGAGCAGGTGTCAATTTTTTAATTTCAACATTCATTCAATTACCTCCACTAATATAAATAATTTGCCAAATTACTATTTATTGAGTTGTCTTGCATCCTTCATATGCCGCACTGTTTTACAACTGCGAAACAACTCATAAATAGATTATACCATTTAATGCCATAAAATAACATTTAATATATTAAAGGTTATCATGAATGGCTTTCATTCTATTTAATAAGTGCATGGGCAAATGAATGAGTGAGAGTCTCATGTTTTTTACATAAGTAACAATTAGAAAAATATAAGCGAAAAAGTATGATAATAATAGAACCCACCACGCCTCTTTACAATGCGCACCAGGTGAGACATTTTATTTGTGGGTGATATAATGGAAAATGATATTATATATATAAGTCACTTCTGCATTATAGTAGAAATATATTTTTGTGATTTATTTATCTAGGCGCTTTTCGTAATCATTGAGGCTGGTTTTAAGGGAAGACTTTTGACTTCCCTTAGTTAACATTTTTCTTATATAGTGAAGAAAATATAAAATACACTTTGCCTCGCTTTAGAATTATTATACAATTAAAAGCTTACCGCCTTGTTTTAAATAGATAAGGTGGTTTTTATATGCCTATATCCTCAAATTTGTTTGATATTTTATATAATTTTTAGTAAAGAGTTTATCGATATTCAATTTATGGATAGGTTACAACATAATAATAAAAAAACTTCAAGCACTTTTTATTATTTATATACTGAGAGGTGCTTTTTCGTATCTTTTTTTAAAATAGTAAACAAAAGGATGTTAAATAATTATGGAGATGAATAGATTTCACATTAGAAACGGAAGCAAGAAATCAACACAAATAATTTGCTTAATATTTTATGTGGCTTATAGTAAAGTACTTGGTAACCAAATAGCATCAGAGTGACACTTGACTAAAAAAACATTGACTTTTAATATGTTTATGATAAAATAAAATCATAAGTTGTTGTTAAGTGTCATTAAAAAAATAGATTTAATGAAAAAGGAGAAAA
Source organism: Clostridium sp. FP1 (assembly GCF_011065975.2). Lineage (NCBI taxonomy): Bacteria > Bacillati > Bacillota > Clostridia > Eubacteriales > Clostridiaceae > Clostridium > Clostridium sp. FP1. Next base: position 98,332 of record NZ_JAAMNJ020000002.1, on the reverse strand, counting down.
TATGAATATAAGAAGATTTAATGGGGATTTTGGTAATAGTACAAATAATTTTATAATTGATGGATATTATTTAGAAATACCCACCAATGTTGTTGAAATAAGTGAAACAAAAGCAAATGAATTATTTGTAAATCCAATTACACAATCTAACGAATTACTGGAAAGATTAGTTATTTCAACTGAAATAGATGGGAAAGAAAGGTATTATCTTGTTGGAGAAATGGCAGAGATGTCTAAATTAAGTAATAGTCATGTTGCTATGATGCATGATAAACTAAAGAGTAATATACCTTATTTAAGTTTTTTAAGTGCGGTATCATATTATACTGCTTTAAATTTAGACAATAAAGATAACAAAATAGAAATAGATTATATGAGTATGATGCTTCCAATCTGGCTACTTAAAAGAGAAGATAAATTCAGCTGCGCACAAAAAAGAATGGAAGAAAGATTTATTGGAGAACATAGTGTAAAAATAATAACATTAGGAATGGAAAAAGAATTAAAAATTGTGGTTAAAAATACTAAATGTAGAATTGAATCAGAGGTTGCGAGGCACGCTCTTAAGTACAAGATGATAGCAAGTGAAACTGATAAGAACACTTTAATAATAGAAAAAAGAAATAATATAGAATTTGCAAATTATCCAGTTGTTTTAGTTGATATAGGTGGAGGATCTACCGATGCTGTAAAACTTGCTAAAGGATTAACTACACCTCAATCCAGGGAATCATTTCAAGTAATAGATATAGAGCCATTCCTCGGGAAGCTAGAACAATTAAGAAAAGATAAGCTCTTAGAATATTTTCATAATTTAAGGGCCGTGGAGAAGTTTGTAGTTGAAAATTACAAACAAAAAAAATATATATTTAAAGATGAAAACACAGGCGAAAATTATGATTTTACAAATAAAATTAATGAAGTATTACAAGAATATGCCAGTGTACTTGTTACAAAGCTTTTATACTCATTTATACCTGAAAGTGGAGAGCAAATAAAGTTTATTTATTTTGGGGGAGAAGCGTCTATTTTAGAGCCTTTTATAAAACAAGCTTTATTAGAGCATATGAGTGAAGCTGCAGCAGAAAGCAATCACTTTTTCTTGAATGAAATACTAGAAGATGACAAAAAAGAAATATTCAAACCATCTCCAAGAACAATTAACCTTGCTGCACTTGAAATATTATCAATTAATGAAATGAGAAAAACAAATGATGGTGAATGAAGAAAAAAGAGGCAGAATGGTATTGAATGCCAAATATATGCCTGATGATGTATACGAAATTTTAAATGAAAAAGCCCTTAAAAGAGCATTAACGCCATATATAGTGGAAATTATAAGGGACAATCAAAAATACAAACTCATTTTAGAAAAACTAGATAATATTGAATCGAAAATTGATAATATTACTTTCAATGGTATAACTAAAAAAGAAATTGGTATTGAAGCAGCAGTAACTGTTGATGAGCTGCAAGAAGGTATAATTGTTGAAAATATCAATGAAGTAATTAGTGAAATTGATGAATCAGATATAATAGATGGTGATTTTTAACTAGAAGAAGTGCATTACCTTTTTAGGTTAATGCACTTTTTCTTTTAATGAAACTTTCATCATCAGAATAAAAAGACTTTGTTAACCTATTTGGTTTTATTCCATTTTCAGTAATGAGAAACCCAAAAGTTGCACTCATAATTACAATTATAGGTGCCGAAATAATAAGAACTCCTATTGCAAACATTCTCATAACAATCCTCCCTTTAAAATTCTTGACTAATATTTTTAACATCTTTCTTAATTGCATAATAGATTACGAATTGCAAGCTTGTCCCAGTTTAAATAGATAATAAACTTACAAATTTCTAATCTTTTCAAAATAAACACCAAAACAAAATACCACTAATATCGATAACTTTATTTTTTTCAAACTAACAACTCCTTTTTATTTTTTGAATTTAGTTAGCAATCTCAGTCGGCCCTCCTTTGCCAATATCCCTAGCTGTTTATCTTTACATATATATAAATAAACTATGAAAAGTAATTAAATTTTCAGTTGGTTAGTGTGTATTTTTTTACGAAGACAAAATGCCTCATTAACTATATTATACAATAAATTATTGATATTTCTTAGAGTGGATAAAAAAAACATATCATATTCCACATCTTGATATTGCTACAAAATTATTTTTGTTTTGACTGTATGTTTAAAAAGTAATTTTTTCAGAACAAAAGTAAAAAATTGAAAGGAAGGATACCTTGAATAAAAATATAGATTTAGCTTTAAATAAGCTGTATCAAAGACAAATTGTTACTAGAGAAGAACTCTTAAATGAAATGTTAAGAGTCAAGTTAACACAGAAAGAATTGCATTCAAATACCAAAGTTATAAATGACAAAGAGAAGTTATTTCTACAATACCTACAGGAGTATTCATGCTCACAGTTGCACAACTTGAACGTGATACTGATTAATTAATTTATAAAATGTAGTTTTCTTTAAATCTAAAATTTTCATAACATCCGCATACTTGCCACGTGGGTAGCACTTGTTCTCTACTCTATTCTTTTGCAGCTTAATTTTTACTTGTGCATCATATAATCATTTCCGACAATACTGCAGGGGAAGGATTTTCTTAGTCATATTCAGCAGAGCCCGTAAAGCGGGTGACATCCATTTGTCCTTATGGTAAATTACTTGAGTCAAGAATTCAAAAGAAGGTCCACACCAGCTCAACTCAACAAGCTTCCCTTTTAATAGTTCTTCTTCAACTGTAATTTTGGGAAGAATTATGATTCCTAAACCGCTAATTGCAAGCTGTTTCATAGACTGGATACTACCGATTTCCATTATTGATTTGGGGGTCAAACCACAATCACTAAGTATGGTCATTAGTGTTCTCCTATAGCTGCAGTCCTCCTCGGCTAAAATGAGAGTATAGTTAACGATGTTTTCGGGATATACACAAAGGGACTTTGCAAGAGGATGGTTAGGGTCTGCGAGTAATACTAAAGGTTCGGGTATTGCGAGTTCAACAATGAAATCCGAACTTGCTATCATACGTTCCAAGCAAAAGGCCACATCAATCTGGTTATCAAGTAAAAGTTCTTGATACTCCCTAGATTTGATAGTTTTTAATATGATTTCAATATCAGGGAACCTATAATGGAATTCTTTAATAAGGCTATCTATACGTGTTGTGCATAATGACTCCCATGCGCCTATAGCCAGAACTCCTTTTGGAATGGTATGATCTTTTATTGTATCTTTTGCTTCTTCACACAGAGCAACGATTTGTTTTGCATAAACAAGAAATTTTTCGCCCTCATGAGTAAGCGATATATTCTTTCTAATACGTTCGAATAAACGAACTCCTAGGTCACTTTCTAGTAGTTGTATCTGAGCTGTAACAGTAGGTTGAGTGTATCCGAGCATATATGCTGCTCGAGTAAAACTATTGAGCTCTGCCACAGCAATGAATGTATTAAGTTGGCGAATTTCCATATTATTATTATCCTTTCTTCATCCATAATTTTTTTGTATGATAATGATTTATTATATCAATTTTTCTTTTCCAATTCTATGGGTTACTATTAAATTAAACATATAGCTTATTACGAATATAGGAGGATTTAATTATTATGATGAATGCAGTAGTAAAATGGGTTGGAGAAGGCGTAACATTTGAATGTACAACTCCAGAGGGAGTAAAATTTCTGCTAGCTGGTCCAGCAGAAATGAATAACGGAAAAGTTCTAGGTCCAAAGCCAATTGAAATACTTCTTCATGCGGTTGCAGCATGTACAAGTGTAGATATAGTTACAATGCTTAAGGCTAGAGGGGCTAAAATTTCAGCGTACGAAGTGGTTGTAAATGGAGAAAGAGGAACAGTGGCTCCAAAGCCTATGGAAAAAATCAACCTTTTATATAACATAAAGGGAAAAGGTATGACCTCTGAAATGATAGAAGTTGTTCTTAAAACTGCCTTTGAAGTTGAAAGTGGTGTTGCAAATACTTACAAATCCGATATTACTTGGTCTTTTAATCTTATTGAAGAATAATTTTATATTTGCCGTTATAAGACTTTAAAGATAAAATTTAAATAGGTGTCCGTAGCAATGTAAGCAAAAGTCGATTCGTCGGAATCCACTTTTGTATTTAGAAAATAAATAATTATTTATTCTATTGAATCCTTATTGGGGTCTTTTAATTATACCCTCTGAAAAAGATGTCGTGTTAAAATAAACTCCAAATTGTTCAATGAGTTTTGATTTTGCGAAAAAGGATACTATCAATAAAAACATATTAAGGGGTTCTACGCCTTAACACCCGAAATTTTTGATGATACACTTTTTGTGAATTTATTCTAAAACCAAATCGGAAATTATTTTATCCAAATTAATTGGATTCTTATTGCTACAGAGATTTGAATAGGAAATAAAATTTCAGCATGCATATCACATTAAAAATGTGTAGCATGCTGATTTCTTTAGTTTTGTTCCCCCACCCTTAAGCAAAAAAAATCCCCAAACTTAATAAGTCTAAGGGAACATAAAACACACTTCGATATTTATGAAAATCTTAAAAACCTTCTATATCAAGCTTTTACACTTCTATAAAAAACTCGTTGTTGTTTCAAAATAAAACTTTACAATTTTGTATACAATTCCACATTATGATAGTCTTATATATAAGTAGCTTTAGAGGGAGGGTGAAATGGATTACGGTGTTATTACACAATTATATATAAGCCAAATTAGTATTATTTACAAATATCTCATAAAGCTTGGATGTTCAAAGCATGAAGCTGAGGATATCGTCCAAGAATCCTTTACTAGAGCTATGATGTATATGGATGGTGTGAGAGTAGAAAAGCTTCCTTCCTGGTTGTTTACTGTAGCCACTAATATTTTTAGAACCTTAAAAAAAAGAAATAATAGATTAAGTTTTTCTTTGGATGAGAAACAGTATTGTAATAGTTTTTATAGCGAGGATGAAGTTGAAAACTCAGTATTAGTAGTGGAAAAAAGTAAATATGTTAAACAAACATTAGAAAGTTTAAAAGAGCAATATAAGACTTTACTTCTTATGAAATATCAAGCAGATTTAAGCTATAAACAAATTTCTATATTACTTGGCATCCCTGAGAATACAGTTAAGACATATCTTTACAGGGCGAGAGAAGAATTCAAGGAAAGGTGGCGGGAGAATTATGAAAGAAGATAACATGGAGTTTTTACTTGATGATGAAAAACTAAAAAAAGCATACAAAAAATCAAAAATTTTAAGTACTATTAGAATAATTGTAATAGTTATTATAGTGGTGATACCACTATATGTAGTATTTACCAAGGTCAATGTTATGGTTACTTATAAAATGGGAACTAATTATTATGCTGAAGTGGAAAAAATGCTAGAGATTACAAAACCTAACACTTATATTAGCAAGGCAAATGATACTATCAGTTTTTTGAGTGCAAGCGGTCAATATACAGTATCTAAAAGAATCGGCAATTGGAAATCTGTAGAGCTATACGATCGAAATAGCAAATATGGATTAGTAGATATTAAAGGGCCAAATCGTATTCTGTCTTCAAATAGCGGTGGACAAAAGGCAGGTGAGTGGCCAGTTAATTTTGATAGTTCGGGTAATTTAACTATGATGGCCTTTCACCCGGATATTAAGTATAAGGAATATAAAAATGATATAGCCTTACTTAATAAAGTAAGTTCTGACTCACTACTGGAGATGACTTTATCCTTTGATAAAAAATATAAAATTAATGAACTTTCAGGTATTCTACCGAAAGTTCAAATATCTGAGCTACTAATCGATGGTTATACAGACGGGGAAATGGAAATTTATAAAAAGGAAGCCTCAGAGAATGATGGAAAAGCTACATTTATTCAAGAGTTCAATTTTATAGGATTTAAGGGAGCTAGATGGTTTGATTATGAAGCCAATGAAGTATCAAAAAATTACGAGGAGTTTTTAAATAATCTCAAGTATGATTTTAAAGATATTTATTATAAAAATAAGTTTAGAGGTATCTATTCCACACTAAAGTCTAAGGAGCAATTAGCAGCAAATAAGATAGATGTAATAGGTGTAGTGGTTTATGGTAATCCAGAGGAATTGCAGAAGTTAAAGTCAAATCCGCATATAAAGGCATCAAGTGTTGGTATTATAACTAAGGATATAGTTTTTAGATGATTGCAGCAGGTTTGCTAATAGCAATAACAATGGATTAGAAGAATATCAACTCTCTTCAATCCATTGTTAAACAATAAAGAATTATTAAAATAACACCAACATGTTTTTATCACAAACAAATTCACTAAATCTACTTTTAAAAGTAGTTATATTTCCAATTATCAAGTTGTTAACAGTAAACAAATTCTTAAATTCACCACTTATATATTTACACGTAACAATATTTTCATCATCTATATAAATTATACCTTCATCAGTATTAGTGGTGAATATTTTTTGTTTTTTATTAATATCATAGATCTCTATACATTTCTCTTTGTTCAATACCCCATATAATTTTTCATTAAAATATGCTATGTGGTTAAACATTTCTTTTATTTTAATAATTTTTGTCTGATTAAGTTTAAAATTAAAAAAGATCACCTCTGTGGTATTTTCTTTAAAACATTGTGTTAAATCATCTCCTGCGGAGCTATAATTAACGACTTCAGAAGGAGATTTAGACTCCCACTGAAGTTTTCTTTTTGTTGTAGTATGTGCCCCCCACTTATAGAAGTGGGGGACTTCCTTCTGAAATGTCGTTAAATAGATAATTTTATCATTATCAGTTCCAATAACACTTAAGCAACTATTCATATCACATGTTTGTATAACATTATCTTCACTAACTTCCATATCAATAGTCAGTATATTTTCATCATTCCAATTAATACAATTAACTTTATTTAAATTTATATAATAATTACCTTTTTCATTGTTGATATATGCATAATAAATTACAGAATGACAACTCGTATATGTAATTAAATCAACTGGTTTACTAAATTGAAATCTATAGAAATCCTGGGTTATATAATTAAATCTCTGAATACTAATATAGCCTGATTGCTGATTTGGATTAGTAAAGAAATCTGGGCGCTCAATAAAGACCATACTGTTTCCAAAAAACAAATTCGTTTTAAATATATTACCACTTAATAATTTATGAACCTCTAGTGTTTGTAACATAATTTCTCCTTTCATTTATATTGGGTAATACAAGCGAATACCTTATAACTGCAAAGTAGTTTTACTTGTATTATCCTATATAGTCTGCTAATGATAAATTTAAGCTTTTATATAAACTTGTATTCAGCAAGTTACTAATTTTCTTATGTTGGTTTTATTTCTTCACCGCCAAACAATAATTCACATTGTCAAAGGCTGCTATAGGATGCTCTGGATTTGATTGATTATATTTTTTGAAATATTGCTCTGTTATTTCATTTGGTGTTAAATGCTCATAAACCAAGAAATTACTATCAGCCAATAATTTTTCAAGCTCTAAATAAGAATAGCTTGCAAGCATTTTTTCTTTAGCCGCACCAGCCATTGCTACTTGCTTTTGGGTTCGCTTTCCTGCTTTTGGGGTATAGGTATCCTCATCTGGATAATCAAAAACAATACCACTACCTTTTGGTACAATAGATGAAATAGCGTTGATTGTTTCAGCAAAAGTCTGCTTAGACAAATAGTAACTTATTCCAAGTAAACTGCAAAAACTGATTTTACTTTTAGAAAATTCTGAACAGGCAATTAAATTGCTTTTCCAGTTGTTTTCCGTAAAATCCACAGATATATAGTGCAGATTGGTAGGCTTTTCTGATACTACTGATTGAATACGTTTTTGCTTGTCAGAACCAGTGATGGGGTGGTCAAGTTCAAAGATTTGAATTTTTGATGCCCAGTCAGGCTGACGATATGCAAATGTATCATATCCGGCAGCAAAAATCATATATTGCTTTGCACCAATTCTCACAGCATTTTCAAGTGCTTTTTCTGCAAATGCCGCTCTACCAAGTGGCGATGGAGATAATTGATTATCTACAATCCAACGCAAGGCTTCTCCCTGTGTACCATCAAATGATGGATTGAAGAAATTGATTCCTTTTAACATATTACTTGCAATTTGTTCGTATTCGCTCTGAGTTAAAATGTCCTTTGCCAAGTAATCATCAAATACTTTCTCTGTATTTTGCGCTGAATGATATGCCCTTGAAAATGCACTTACCAATGCAGTCATGCTGCTTTTTTGTTCCATAAAATTATCACCTCTAATAATTAATACCATTTCATCGCCAACAGTACAAGACTTGAAATTTTCCTTATTTTATGGTATAATAAAGGTAGAAGAAATGAATAATTTACAAAACCGTCACATTTATAGTGGCGGTTTTTTTAATACAATAGTGTAGCAAAATATTATGAGAGTGAGGGATTGATATCTCATGGATTCGTGATTTATAAAGCATTTGCACAATAAAATAAACTAGATTATAATAACATGTATAGAATAATATAACTAATAAATTATTGGAGGTTATTTAAATGTCGAATCAATTTTGCCAACATTGTAATGCATTGAGAGATATGGTTTTATCAACATATGAGAAAGATGAAAAAGTTGATAAGGGGGACCTTGTAAAAATTATAACGAATAACTATCATTGTTCAATATGTAATTCTTTTGTGTATTCCACAGATGTAAAAATTCCAAAAGAGAATTAATACAATAAAATAAACAATTATGTTAGATAGTGAAACAGAGAGTCATTTTATTATGGAGGCTTTAAAAAGGTATTAATACTAATTTATCATATTTTAAAATATGAATTAAGGACCTAATGTCAGCAATGGATAATTTAATAAAGAATTTAAGTTCTTAAGAAGTTAAGAAGTTAAGAAGTTAAGAATATGGGTGTTTTTGCCTATCCCCACAAAAATGGGGAGTAAGCAAATTACTCATTAGCAACTATCGTGAACCACTCACCACCTAAGAGGTGGGAGCTTCTTGTTAAATTTAGCTGATTAATAAAGCATCAAATACTAATGTATTTAATGCTTTAAAATAACTACATTTTTATAAATATATTAAAACCCACATCTAATGATATGGGTTTATCTGTGACGACATATAAGAACATTGTTTATTCACTAATTAATCTTTCTATTGTATTCTCTATACGTTCTACAATACCAAATCTGCCATTAAATATATTAAAATTATAATGCTCATACAAGTCCTTTGCTAATATATTCCCATTATTAAATGTTGTATTTGTTTTCTCTGGTATAATCATCTTAAACCCATACTCAAATGCAACTTTACAAGTAGTATCAAGGCAATACTCTGTTTGCATACCTGTAATAATTAATTGATCTATTCCCTTATTATCTAGATATTTTTTTAAATTTGTCTCCTTAAAAGCAGAATTATAATTTTTGGTTATTACTTTTTCATTTATATTCGGACTTATTTCTCCATATATCTTCCATCCTTCTGAATTAGGTTCTAATTCTTCACCAACTTTATCATTATGTTGAATATAAATCACCTCTACGTTGGTTTCTCTACATGTTTTAATTAAATTTTTTATATTACTTATAACTTCTTCTACTGCGAAAGGTTTTGCTAATACTAATGCATTTTGAACATCTATAACTAAGAGTGCTATTTTTCCCATTTCTCTATTTCCCCCTATAAATTTAATTTTAAGTCCGTTATAAAATACGAGTACGACATAAGATATTTGAATAGTTATTCTATAGATATCTCTATAATCCTTTAAAAATATTATTTCAAAGACAAATGTCGTGAAATTTTTATTTGATGAAGATTATTTTGAATGTCTTTTGTTTTTGCTCCAAACTAGGGTGTGGAATAGCTTAGATTAAACCTCAAAACTTAATTCTTCTCCATTTTGGGGTATAAGCACATTAGTATTAATATTATTGGTATTAATATAATTAATTAAATTTTTTCTTGATAGTCTGCAATGGTTCCATGCTTCCATGTGTACAACAACAACCTTTAGACTTGAATAATTCATTTATACCTTGAGTTGTCATAGTAATAGGTTCTCCATGGTCAAATTGTGCACCACCACAATTACAAACAACAATTTCAGGTTTGAATTTATCTATTGAATCTTCAACTTCTTTACACCAGACTGTATCTCCGTCTATATAGACAGTGGGCTTTTAAGAACAGGTCATAACAAAACCTGATACCGGTGCCATTTTTATAGCAAGTTCATCATGTCCATGCTTTCCATTTGTAGGATTAAAAATAATTCAAATACAAGAAAAGGCTACTGGAGAATATCCAATAGTCCTATAGTACACAAGTCTATAAATAACAAATATCTAGAATCACTAGGATTTGTTAGCCTAACAAGCAAATATCAAAAGATACATTAATTCCTAATGAACCGCCGTATACCCAACGGTACATACAGTGGTGTTAGAGGTGTCGCTGAATAAAATAATTATTCAGCTCCTACTCAAGTTAGTTTACTGAAGCATTATTTGTGTTTTCAACAAACTGCTTATTTTTTGTATCAGGATTTCTCTTTTTATCACTGAATAATGCAAAAAGTATACCTGGTAAAAGAATTACAGAGCTCATTTTAAATGTAAAACTAAAAGCTTTAACAGTATAGGTCAAAAAGGTATCTTGGATAACAGGTACTATTTTTTTTGTTTCTTTCTTTTGAGCTTCAAAACTTTCTTTGATTTTATTTTCAACCAACGCTTGCGAAGATGCTAACACAGCAGTTTCTTTTTTATCAATTGTGTTTAATATTTCTGAAAGACTAACACTTTTATCACTACTTGATTTGATAGAAGAAATCATCTGCAACTTGGTTTCATTATCAAATACAGTGTCATTTTGTATTGTTTGCACAGCATAGTCTTTAGCATCAGATATCTGGGTAGTCATATTTGATGTAAATATAGTTAAAAATAAGGCAACTCCAAGTACAGTTCCAAGTGTTCTTGTCATGTTATTTATTCCAGAAGCTATTCCTATTTTATCTACAGGAACGTTAGCAATTGTAGAACTCATTAGTGTTGCCATACTGAGACCCGTACCAGCACCAGCAACAATTAATCTTAAAATAATATCTGTATTTGAAGAATTTTGAGTAAGAGAACTATTTAGGTAGCAGGAGGCACACAGCAAAAGAAGACCCAAAGCACTAAGAAATCTGCTGCCTAATTTTTTTGTCAAAATAGCAGCTAATATTGAAAAAAACATTGAACATAAGGACATAGTTGAAATAATAAGTCCTGCTGATAGTTGATTTAATCCTTTAACCTGAATTAGGAAAAAACATAGAAAAAAGGAACCAGACATCATACCAAGTCCGAGTAAGAATAGAGAAATCGAGCCGTTAGTAAATTGTACAGATTTAAATAAACTAAGTGGAAGCATCGGATCCTTAACTTTTAGTTCGATAATAATAAATAGTATAAGGGCTATAGCGGAAGCAACAAAGAGGGAAAGGATAAAGCTTGAAGTCCAACCTTTTTCATTAGCCTTTATTAATGCTAAAGTTAAGCAAAACATAGCAGTGGAGATTGTTATAATCCCCCCAAAGTCTATACTTTTACTTGCAGTCGGGTCATAAGATTCCTTTATGAATTTCATAGTTAGTAGTATACAAATACAACCTATAGGTACATTAATAAAGAAAATATATCTCCAATTAAAACATTGAGTTAATATACCGCCAAGCGTTGGTCCACTTGCAGCAGCAAGACCGGCAAAAGCTCCCCAAAGTGCCATAATAGTTCCTCTCTTTTCTGGTGGGAATATTTCAGCAGAAAGAGGCATTGCAACAGGCACAACAAAAGCTGCGGATAACCCTTGAACTGCTCTAAGTAATATAAGTACTTCAAGGGAATTTGAAATACCAGATAGCAGTGAAGATATAGTAAATAAAAATACTCCTGTAATAAACAGTTTTTTTCTGCCAAATTGATCTGAAAGTCTCGAAGCAGTTAGTACAATAGCTGCAAAAGCTAGATTATAGGTATTTACTACCCAAGAAATATGAGCCATATTAGTATTAAAGTATTCGGTCATTTTAGGCAAAGTGATATTTACTATAGTTGTATCTAATAATGCCATAAAAAATCCTAAAATAATAGCTACAAAAGAAATGATTTGATATTTTTTGTTCATAAGATAAACCTCCTAAATAATAATGTAAGATATATTAGTATATGATAAACTACTATAAATTATAGTAGTTGGGTAAAAAAAATGTCTCGCAATATAAGGATTTATTAGAGACATCAAATTATTAATTATAATAATCAAAAACTTTTTCAGACCATTTTTGTAAAATGTTATAGAATTCGTTATATAGATCTAATATAAGAAATTCAGAACCAGATTTTTCATTGTGCTGTTTTTCGTAATTATAAGTTGACTCCGCAAACGCTCTACGTTCTTCTGCCTTGTTTTTGAAGTTTTTAAGGTATTCTTTTCTTTTTTCTTCTGGTAAATTCTCTATATTAACTAAAAATGCATTAAAATCTAAATAAAGATTTCCTATATGTTTTGAACTTTCCTCCATTAGTTCAATGAAATATGAATTTCCTTTTTCGGTCAGTGAATATAATGTTTTTTCGGGCATTTCACCTTCTTTAACAGTTCTTGAATTTAAATATCCATTATCGCATAATTTAATTATATTTTTATAGATTGACGGGTTACTGATTTTTAGCCACTTAGTAAGATTCCAGATATCAAATTCTTTAACCATTTCATAGGCACTTTTCTCTTTGTTCTGCAAATAGCCAAGTATTATTAAATTTATTGAAGACACTTTAATCACCACCATTTATTATACTACTATAAAGTATAGTGGTGTATGGTATATTTGTCAATATAGAATTTGGTAAAATTGTTTTAAACTGAAAATTACAATTATAATTTTTGAATTTTATGTTTCGTAACTATTCAGCTACAGTAAAAAAACACCTTACATTCATAGTCTGATTTATATGAATGTAAGGTGTTGATATTAAATTTTGATATGGGTGTAATAATTCAGGAACTGGCTCAGTTTCAGGTATTACCTGACTAATAATTTGCTTATTCCCCTTTTTCGGGGTGATGGGCAAAAATACCCAAATATTATATTCCTAACTATACTTTACAATTTATATAATAATGCATAGGATTCACTTACTTTTTCAAACCCCAAATTTTTATACATTTCTTTTGCTGTATCTTCCTCATCGGCACAGAGATATATCACTTCAGCTTTCTTTAAAAGAGCTATGTCTATCACATATTTTAAGATAGTAGTACCTATTCCACGACGCTGATACTCTGGGGACACTGTAAAATCTTCTATTTTAGCTATTCCATTATATAAAAACAATTCACAACTTCCAACTGGAATTTTATCATAATAACAAATATATGTATCCACCGGAATTTCTGACAAAGATGCCTGTCCTATACGTCTGGCTCTACGCTGGCAAAAATCTTTTTCAAAAGTCTCACTGTCCTGAATTAGATCTAGTGATACCAAATCTTCAACCATAGAATAATCTGCAATTTTACGTATCGAATACCTATTTAAGGTATTCCATTTTGGAGATTCCATAGGTACATATACATAGTTACCATAATGCTCAATTTCTAGTTTTTCATGATATCCTTCTAAACATTTTTCAGCAGGCAGTTCATCTATAGTAATCCTACAAAAATCTTTACTTTCTTTATAATTTAGTTCTATTTCCTCTTTAATAATCTGTTGTAAAACATCTTTAGATAATGTTTTTTTAATATTTGTAGAATTGTGAAAATGCATATCCTTCATTTTACTGTCACGAAATCTAATAATCTGTTCATTTTCGAAACATTCAGAAAAGCAGCTGATATAAGTAATCTCGCTATGCTTTATCTTTTCTTGGATTTTTAAATACTGGTTCATAATATTTCCTCCTTTTAATTTTCAAGTTATTTTTATATCCATTTGTTAGGAAGCAAGCGAACTGATGTATTATCAGTACTATTATTTTCTTGATATTTGAGATGTAACCACAATAAGATCAGTGTTTATCTTTCTTACAGGCTTGATTATTACATCACCATAGTGGCTTGGATGATTGAAGCCATACAAAGATTCACGGAATATTTCATATACTACATTTTTCAAATCATCATCTTTATATTTAACAAAAATTATATAGTCATCATTTATTGAGGGTGATTTTTGCATACAATAATAGTAATTCAAGTATTTCTCAATGGTTTCTCTAGCTTTTTTCTTTCCACGTACAAATTTGTTATTGTTCTCAACTCTAAGGTTCATGAGTATTTGCGCTGTTTTTTCATTAGAAGGATTAATATTAGTTTCGGAGCTATTTCCTTATTTATGTATATACCGATATAATGTTGCCTGACTAATTCCAGACATTTTCTCTGTTACTATTTCAATACAATTATATTGATTAAGTAAATCTAATTGCCTGCTTAAATCTTGTTGCACTGTGCTTACCCTGGCATACCCATAACTATAATTTTCAATCATTGCAGCACCTCCTAATTATATGTTAATATTATGATAATAGGTAGTTTATGTTAATATGTTTTTGATAATGGTTTTAATAACCGTTTTAGTGCATTGGATGCAGTAATTTTTAGTAAAATCATTGATTTTCAAATACCATGGTATTTGAGATATTTGTTTAGCATTTGGTTAATTCCAGGTGCTATTTTTTATGAAATTTTAGTTTTACTCTAAATGGGGGGCTTTATTCTTATAGAATTCTCTAAGCATGATGGCTATAGGGTACTGGCATCAAAACGTGGAAATTATACGCTAAGGATTTGAACAGCAATTACTATTTTTTATCTGGCTTAAGGATTAAAATTTTCTAAAAAAGCGTTGACCCTAACACTATGTCATAGTGTAATATAAAAATAGAGTTTAATTATATTGACAAAAACTCATAGCCGGCGAGTGTTAGACAGTATTGATAGCTCTAAAATCAAAGTTGGAGGTGCAGCAATGAAAACAATAAAACAAGTTTCGGATTTGACAGAAATAAGTGTGCGTATGCTACATTACTACGATAAAATCGGATTGTTAAAACCAAGTAAATTCACAGACTCAGGTTACAGACTTTATGACGATGAAGCTCTTAAAATTTTGCAACAGATTTTATTTTTTAAGGAACTTGATATACCACTAAAAGAAGTTAAAGAAATCATGGCTAGTGCCCACTTTGATAAAATGCAAGCACTAAAAAGTCATGAAAAGTTGCTTATTTTAAAACGCAACAGATTGAATGGTTTAATAGAGCTTGTAAATAAAACATTAAAAGGAGAAAACACAATGAGTTTTAAAGAATTTGATATGAGTGAATATTATAATGCACTAGAAGAGTTTAAAACTGAACACAAAAATATTATAATTAAATCTTATGGTAGTATGGATAAATATGATGAATTTATTGAAACATGTAAATCTAAGGAAGCTGAAATTGCTAAAATGGCTATAAAGGAATATGGAAGTATTGAAGAATATGTTAAATCTATGAAGAAAAATTTTAATAGTGATGCAATGACTAAAGCAGAACAAATTGATTTTTTTAAAAAAGATTGTCTTTATGATAGACATCCTAAATTAAAAGAGCTATATAAAAAACTTACAGCCGACTTAAGTAAAGATCCTTCTTCAGGTGAAATTCAACATATTGCTGGTGAAATAACGAGTATAGCTAAAAGAGATTATGAAGTTTTTAAAAATGAGCTTGGAGATTATTATTGGTACATTATAGTAAAATTGTGGTTGGAATTTCCTAAGGGCTTAGAAAAAAACTATGATGGAAGTGGCATGTCGTGGCTAGAATCAATGGATAAAAAATATGGAGAGGGTGCGTCTAAATTTATCGGAAAAGCGTTAAAATTTTATTTGGGAGATTATGAGCCTAAAATAGAAACACTATATAAAAAACTTGGATCTGACTTAAGTAAAGACCCTACTTCAAAAGAGATTCAACAAATTGTTTCTGAAATAACAAATGAGAACCGAAAAATAAATGAAGCTTTAAAAGTAGATGAGGGAGAAAATCATTGGGGTTATACAGCAGAACTTTATTTATCAAATCCTACGTATATAAAAGTAATGGACAAGAAATATGGCAGTGGTGCATCTAAATTTATCGGAGAAGCTTTAAAATTTTATTCTGAAAATAATAAGTAGTGAATTAAAAGCTATCAAAGGGGTATGTTAAGCAGATGATGATTTAATCTACTATTTAAGCAAGAAAACACAGGATAAGAACCTGTGTTTTCTTTGAGTTTAATAGATTATGTTATAGTTCCTAATATTTTAAATTTATGTTATAATTAGTATGAATACTAGCTATAATTACTACATAATTGTAGTTTATGATGAGCCAATTTTTAAGGAGGATATTTATATGAGTATATTTAAAATAACTGTTATTGTAGTTGTTACATATGTAGTTATAGCTTTAATTCTCCGATATTTTATTACTATAAAAAAGCTTAAAATAAGTAAATTATCAAGGTTGTTTTATGATGATGATGAAAAATTCATTAAGTCTTGGGAAAAAATGAAGGATAAAGGCGTATTAAAATATATACTTAAAAATATTGTTATTGGGATTGTTACAATGGGCATAATCGGTATATTTTTTTTATTGAACAAATTTACTATGTATGGATATGAACAAAGACAAACATTGTTTGTTGCTTTGTTCATGGGTATTATTTTTGGTTTAATAAATTCTCTAACTCAATACATTGTAGGTCAGGATAGATATAGACAATTAAAAGAAAATTGTAAAGTAGAAAGTGACAATATAGATAACACCAATAAAAGTTTTAAAGAATAGTTCTAAATATTCTTCTGAAGTCGTTAATATTGCAGCTTCGAAGAAGATAAACAGCTGCGCAGATGATGATTTAATTCGCATTTTATGGATATTATTGACATAAACCCTTGTCAAGAAAATAATTTCGTTTGCTAAAAGTATAGACTAATACTATAATTGAGCCTATCATATTTGCGATAAGGAAGGATAGGGTAAAATTACCTACTACTAAAAAGCATATTGTGTAAATTATCATAGCCCAGTAGCCCCATTTTTTAAGTTTTAAATATCCATAACTTATTATCAAAGAAATTATAGCAAATATTAATATTTGAACATTTCCTGATATAATTGATACGCCAAATCTGAATGAAGTTTCAAATTTTTTTGTAGGATTGGTAATTATCATTACTATAATTGATATTGCTGGCAAAATATATAAACATCCAAGTAGTGTTATACCTAAAGGTCTTTTTTTACGCATATAATCACCTCCTTTTTATGTATAATGTTTCAAATAGGTTAATTTCACAATTATGTCTTTATTTCATTATACACATATTAATATAATTATTCAAATATTTAACATAATTATATATAAATTGTTTCCCTAATTTTAAAAATAGAGTATATTTACACTACTCAAAAATGAGGAATAGACACAATGTGAATGTAATTCAATTGGTATTGTGTTACACTCAGAATATCAATATACACTTAATATATTAAGTGTGCGAATTAACTCTACTTCACATTATGCTCATAATCCATATCTACTTATAAATCAAGATACCAAATAAATTGTACTTCATCCCTACTATCAACATCATTATAATAAGCATATTCATCGATCTTTCTTAAAACAGCTTTTAAATATATGTGTTTTGAAATGATTAGTGAAAAAAACAGCTACAAGACAGTATTTTGCATTTTTGATGAACTACTATTTTGTGGCGGGTATGACATAAAACAAGAAAGATGCGGAATAACTAATTATAGAAATTTTTTCATAATAATAGCTGGTAAAATTTTTCCTGTCCAATTTAATTCTATATCTTTAATTTTAGAAAAACCATTTTTAACCCAGAACTTAAGTACGCTATCATCATAGTTAATAACTACATCTATTCTCATACATTTACTTTTTACTGATGTAATATATTCCTCTAAAGCCTGATAGATTAATCTTCCAAACCCTTTATTTTTATAATCATTGTGTATCATTAATAATGATAAATAAGTTTCCTCACCTATTTTGAAATCTATTATACCAATTATTTTACCTGGACTTTTTTCAACTACCTTACAAGAATAAAAATCGGCTTTTTTCATGGATGCTAACTCCTCAAGTATCCATTCGTATTTAATAATGTCTGTATCCATATGATTTGTTAAAAAATATTTATTTGAATTATATACTTCAACAATATCCTTTAAATCTTTGTTTTGAACTAAATCTATATAAAAACCTTTTGATTGAAAAATCATTTTGATTCCTCCCCATACTTTAAAAGCATGACTTGTTCATAATTTTATCAATATTATACCATTGCTTTATGCAAGCTGTCACAAAAAGTAATATAGGACTTCTGTGATAGTATTCAGAGGTGAATATTGTACTATGGCTGTTTTTAAGCAAGTAGCCGGTAATCTTCACGAATACCAACTTTCAGAACCGGATTTGCCAATTAATGCATCTGGGCCACCATATTAATATTAGTGGAAGATTCCTATTTAAAATGTATTAAATACTATAGACATCCCATAAATTAGATTAAACAGATTGATTTATAAAAAATAAGGTTACTTGTAGAGGAGTGGTATTTATGTATACTAAAAAATTATTATCTTCAGATGTTTTTAAACCCTGCAACTTTCCAGAGCATACATACATACCAAGAGAGTCTAAATTCGGAATAGACTACGAGCAAAGGCTTAATTTAGCTCTAAATGTATCAGGTGCACTAATTTCAATAATTGGTGCGTCTAAAATGGGTAAAACTGTTTTATGTGAAAAAGTTATCCCCCTTGAAAGACAAGTTAACATATCCGGTGCTGATTTTTCAAATGGAGAGGACTTTTGGAGTGTAATTGCACAGAAGATTGGGCTACCTTTTGAGGGTAAAACAACTGAAAGTAAACAAATTAGTAATACTGAGCAGCATAGTAAAACCGAATCTTTTATCTTGACTAAGGATATGGTTATTAAATATTTTGCTAGTAATAATAAAGTCTTAATTTTAGATGACTTTCATTATGCGTCAAATGAAGCCCAAAAGAGTATTGCAAGTCATCTTAAAGATGCCATAAGGAGAGGTCTAAGATCAATTATAATTTCATTACCACACAGAGCAGATGCTCCCATTAGAAATAATGCTGATTTAGCTGGAAGATTAAGTTTAATTGATATTGAAGCATGGAAAATAAATGAATTAGAAGAAATAGCTATAAAAGGATTTAACCAACTAGATGTTAAGATTTCAGAGCAGGTTGCTAAAAATATTGCTATAGAAAGCTTAACTTCACCACAGCTTATGCAATATATATGTCTAAGTATTTGTATCGCACTTAATGTTGATAATGGAGAGACTGAGGAAATAACATCGGATATCCTAGAGAAAGCTTATAAATTTACAACGTCTAATCTTGACTATGCAGATGTTATAAAATTAATTTCAAAAGGTCCTTTAAGTAAGGGTAAGGAAAGAACTATGTATGCCACTAAATTGGGTGAAAAAATGGATTTATATAAATTAGTAGTGGAATCTCTATCTAAAAATCCACCATTAATGGGACTCACAATAGATGATATTAAAGAAAGAGTAGAGGATTTAATAGAAAATGATACTCTCAAACCAGATAGACAAAAAATCAAAAACACAGTGACTCAAATGCAAAAAATAATTACTGATAAAGATGATATTTTCAAGGTATTAGAATGGAAAGATGACATGATTTATATAACCGATCCTTTATTTCTTTTTTATTTAAGATGGGGGAGATAATTATCAAATATAATATATCATTAAAATATTCTATATGTGAAGTTTTAGATTTCTTGAATAGTCAAATAAATGAACTTTCCAGCACCCATAATACTAAGGATATTTCTAATATACTGAATAATACTGCATTTAAAGTGTCTAAATTGCATTGCTAGTTATTTAAATGAAGATATGCTACATTGTGTTTTTACCTGTAATTTTGTTTATTCCTTCTATTACTCCATTCCCGCCAGAATTTAATATATCCATTATATTCAAAATCATTTGTTGGAATATGTTTTTGTGGAATATTTTTTTCTTGGCACTTCCTATAAAAGTCTTCAATTTTATCCACAAAACTAAATACTATTTCCCGATATGAATTTAGTTCTATATCCACCTCGTTTCCTTTTTCTGTAATTAACTTTACATAGTCATTAGTGTGCAAAACAGACCAATCTACCCCTGTAGGACAACCACTTATTTCAACAGTATCATCAACGTCATTCGGAATAATAAAAAAACCACAACAGGGTAACATCTGATTTTGACTTTCTCCGAGTACATGGTTCTCTTTAAGCGATTTCAATAAATATAATCCAGTTGAACTTACTGTACATGAATAGTTATCTGCAACTATCTCCTCACCTATTCTTACATAAACATCACCATGAAGGCACAAATCCTCTGGATTATCTTCTTCATCGTTTTCACCATGTGTCCAGTATAAATCTAATATATTGATAACAAATTGATATTTATCCATGCTTTCAGCCTCCCTATTTCTATTCTTATAATATCATTATTAAGTTCGCTACACTATACAGTTGTTACATAGCTTAAGAATATTCTGAAGTGACATACTTTTAAAAGGTTAAAATTCTATTGGTTATTATAAGAACATAGAAAATTATAATTTATAAAATCCTTTGAATTGCTACTTATCTTACTTTTCCAAATGTCGTTACTTGACAGTTTGTCATCATTGACCAAATAATAGGCTATATTATTTTTTTCTTCAAATACTTTTAAGTATTTATATTCAAATTCTCTATATTCCAAACTTGCAAAAGCATCTCTTGTACCATCATATATACCATAATATTTATGGTTACTATATACAATTTTTGTTATTAGAGCATCTCCTCCATCTATATAATTAACAATGGTTATTGAAGATGATTTTCCGCTTTTAGAATTAGAAACAAAGGCATCCATAATACTTATTTTTGATTCTAACACGCCACGTACAATGACAAAGCAACCATCTTTAACAGCCATATCTGCCTTGTATTCTTTTGGAAAAAGTGATAACTCAGACTTTATTTTATTAAAATCATTATTATCTACTGAAATTTTCTTTGATATATCACTGCACCCAATCAAACTAAATGAAAATAAAACAAACATCAATATAACACTCATATTTTTTAATCTTTTTCTCATAAAGCTCCTTTCTTTTAGTTCACATCATTCTAATGTTGCAACACAAAACATTTATTTAATTATACTATTATTACCGTAAATTGGATATAAAAAGGAATGTATGATTTTAACCGAAAGATTAAATGATTACATAAGAATTTAGAACTTGAAATTACAAAAACAATCTGATAAGGTAGCTTAAGCAAAGATAAACTAAATTATTGACATATTAGAAAAAAAAGATATAGTTGCATAGGCAATCTTTTTAAAGGAGGTAATCTTTTGACATATTATTATGAGTTTTTTCATCGACTTTTAAAACTCTCTAGAACTCTTGTTAGCAACTTCAATAAAGAAATCATTATACATAACCTTCATCATTCTCAGTGGAGGATTATCCGTTTTCTAAAAGAATTTGGTCCTTCTACGCTTGTGGAGATAGCTGATTATTTAAGTGTAGAAAAATCGTCGGTTACTCGTACTGTGAATCGTCTGAAAAAGAGTGAATTCATCGAAGCAGTGCCCGGAAAAGATAAAAGAGAAAGAAGAATCAAACTAAGTGATTTGGGAGAAGAAGCATATGTTTTAGGTTATGAAATTGCAGTAAAGTTTGACGATAATCCGATGAAGGGTATTTCAAAGGAGGATCTAGAAACTACCTTTCAAGTGCTACTTAAAATAATGAACAATATAAATAATGAACCTGGAGGAAAAAAATGAATAAATCTAAATTATGGACTAAAGATTTTACAATTATTACTTTAACTACATTTTTTCTTTATCTAACTTTTTACTTATTAATGACCACATTGACTGTTTATGCTATTAAACAATTTAGTGCTTCGCAAAGCCAAGCTGGTCTTGCTTCTAGTATGTTCGTTATTGGTGCACTTTTTTCACGTATTCTAGCAGGTGGGAATCCTGTCAAGGTAAGATTTAGCAAATCGCTTTGTATCGAGTCTTAGAGGTGTTGCGGTAACGTAACATTTTAAGCGTAGACAGAAAGTTAGCGAGGTAGAATTGACTGGGTGTGCGACCTTTTTAGTTAGCGAAAACGTTGTGTGCAAGTATCTACACATAATGCAATAGCTAAAGTTAAAAATCAATGCACAACTATGCCTTATGTATTATCAGTTGATATGGAAGACTATTTTGAAACATTAGATGCTGATGTAATGTATAGAGAGTTATGGAGTATTGGTATTAAAGATAAAGTGATTTTGAATTATATATATCGTTTCATTAAAAAAGGATACTTTGAAAAAGGGTGTAAGATATATGACCCTAAAGGAAGTGCATAAGGCGGCAGCTTGTCCCCACTTCTGGCAAATATATACTTGCATTACACTCTTGACCTGTGGTTTACAAAAGTTGTAACTAAGCATTGTAAAGGCGAATGTTACATAACTAGGTATGCAGATGATAGTGTAACCTGTTTTCAATATGAAAATGATGCAAAAAGATATTATGAAGCACTAAAAGGTAGACTAGCAAAATTCGGATTAAGTATAGCAGAAGAAAAGACTAAAACTATAGAATTTGGACGCTATGCTAAAGAACGATTAAACCGAAGAGGAATAAAGAAACCGGAAACCTTTGATTTTCTTGGATTTACACACTATTGCAGTAAAAGTAGAAATGGAAACTTTAAATTAAAATGGAAAACAGCATCAAAGAAATTTCATGCTAAAGTAAATGATTTTAATAAGTGGATAAAAGAAAATCGTAATCTACCACTAGGTTTAATATGGAAAAAGGTGAATCTAAAACTAAGAGGTCATTATAATTATTACGGTGTTAGTGATAACTGGAGCAATCTAGTAAAATATAAAAGGCAAATTGTAAAAAGTATGCTCTATTGGCTTCAAAAGAGAAGTCAGCGAACTAGCTTAAACTGGGATAAAATGAGTAAACTTCTAAAACATTATCCTTTAGAAAATCCTAAACCAAAATCTTTAGTTAATCTAAATCCTGCTTATGTGTAAAGAGGTTCATATGGGGAGCCGGATGCCTTAATTGGGCACGTCCGGTTCTGAAAGGGGCGGTATCTGTGAAGATCACCGTCTACTTACCTAATTTAGGGCCACTTAACATTATTTTGAAATTATCATTAAAATTTCAAAGTACCATAAACGTTAAATTAGATATAACTTAGTACTTTGATTATGGTACTGAGTTATAGAACCCGTTAGCATAGCATTAGTAGGTCTGACCTACCTAATTAGTAATTAAGAACTATAAACGGTCGTTTATGGTGCTCTTACAAAAAAATAAAACAAGAGCATTTCTACCCTTGTTGATGAACAATATGTAAAGATTATGCACATAATTTAAGTACCTACTATTTATTTTGCACTTTATTTTTGAAAATCAAATGTAACGTTAAAGAAATAATTATTGGAATGATATAAATTACTCCATTAAACAAATCCGTATATGCAGGAGCACTGTATTCGGGATGTTGCATATGTACAAGTATTGCAATTGCTACATGGATTATCATTACAATAATCAGGGCAATCATAATGTATAAAGAAATTTTTGATGTTTTTTCTAAATTACTCCTCTCCATTTTAGCACCTCCTTACTCAAACTTAAATAAATAATCTACAGTTCACATTTATTATGATTGTGAATTAACTTACAAGTAAAGTATACCAGTATGTATCACATGTCACTATTATTTAGAGTAAATTTTTTGAATTATCTATTAAATTGGTTTTTATAAGAAGTAGCAGCTTTAAGTTAATAAAAAAACTTAGATTATTACATAATATGGGAGGTGGCCCATTTTTACATGAATGGTTGCCGTACCACAAAATAGGATTATATATATATAATGTTATATAAATTGATATATAAGACAACCTGTGTTAAAGTAAAATTATTGGGTTAATAGATAAATTTATCCAATAAAATGTAATAATATGGGGTGGAGAGCAAAATGACTTATGTAAAGCCAACAGTAGAAACAGTAATCGTATGGGGAAAACACTAGAATTAGTTAAGAGTAAACTATAACAATGTTTATCAAAATAAACCCTATGCAAAACATAGGTTTTATTTTGATAAAAGATATAACTTTGTAATGCGTAATTATAAATTAAGGAGTGAATAATTTGAGAAAATTCTTTTCAGCACCATCATTAGTTGACATAAGTATCACCAATAGATGCAATTTGAAGTGTGATTATTGCTACGCAGCTTCAGGTCCGGAGGCTATGAGCAATCAAGAATTAAGTCTAGATGATTATAAGTGTTTATTTAATAATTTAGAAAAATTAAATGTACATAGAATTTCTTTAACTGGAGGAGAACCCTTTATTAGAGAAGATTTTTTTGAAATATTAGAAGCAACTCAAAAATACAGATTTGCTAAGATAATAAATACAAATGCAACCTTAATAGATGATGCTACCGCTAAAAAATTATCTACTTATCAATTTGATAGAATTTGTGTAAGTTTAGATGGAAGTAATAGAGAAGTTCATGAAAAGATAAGAGGGAAAGATACTTTCAAAAAAACTATAGATGGGATTAAAAATCTTTAGAGGTATAAATTACCTGTATCAACATTATTTACTCTTAATAAAAATAGTGTTGATAACTTAATTGAGTGTATAAAGTTTAATGAGAAATTAGGGATAGAGTATATGTCAGTAATGGTAGTTTGTCCTACTGGCCGAGCAGCAGATGGAAACATATCGGTCAATAAAGATCAATGGTATCCAGTTTTTTTAGAGTTATCGGAATTGATGGCTAATAAAGAGATAAAAATTAAAATTAAGATCGTTCCACCAAATGAAAGTGAAGTTCATTGGTTATATTATTTTCCATTAAAGTATTACAATAGACTAGACTTACTTTCCGTATGGGGGCAAAGTGATCTAAATATTGATGCTTCCAAAAGGGAAGTTTCATGTCAAGCTGGAGTAAAGGCATGTTCGGTGACAGAAAATGGTGATATCTATGGGTGTGATTTAATGATTGGTATTGATGAGTTTAGAGCAGGAAATATAAAAGATAGTTCATTTGAAGATATTTGCAAAAAATCTCCAGTTTTTGAAAAGCTTCGCAATATAAATTTTGAAACGATAGAAGGTAAATGTAAAAAATGTAATAATAATTGGTGTGGCGGTGGATGCAGGTCAGCAGCATATAATTTATATGAAAGTATTTATGGTTCAGATGAAAGTTGTTATTTTGTAACAGAGGAGTGTTAAATATGAACGAAGTAAATGTATTTTATATAACTGGAAAAAAGAATTTGATTTTTAGAAAAGAAGGGGAATGTTTTATAAGTTTTGATCCTTTAGCTTTAGAATTTGTAAAAATCAATCTAATTGGTTCAGAAATTTTATATTTAATTTCTAAAAAATATGAGTTTAGTGACATACTTCAATATTTTGTTGATAAATACAATGTGGATAAAAAAACCATTTATGGTGACCTCGTGGAATTTCTAAAAAGATATACATGCCTAGGTATAATCTATGAGCTATTGGTTTATTTGAAATTTCCAATAGGGGTGCTAACAGATGATGTTCAATTTCAAAAATAAAATTAATGATATTAAATCTATTAATAGTATGGCATTTCCTTTAATACTAAATTCTATTTCATCCCTTATTATAGGGCTGGTAGATCAAGCGATGGTAGGTAGAATTTCTATTTTTGCTTATGGAGCAGTGGGTGTAGTAGCAACAACACTTTATAGCATAAGTGGGATACTAGGAATGATTGGAGTATCTTTTAATATTTTAGGAGCGCAAAGTAAGGGATTAGATGATAAGGATGACTTATTTAATAAAACTAGAATAACTATGGCCTTAAGTCTATTCATTGGTGTGTTATTTTATATATTTATTTTATTTTTTAAAGTCCCTATATTAAAAATTTGTTTTGGGTTAGATGGAGAAATATTGAATGAAGCCATAAAGTATATAAATATATATAGTATGTCAGTAGGCTTAACCTTAATTTTATTTGTTTTTTCTGCATTATTTAAAATACTTAAACAAACGAAATGGATT
The DNA here is from genome assembly GCF_011065975.2 of Clostridium sp. FP1. Classification (NCBI taxonomy): domain Bacteria; kingdom Bacillati; phylum Bacillota; class Clostridia; order Eubacteriales; family Clostridiaceae; genus Clostridium; species Clostridium sp. FP1. Next base: position 71,988 of record NZ_JAAMNJ020000002.1, on the reverse strand, counting down.
TTTTATGGATCTTTAAGTGCGAGTATAAGTAATTTAATACTAGACTATATTTTAATATTTGGAAAACTTGGATTCCCTAAAATGGGGGTAACTGGAGCCGCAATAGGTTCCATAATCGCATTACTTATAAATGTAATTATATACATATTTGCAGTAAGAAATACAGGTATATTAAAATTAAAAGTAAATGATTGTAAAGTTTATATAAAACAGCTACTAAAAGTAACGACTCCATTAATGGGACAAGAGTTTTTAGAAGGTACTCTTTTTAATATTAGTATTATTGCTATTATTTCTAGGATAGGAGTTGTAGAAGTAGCTGCCTATACATTGCTATGGAATGTATTAAATGTATTACTGATGCCTATGTATGCATATTCTTCAGCCTCATTAAATTTTGTAAGTGAATATTCGGTAGGTAAATACAAAAAAAAATTGAAGACAATACCAGAAATTTGCTTAATGATGTCATTTTTATTTTATATAGTTATTTCGCTCGTATATATTGTTTTTAAAACACCAGTGTTAGGATTGATGACAAATAATATAACAATTATTAACTTCGCAGGTGCCTATATCATACTTGCAATATTTACTCAATTTTTTAATTTTCCACATTCAATTTATAAGTATAGCTTACAAGGTATTAGCGAGGAACGTTGGGTATTTATCGTAAGTTTAATTGTAAATATTATTAGTATGACAATTATTATATGCTTAGTATTTATTTTTAAAATGACTCTTTCAGGGATTTATATAGGAATAGGTATAAATTATTTATTACTCTGTATATTGTTTTATTATAAATATAATAAAACAATATACACAAAATTTATTATAGAAACTATGAAAAAATCAAGTTAAGGGGTTCTAAGCCAAAAGCCCCGTTCAAGATAATTAAATGTTATATTGAATAAAAAAGGATACATTCAAAAGCATAATTGCTTAGTTAAATTTAACTGAATGCTTAACAGCACATATAAACCAATGCTTTAATCAAGAAAATCACTAACTTTTAATAGTTAGTGATTTTCTTGATTAAGCGCCAATATGAATGTAACTCAATTATAGTTGTGTTACATTCAGAATATTAAGAGATACTAAATTTATTAACCCCCACATCAATGATATGGGGGTACTTGTGATTGGCTTAACGTGGATAAAAGTTTGGTTGGTTCCGTTGTCTACACCCATAGCCATCAAGCTAAGAAAACTCTATAAAAATAAATCCCCCCATTTGTAAAAATGTTATTATTAAAGAGACAATAAAAAGATACAGTGGGGGGAATTATACATGACAGGAGGAAAAAATTTAAAATTGGATGGAGATATAAAGCTTTTTGCAGATGAACTTAAACTCTGTTTTTCAAAAGACGAGATTGAAGAAGTCGCGAGAGAGACGGGTTTTGTGAAAAGAAAAAGTAAAATTCGCGCATGGGAATTCGTTTGCTTATGCTGCTTTATGGATGTAGAGGTTGCGAATAATACACTTGTGATCTTATGCACAAAACTTAGTGAAAATACAGGCATACTTGTTTCCAATCAGGCATTAGACCAACGTTTAAATGAAAGATGTGTAAAGTTTTTGAAGAAGATCTTCGAAAATTACGCCAAACAATCACAAATAATACCCGTATACCAAGTAAATGGGATGAATATTTTAAACGAATAAGAATACTTGATTCTACTGCTTTTCAAGTACCAGAAAGCTATAAAAATATTTATCCTGGATCTGGTGGATGCTCTCAAGCTTCAGGTGTAAAAATACAACTAGAATATGAATTAAAATCCGGAAATCTTCTTAATGTGCAAGTAGGAGCTGGCTCTGGAAGTGACAATACTTTTGGGAGCAAAATAAGAGAGACTATCAAAGCCGGGGATCTTATTTTAAGAGACCTTGGATATTTCAACTTTGAAGATTTTTTGGACATAGAAAAAAGAAAAGCCTTTTATATATCAAGACTCAAACCTAATATAGCAGTGTATATAGAAAGTAATGATATAGAGTATTACAAGAATGGTACTCCAAAAAAAATCAAGCCTTTTTAAAAGAATCTATATTTCTGACATCATGAAACAGATGAGTGATGGAGAACATTATGAAATTAATGATGTCTATATTGGTCAAGGGAAAAAGCTGAAAACCAGGCTTATTTTATATAAACTAACAAATGAGCAATTGAAAAAGAGGTCAGAAAAAAGTAAAAAGAATGCTAAAAAGAAAGGTATAGAAAAAAGCGATAATACGACTGAATTATTAGGAATATCTATGTATATAACAAATATTGAGCAAGAAGTTTTAAGTGCAAAGCAAGTATATGAGTTTTATGAATTGCGTTGGCAAATTGAAATAATTTTTAAAACGTGGAAATCCATATTTCATATACATGCTGTAAAGCAAGTTAAAATAGAACGGTTTCAATGTCAGCTTTACGGGAAACTTATTTTGCTATTATTAAGCTCTTCTGTAATGTTTAAAATGAGGACTTTGGCAATGAAAAACAAAGAGCTTGAAGCCAGTGAAATGAAGGGTTCCGAGATAGTTCATGGATATATTGATAGACTGTATTTTGATCTTATAAAGTTTCCTAGTAAAACTTTCAATAACTTAAAGTTAGTGTTTGAAAATGTAGTTAAAAATGGCCTTAAATCTCATAAAAAGGACAAAAAAACTGTTTTTGATATTCTCGGAGTATGTTATAAGCAAATGTCAGCAAATTCTAAATTTGCAGCATAAATCAAATTAATAAAATCATAAAATTTCCACTGTATACGTGTTTTTTTTGGTGCGCCTTAAAATCGTTCAAATGCTAATATGCACTTACAATACATCATTTAAATTCATGAAGGAAAAACCGATGGTAAAATATTCTATTTTGTGATAATCCAATATTATCTAATATTGCTTAGCTTGATGGCTATGTGGCGGTACCCCAATTTTACCTATGTTTTATATAAAGTTACTTTTTTACTACTGCACTTTCTTTTTGCTCTTGGAGTTGTTTTTTTCTTCTCTAGTTCTTCTAGTAGGGTGTTTTTGCCTATCCCCTCACACAAGTACTTGTGTAACTTTCAAATATTTTAAAAAGGTTAAAATAAATCACTTCAAAAAGGTATTCCATCCGCCTAACATACCTTTTTGTGTAACTTTCTATTCCTTGATTTATCACGCTTTACAAGAGTTTAAATGAAAATTGCAAAATGAATGTTACTTATCGATACCAATATTTAAGCTATGTAACATTCATGGTTTAAAATTATTAAATAGTATTTTTAAGTGCGTGTAACACTGGTACTGCCTCACATTAGCATCCTAACATACCTTTTCGGGGAGATAGGCAAAAATACCCAACGTATAAAACTTTGATTTTTAGCTTTTATGTGTACTATCAGCACTATGGTTTTTCTAGTATAGGTAATACTCGTATGTCGGCTTTACACGATATTACTTTTGCGTTGTGTTCTGAGAAATGGTCTCAAACATTCGAAAGTAGACATCTTTAATATTCGCTTGATTTTCAATATCATTATATAAACCGTATCCCCAGAAATTCAATTTATCACCATTATACATAATACCTGTTGCATATGAGTGATCAGTAAACTTAGGTGCATTATCGTAAGTGAGGTCTTTCTCTGTAAATGGGACAAAACTCTTTTCAGTCTGAATAAAAAAGAATGGAATTTTAGATTTCTTGTAGATAGCTGCATATTTCTCTTGTGAAGCTTCGGATAAGTTATTTTTAGTTATGAAAATTGCATCATACTGAGAATCAAACGTATTTTTTTCTAAATCGGAAAATTGTATTTTGTCAAACGTCACTTTTTCTTCCATTAATTTAGGTGTCTCACCAATAATTCCAATCCGTAAAGCTTTATCATTATACATATTAGTTTTTACTGATTGTGTTTTATTACAAGCTGTACTCACAATAAGTATTGTGAGTACACTTATTATAACTAATAAAAAATAACCTCGAATTCTTTTCATACTTAAAGGTACCTCCTAATTTATTTAATAGTAGTTAATTGCATAACCTTGTAGTTAAGTGACTTCAAGGCTTTACAATCAATATATTTACAGGACTAGTCATTATTATGATTCAACTGGTCCCCCTAAATATTATAAAGTTTCAGCATGAACAACCTTATTTTTTTAATATTTGTATATTTTTTACTTATTCTTATATTATATCATATTAAATAGTGAAGTTAAATGTTATGAAATTATTTAATTTAATATTTGTTACATTGCATTTTTCAATATATTGTAAGTAACGATAAATAAAACTATAATTGAGTTTAATCTAATTAATAATTAGGATAAATTATTATAATAACGGAAATGTAATACTTAACGCAAAGTGAAAAAATTAAAGAAACTAGGAAAATTTTAAAAATAAAACAAGAGGACCTACATATTGAAGTTTATTTGCATCTCTATTTAGGGGCTAATAACTAAATGATAATGCCTTTGTTGATTATCTCAAAATGAGTTAGTTAAATTATGATAATAGTATTAATAAAGCTAACTAAAATATTTATTAGCTAATATAAAATCTTTGTGGAAATAATTAAATTAACGGTGATGTATTTTCCATGAATCCATCGTCGCTTTGGTAATATATGTATTAACGTATAAAATCCGTGTTTTGCGGTTACTACCCTATAGTGTCATTAGGGTATACTTGGTGAAATATATTGTATTTTTCAAATAAAATGCTTAAAAAGCCACATCATGGAAATATTATCCACGATGTGGCTCATTTTTGCACGTATGTCGGCTATACCCGCTCAACATGCAAATTTTAATTTGATATTTGTTGCTTGTACTGTTTTTTCAGTAATTAGTATTGTTGTTATGTTATTTGCAAAGATTCCCGAAGCAAAATTAACAAAAGAACAGATCAAAGCTATGAAAGGATTTAAATTGCAAGATTTCTTTGAAAAAAAAGCTATTCCTATTTCAATTATTGCATTTATTATGGGTATAGCTTACTCAGGAATTCTGTCTTATATTAATTCATATGCACTGGAAATTAATTTAACACAAGCTGCGAGTTTCTTTTTTCTTGTATATTCTATAGTCTGTCTTATTTCAAGGCCATTTACTGGTAAGTTGTTGGATAGTAAAGGTGATAATACTGTGATGTATCCTTCACTAATATTATTTGTTTTGGGCTTAGCATTAATTAGTCAAGCTAGCACTGGTCTCACTTTTTTGTTAGCAGGAGCATTAATAGGTCTTGGCTATGGAACTGTCTATACTTGTACTCAAGCCATTGCTATAAAATCATCACCTAAGCACAGAGTAGGACTTGCTACTTCAACCTTTTTCATTTTTATGGATGCAGGAATAGGAGTTGGCCCTTTACTAATAGGAACTATAGTGCCTATAGTTGGTTTTCGTGGAATGTATATGACACTAGCTGCTATTGTGTTTTTGTCTATCTTTTTATACTATTTTATATACGGAAAAAAATCAGCATCTATACAACAGTTTTCAATTGAAAATCAAGAAATAAAACTAGATAATATAAATGAATTAATTTAACGACCTTCCTTCTGAAGTCATTAATTGCAGCGACCCAGGAGACATACGGGCACAGCTTTCCTATAGCTACATCACCGTGTTGATGTAAGAGTATTTAAAATTAAGCATTTTATATATGGGATTTTGTTTATAGTTGTATCTTGGTTTTTTATTTCATTAAAGGCAAATGGGTTATAATATATGGTATAATTACCATGGTTTGTTTAATAACAGTTTTTAGCTTTAAGAAGAAAAGTGGTGATTTTTTAAATAGCAAATCTGCTGGCATATAGTAAAACAAAATTGTTTTGTCTAAAGTGGAAAACATTTATAAAATGTTTTTAGGACAAACTATATAAAGTAAAAAATGAATAATTCATAATTGTTCAGCACATCAGAGGAATTGCAGGAGGTAATAAATGAATTTACTAAAGGATATTAGAGACGGGTCAAAAGAATATTTAGAGTATTTATTAAAATATAAAATGTTAATTTTAGTAGCATATTTAGTTTGTCAATTAGGTATATATATGCTTATAGGAAAAACCAACTATTTTATATTTGCAGCTAGTTTTTTTACAACGATATTTATAATTAGTTCATTAGTTTTAATGCTAAAGGATTCAAAAACTGCCATACTAATATATAATATTTCCATACCAATACTGCCTATGCAGTTATACTTATTAAATAGATTGAACCTAAATAGTATTGGTGCTACGATGTATTTTATATATTTTATATTTTTAATAATTGGTATAAGAAAAGAAAAATTAAATTTTAAAAAGATTAATGTAAAAAGTAAATATGGAATAGTTACCATAGTATATGTTTTCCTATGTGCTATTGCACTAATTTCATCATTACGAAGTGCATATAAATTTGAAGCATTTAGATTAACATTTATCGGAGTCATATTTATGCTTCTTTATAGTTTAATATTAATATGTTTAGAAATAAAGGAACATGATTTTTATAAAAAAATTATTTTGTTTTTATGTATAGGAGTTGCAATATCAGGAATACCAGATACTTTTATAGCTCTATATAGTTTAATATTAAGTGGGGAAAATACTCACCTGTATGGAGTATTAGGCAGTAATTTTATGCTTGGATATACTTTAATGGTGCTTCCATTTATATTAATATATGCTGTTAACAAAGAAGTTTCAGGCAAGTATAATTCTATATACAGGTTACTGTTATTAGTTGAGATTGTTAATTTATGTACTTCAAGATCTAGAGGTTTCTTGGGTGCGTTAATAATAACCTTTGTAGCTATTATTATAATAGATCATAAAAATTATAAAAAATATTTAATAGTGTCCCTAGTAATACTAGGGTGTATTACTTTTAATGTATTACAAAGAGGTGAAATGGCAGAAATAAAGGAATCAATTGTAAATGTTGGAGTGCCTAAAATTGAAGGAAATGTAGCAAACCATAAAGGATTCTTTTATCAATTAGCTGAGCAGACTCGTAATAGAAGGCCTATCGGGGCAGCAGCACTTAGAATGATAGAAGACCATACTTATTTTGGAGTAGGCCCAGCTAATTTTAAGTATTATTTTCCATCATATGCACCGGAACTAAAAAAAGCATACATTGATGCTCATAATATATTTTTAAATGTAGCTACTGAATTTGGTGTACCTTTTGCACTAGTATTTTTCTTTTCTTGGTGGGGTACCATGTTTAAAGCTTTAATATATGGATTTACTAAAAAGAAAAAATATAATAAAAGCATTATACTTCCAGCATTTATAGGCATGACCTCACTTATGGCATATGGTAATGTTACAGGCCAGGCATTCATTACTTCAAAGCATCCTATAAGCGTGGTTCCAGCATTTGTATTAATTAGTTTAGTGACTATTTTATTAATAACAGTGAAAGAACAAACTATTTCAAATAACTAAAAGTAAATTTAGAAGTGTATATCTAACTAGAAATTAGTATGGGGATTTATTCCTGTACTAATTTTTTATTTTTAACGACATTTCAGAAGGAAAGTCTCCTACTTCTATAAGTGGGAGTTACATGCTACAACAAAAAGAAAACTTCAGTGGGGGGATAACAATTGAGAATTGTTATCCCCCCCAGAGGTCTGCAATGAGGTAAATCTCCTTCTGAAGTCGTTAATTGCAGCTCCGTAGGTGATGATTTAACAACCTGTTAAGGCTTGTACATAAAATATGTAGTAGGATCTTTAGCTTTCGTGGCAAAATTTACATTTCTCTTATGATATATGTGATTATCATATTCAGACCCTTGATTATCACATATATAAGCATAATCATATTTACCTGGGTTAACCCATTTCATAAATACATATGCGTGTGTAGGTCCGTAACCATAAGCTTTTGTAAAACATATATCCCCTGGACGAAGTTTAGAAAAATCTGTGCTTATACTCCAACCCATACTTTTTAGATTATTTGTAAGTTGTACTGTATTACATACAGATTGAGGTAATTTATTAAGCCCTGCTCTTCTTAATGCTTCACTTGAAAAATATACACAATTATTACTCAAATCTCCATCATGTAATTGGACAGCTCTTTTCATTACTGATTGTCTATTTTCTTCATTCATAAGATAATCATATAAGTTTTTGTGCAAAGTGCCTCGTGGTTGTAAATCATTATCATCAGTTGGTTTTTCTATAGGAGTTGGAAGTACTACTAAATTTAACAGTACTTTTTTTTCATATCCAGAAACCTCTCCACAAAAAACATATGTACCTGGTACATCAATATTCTCAGGACAATCAGACCAATTAACATTTACTTGTTTAGCAAGACCATCACTCATAAGTGCATTTACTGTAGCAGGTAACTTGAATTCCTCTTTTTCTTGTATAGCTACGTTAATATCAGCTATGTGTGTTATTATTGCTTCTATAGCTTTATTGGTTATAAAATCTTTTGAAATTTCACTATTTAAATATTTATTTGTTTTTGACTTAACATTTTTATTAATAATTAAAGTATAATTCTTATTTGGTAAATATTTACAAGAAACGCTCAAAGTTTTATTATTTTCTTGAAAATCTATACTAATATTTGATTCTTCATTTGTATCTTTGTCTATAATTCTTACATTATTCTTTACACTATTAATATCTAATTCATTATTAAATTTAATTTTCCAAACCTTATTCACAGATACACTTGCTAAGGTTGAATCAGTATTAACTTTGGCACTAACAGATTTTGATAAATTATTATGTTCAGTAGGACTTTTTTCATCTACCTCCAAATTATAGTCTACATCGTTTGTGATTTTTAAACTACCGATTTCTGCATTTGTTTTAATTAAAGTGTTTTCTTTCGCAAAAACAATATTGCATTTCAAGCTCTGAAACACAATACAAATAATAAAAATTCTAGCTAAGTTTTTAATATGTTTTTTCATTGTATATATTTACACCCCATCTTAAATTTAGGTATTGGCAAAAGTAGAGAAGCAACCTTTGCTTTAATCCTTTGATTTCTAATAATTATATATAATTTGATCTTCAAAAAATTTCAAGGTAAATTAATGACTTCCTACATTATAATTACAAGTTGTCCAATTTTTTTATTAGCATAACACTTTTTCGCAAGCAAAAGCATTAACTTTGATGTTACTCAAAAGTTATAGGCATACAAATAATGATGATGAAGTTTCAAAGGAGTTTGTAACTCATTCAACATTTAGTCATAAAATTACAATTTGAATATCTAAATTTCTTATATATGATTAATTTTACCATACATTTGGTATTGGTAAGTACTTTTGGAGAAATTTAGGCAAAAAAAATTTACTGAATTTTTCTCAGGTTACTTTTTTTATTATATAGGAAACAGCTTGCGGAAGCCGCTGTGGATAACATTCTAGCTAAAAGATATATAGAAAAAATCAGATAAATATGAGATGATTAAATCATGAGAAAAAATAAGATTACCATAAAACAAATATTTGAAGATAATTATTCAAAGTTTTGGAAATTGAATAAAGAAAAGTATCCTGAAAAGATGAGAGAACATATGAATATCGAAGTAATGAAAATGATAGGATGTGGAGATATTTCATTAGGTTTTGTTGCGTACATATGTTTAAAATGTCTGGAAGTATTTAAAATAGGATTTACATGTAAAAGTAGGTTTTGTAGTAAATGTGGTAAAAAATACATAAGCGAATGGGTAGAGAAACAAGTAAGTAAAATCTTGGATGTTCCACATAGGCATTGTGTTTTTACGATACCGACTGAGTACAGAAAATATTTTTTTTGGAATAGAGAGAGTCTGAAAGACCTGCAAGACATGGTATATGAGGTTATAAATGAGTTTGCAAATGGTGTAAACTATAAAAATAGAGAAGAATATAAAAAGAAGAAAAGAAGCAAAAAAGGTGGAGTGCTTTGGCAAAGTGGAATGATTGGCGTAGTGCATACTTTTGGAAGGAATATAGGGTTTAACCCACATGTGCATGCATTGGTTCCAGAAATAAAAACAAGGGATAATGAAGTTAAGGATATGGAATTCTTTGACTATAAATATTTTAGAAAAGTTTGGCAGTACAAATTAATAAATTATATGGTTAGTAAAAACCCAGATAAAAAAGCAGAGTACTTAAAAATGTTCAAAGATTATCCTAACGGATTTTACATAAATGCCAAATCAAGAATGAAAAGTGCAAGAGGTGCAGCAAGATATATCGGTAGATATTTAGCAAGACCTGCGATAGCAGAATATAGAATACTTAGCTATGATGGGAAAAATGTAACGTTTTGGTATAAGAGTCATGAAACTAATGAGAGAGTAGAAGAAACAGTTACGGCACAAGTGTTTATAGGCAGGTTACTAATGCATATATCGCCTAAATATTTTAAAATGGTTAGATTATATGGAGTATATGCTGGAAGTATAAGTATAAAGATTAGAAAATGTTTTGGTTTATTGCAATACATAAAAAGTGGGCTTAAAGCAATTCAGTACACATTAAAAATAAATTGGAAAAAGGAAATAAGAAAAATGAAGTATAGAGAATTAATGATTATTAATTTTTCTAAAGATCCAGGGAAATGTTCAAAATGCGGTCAGCTAATGGAGTTATTCCAAATTTGGCACAGAAAGTATGGGTATATTTATGATATGGGAACGTATTAAAAGGATTTTTAAAATTAAAATGGATGAAAGGGAGATACCATTTCAAACAGAGGGGCCCGATAAGATGATACTTTTTAAATGTAAGAAATGTGGGTATGAAGAAGAGGTACCAGAATTTGTTGCGTTTGAATGTTATACACCTGAGGAATTTGACAAGAAGAGTGGTAGTCCTATTGTTCTATGCCCAGAATGTGATGCAAATATGATAATTAAAGGACGATGAAATTATCATATTTGCTTGGCATAAGGGTTTTTACTCGACCGTAGGGAGATTTTGTTCTTTTTTGTAAAAGCCCGATAAACCACCATTTATGGGGTAAAGCTGGCATATGTGAAAAAATGAGCCACATAATGGATATTAATTCCATCATGTGGCTTTAGTTGTTGAACAATAAAAGAAGATTAAAATTTTATGCTCCAATCCCAAATCTCATTAGTTGTTTCAACTTTAAAATCTAAATCCCAATAAAATGACTGGTCTCCCCCAAGCATTCCCCTACATTGTGGTGCTATCTTCATAACACGGTTGGCTAGCTCATATATCAATGCTCTTGCTATTCCCTTTCGTCTACACCACCATGTAACTCCAAGTGGCTCTAATTCACAATAAGGCATTTTTTCATTATACCAGACGATAGCAACTCCCACTGGTTTTCCTTCCTTATCCAATACGCACAAATCAAGTTCTGGTTTATGCCCTGGCATTTTTCTCAAATCATGAAATCCTCTTTCACCAGTATCCGATGTTGGAAGTGTATAGTTAAAGGAAAACATATGCGAATTGGAAAGGAAAAAGTCTGGTGTTTGGTTTCCATCAGCTATCGTATATCCTACTGGAAGCACAATATCAAATTTCTTTCCTGAAAATGGAAGTATAAGTGACCGCTCAACATCCTGTGATAACGTATAGTCCCTCTCTTTCGCCATCTTTCTTACCAAATCATATTCTGGTGGAATCACTATATGCAAATGTCTGATCTTATTTTCATAATCTTTTGTGCCCCTTGTAAAACAGGACAAATGTGTCTCTGCATGATGAAACATTTTCACAAGTAGTTCGCTGTCTCTTTGTCGTTCTAAAGAATCAAAAAGGAAAAACCCATCTGCGTTCCATACGCCTTCGCATATAACTGCTGAAATAATATTGCCATCTTCGTGCCATATTCCAACGATATGTCTCCAATTATCTTTTACATTTGCCCATGCACTATGAACTCCACGAGAAAACTCATGATGGCTTAATCCCCATGGTGGATTTCCCCATGCATAACTTGCTAAAATAAGTTTTTCTAATTTTAAAAAATCTTCATCTATATAATATCTAAAAGAAATACTCAAAATATTCACCCCTTTCGTAGAAGGCTTATTAATGGGTTTTTGATTATAATCTTCATTTCCAAGTTTTTCAAGTCCCACAATAATATTTATTTTACAAGAATAAGGCGTAAATGTATATTCCGAGAATTTTTCATACGAATATAAGACATACCCCAGCTATACTACTATACCAATGGTGTGTCTTCAGCGAGAGTAAATAATTGTATTATGTTTATTGACAATATGTTTATATAGTGATAATATGAAGCAAGCTTCACATGAAGCTTGCTTCATATTGTTTGGAGGTGTATAAGTGAAAAATAGAGTAAAAGAATTACGAACCCTAGCAAATATAACACAACAGCAACTTGCTGATTTAGTTTCTGTTTCCTCAAGAACGATTATTTCACTTGAGAAAGGTCAGTACAACCCCTCAATTATGCTGGCATATAAGATAGCTTGTGTTTTTAATACAGATTGTTAAACGTCAAATTATAACTAATTGAAACGTCATTTTATTTCTATTATTAGTAGGTGATTTACGTCAGATTATCTCTAAAAAATCACTTTATGAATAAGGAAAAATCATTTTATTAATATAATTTCTTTTAGCCGGCAGGCTACTTTTATATAAAAAATGAGTAGCAATAATAGCTACTCAAGTATGTTAGTTTAAATCAATATGTTCAGCGACAGATTCTAGGGCGTGAGCCACAGTTATCGCATCTACTTTGTTCATAATTTCACATAAGCGTTCAGAGTTCCAAAACAAATCGTTTAAGGTAGAAAGATGACATCCTACATCATAATCAGGAATACAAGCGAAATTACCATAATTTGTTTTGCCTATAACTACAATAAATCCACTTCTACTTTCAATCTTAAACTCGTAATGACTTCCGAATTTAGTTAACTTAGTTATCATCCCAGACCAGCTTTCTATTTTTTTACCTGTTTTCATTGTACATTCAAATTTAATTGGCATAGAAAATCCTCCTAAAAAATATTCTACGGTTAACGAAGCGACATTTCATTGGCGGCAGCCATTATTGTGTCAGTGTCAATTACCGTTTTTTCGTGCTGTGCACCTATTATTAAGGCCTTTGTTAATATCATATTTAGACGTCTTATAGAACCAGTACAACTTCTGTATGCAGCTAAAATGGCATTACCATCAATTATTTCAGAAGAAGCACTTGCTAGTGATAGTCTCGAATGAATGTATTCTACAGCCTCAGTCTCTGAAAACCCTTCAAAATCATAATTTATTATGATCCTTTGCTTTAATGCTTCATGTATCTGTTTTTCTAAGATATTATTAAGTATAGGTTGACCTATTAAAACCAGTGAAAAACAGTCCTTTGAGTCCATAGAAAAATTCATGAGTAATTTTAAATCTTTCAATATATCATTACTTAAATACTGTGCTTCATCCCATACAAGTATGTAATGGACACCCTTATCACTGCTCATGTTTTCCATATAGTCTTTTATATTTTTAAACATGTCTGACTTGCGAGAGCAAGGTTCGAGTCCTAGTGAGATACAAAACTGCCGATAAAACTCAGCAGTAGTTACGGTAGTAAAGCAAAGATAAATAACCTTTGTTAAATTTGGATTAACTTTTTTCGCGAAACATCTTAGAGCAAAAGTTTTTCCTGATCCAGGCGAAGCCGTAAATAATCCAATGCCTCTAGTTTCATTAAGATAATCAAGTCTTGATATCATTTCTTTTAAATCCCTTGAGATATATGCATCTTTTTCTTTAATACCTTTTTCAAAAGGGTTTAAGGTCATACCATAAAACTGCTTAAACATATTTAACACCATCCTTTGAATAATCTATATTAAGTGGGTTTTTACGTTTGGTTTTACCATTTTCAACCTTGTTTGTTTTTCTAATGCTATATTTAATCTTTTCATAATAGATATAAGCACTGTCCATGTCATCAGGTAGATACCGCACTTCAACCTTCTGTTTTATAAATTGCATAGGTACATCATAAGATATTTTATCAATGCTTATAGTTGCATCATTATTTACTTTACGTTGTACGCGATTCATAAAACAATTATCTATCCATTCACTGTCAGATGCTACTTTTACATGAGCTAAATCGCTCTTATATCTATCAATAGGACGCTGTTTTGTAGAAGAATGAATAGTTATGTTATGCTTATTAATATAGGTGAATAATTCATCATTTAGCTCCGCTAAGGAGGAAATGGATTCTACGTCTAAAGCATTTAGCCATCTGCTTTTTAATGTCCTGAAATTCCTTTCTACCTTCCCTTTTGATGCACCGTCTCTTACCATTGTGTGAAGTTCTACTATTCCAAGGGAACCGCAGATAAGGCTTAATTGCTCATTTTTGTAGGGAGAACCGTTATCCAAGTAAATCTTATTGGGAATTCCATACCTGGCTACCGCCTCTTTAAGTACTTTTTGAAAGTTATAAGAATTATCATTGTAAAAGAATCTACCGCCTACTATTAGCCTGTCAAGCATTTTTGAAAATGTCCTCAAATATTTAAAACATTAGCACCAGTTTTTCTGGTGCTTTTATTAATTTGGGTTACTTAATGAATATTGCACAAAGTGGCTATAAGATTATTTAATTACTTTGAAATTTTCCTAAAATCTTTTCTAAATATCTTTTAGCCGTAGGCTTATAATTGGGGGTCCATTAAAGCTTAAAGGTCATTTTTGAAAATGTGTATGAATCCTTCTATTTATATTAGCGTAGCTAATGGATGAGAATCCATTTCTTTTTATTAATTTGATTTTATTATTTATGACTTCCATTGGTCAGTTTCTTAATCTATTATCAAAGTATATTTTGGGTTCACTTAATAAACCTTTGAAGATTGTCTTTTTCAAAGATCTAAAATGAACAGATTTTTAGTGTTTCTATGCTACATTATTGTTCCGGTGAGCCTGTTTCTTTAGATACCGCTCAAACGAATCTTGTTTCCAAGGGTGATTCATTGGTGGTATGTAGCGTTTGCTAGGTTGGGTATTGGGAACTGCTAAATCAAAGTTTTTGGAGGAGAGTTCATGTCCAGGTAATAAATCTAGCGCATAAACTTTCTCATCTACACACAAGAAAATCTCGCCATTAAATGATTGAATTACCGTTCCAACTGTTCCTTTGCGATAATGTACAGGATATCCATTGCAATCAACAGGCAAATAATAATTCTTTTTAAATTTGATACAACTTCCGTTATCCACCTTCCTACTGGTCAATACGGCAAGAGTTAAGTTGATTTTTTCAATATCTGGTTGCATTTCAAAGACAGATTTGATATTATCAACAGGTAATGCAAACTGAGCATTGAATTCTTTTATGTAGGAGTTTAAGAATTCGTTTGCTTGCTCAATTGTGTTTATACCACTTATCCGCATTTCCAAGGGGAGGCGTGATTGTAACGTCTGAAACATTCTTTCTACGCGTCCCTTGGCTTGTGGAACACTACTGGTTTTAATTTCAATACCTAATTGTTTGCATGCATAGCTAAATTGTGTAAATGTGTCCTCTTCAACTGAAGGGGAATTTTTTTGTTTATATTCAAAGACCGTACGCCTATCAGTGAATAACATGTAGGGAATACCATAGTTAGTAAGTACTTGGTGTAGTACATGATAGTACCCATTTAAAGTTTCTTGCGGATCGAAATAAGCACCCACAATAGCACCAGTAGCATCATCTACTGCGATATGCAACTGACTTTTATCGTTACCGAACCAAAGATGTACCGAAGCATCCATTTGAAGCATTTCGCCTGCATAAGCACATCTTGGACGTCTAGGATGTGCATCCTCGGCAGCAATTATGGAACTTTGAATTTTAGCAATTTCTTTTATAGAATTAGTTGCTTTTTGCAGTTCTTTTAATTCAGCCTTAATCCTTTTTCTTGTAGCACGCTTCGCCTTAGGGGACAGGATGAAATCTTGCATAAGGATAGAACGAATGGTGCTAGTAGAAACCGTTATATTCTCGTGCTTTTTTAGCAATTCGCAAAAATGGGTAATATTAGCTTCAGGGTATTTGGTGCAATATAAATCTAGGATTAACTGCTTGGTATTAGCATCAAGAGCATGTGCGGGCTTTCGCCCTCGATTACCATGAATAAAGAATTCCTTTCCACTTTCTTTATACCCCTTAATCATTCTGTTAATATGCCTAACCGAACAATTGAGAGCAATAGCTGCTCGCTTTTTATTGGCATCTGTTTCTATTAATTTTTTTATAGTAGAGTACTTATCCATTTCTTCCATAGTTAAATTCACCTTTCTTATTATCAGCACCTCATTTCTAGTCATGAGGTTTATTATACAATGTTTTCATATTTGGGACATAATCAAATGTGGTATAGTAAGACATTATCATAAACGGATCATAAAAAGAATCTACCGCCTACTATTAGCCTTGACTTATCATCTATTAGCATAATTACATACGTACGTCTACGCTCACCATTTTCAGTTATAAATGGCCCGTAGCATGTGTCTCCCTGAAACATTCCAGTTGCAAACTCTTCTTCAAAAGCTTTTCTGTCTTTCATGTTGATACATCTAGCAGATTTAAGGTCCTTGTTTTTTATAAACCGCTGAACTGTTGAAATTGATACATCCTTTTCTTTAATAAAGCCATCTTCGATGAGTTTATAATATATAAGCGTAGCATTAATTTTAGGAAAGTTGTTTTTTAAATTGTATATCTGCTCTATGGCTACATCACTTAGTTTTCTGGTTTGACCTATATCGCTACGCGTCTTCGGAAGGAGGGAATCAAAACCAAATCTATTATATTCTGATTCCCAATTAGAAAGTGTTCCTGGGCTATACAAAACTGAATTACCGTTAGGTAATTTTACAGGGTTAATAGAAACACGTCTATAATAAGCGATTTTAGATTGCTCAGTAAAAGTATTATTTATAGCAGGGGCTATTAGTGCTAATCTAATAGATGCTATTTCGATTATTTCTTTGTTATTCATTTATTATCACCTCTAGAAAAATGTTATCATATAGGTATTTCAATGACCATTATCGTATTAAGTGGTCTGCCTAAATTAAAATTAAAAATATATGCTTATAGCTAAACTATGACGTTCCTTGAAAAAACGATGAACCATTTTGCTTGAAAAATTGTATTATGAAGTCCTCAAGTTTATCAAAGGAACTATTTATGATATGCTGCACAAAACTTAAGTTTGAAATGAGCTTGTCCTCTAAAAGTCCAAGCCATATCTGTTTATGTTCTTTAAACTTCTTTAAAATTCGATAGAATGTAGATATAGCAATGCCATAATGTTCGCACATAGCTTCCACCGAGTGATATTTATGTACAAGATAGTCATGGATGAGGTAAACGGTGAATTTAAAACTAAATGACATATACGGCACAATTACCGAAGGTAGGAGGGCGTGGGTACGTTTACATGATGAACAAATATATCTAGAAATGATGATTATATTATCTTGAGCAGTATTATTATTATTATTATTATTATAAGTCACAAGATGGCGGTTGTAAGATGCAAATGGAGATAACGCATGTTTAGCTCCACAAACTGGGCATACCAACGCCGCTATATTCAACGTTTTCATATGCTCATCAAAAATATTTATCTCATTTTTAAAAGAAATTTGCTTATAACACTTGCATAGTTGTGAAAATAATCTTATCATAATAATTAGTTGTAAGAGCTATTGCTCTTATCTTAAGGGAAGAACTTTTGCTTTGGTCGGCTTGGGGTTCTTCCTTTTCCTTTCTCTAATTTTAATAATAATCATAAAATAAGCTCCTGATGATGTCAAGTCATTAGGAGCTTTTGTAATAGAAATAATGTGCTTATTAAAAAAGCAATTAATAACTAGATAATTATTAGTATTATAGTTATAATTTGACTTAGGAATGCAGTTTCATAAAGCTATATTTTGACGCACTACATACAGATATTGAAAATTTATATTATTTAAAGGAGAATTTAGAAAATGAAGAGAAAAATATATAATAAAAGGAAATTTGCGAGTGGTATTGTATTTTTATTATTAGCAGTAATTAGCATTCCAAATACAATTACACGTTTTAATGATTTAAATGCTTTAAGAATTGCCAAGTCTATTATAGTGGATGTTTTTTGTATCCTATTTGGAGTGACGGAAGTATGTAGAAGTTTGAGTAGCAAATGTACAAAAGAAGATAAGCAAAATGATGATGAACGAGTAAATTTAGTTAATATGAAATCAAAAACCAGTGCTTTTAATATTACACTGTTCATTTGCGTTACTATTTCACTACTATCAATGGTTGCAGGGGGAGTAACAAAAAATGATGTGTATCTCAGCATTTTTTGTTGTTTCGGCATAACTACTTCGATTATGTTTATTGCTGAGATAAGTAGTTATTTTTATCATGACAAGCGAAATTGATCTTATAATTAGGCAATATATTCAGATAAATTTATTCTTAACTTTCATACATTGTACACCAGCCCCAAAGGCAGAAATGCCTTTTTTCTTTTTCTTAAGATTAATGATAACCACCTTTTTCATTGCATATCATGGATTAATATAGGTATTAATAGTAGACCTGTGGTAATTGTCAATAATATTGCTGCATGGCAGATGATGGTTTAATAAAGAATATAAGTTCTTAAAAAGTTAAGAAGTTAAGAAGTTAAGAAGTTTACAATTTGAGAATATAATATATACTTATAAGTATAAACCTAGGTGCTACACTAGCAAAACTTCGATATATTAAAATTCACTCCAAATTTTGTTTTAGGAATTAAATAGTTAGTAACATATTGTAGCTGCTTGTATGACGTAAAATATGAAAAATGTATCGTAATTCATTTAGCCGAAGGTTAGCTCTATATATTCTTTTATAAAATTTGTATTTCCTGAAATTTCATCAAATTTTCTTTTGGGTAGTAAGCAATAAATAATATCAATAAAATTTGATATATCAAGCTCTTGTATAGCCGGAATTAGTGATTGTATTATAGCAATTATTTTCAAATCATCCTTACTTGTTTTGTCACCTATCCATGATATTTTTTCAAATTCCATTAATAGGTTTAATTGTTTTGGACTTTTACCTTCAATTACCATATATAAACAATTTTTATAAAATAAATATATAGGATCAGGCAACTTTACAAACTCGTTGTCTATAGCGCTATTTAATGCAATTGCTCCGCCTTTTAGTATATTATCCATTAATTTTATAGATACACCTATTAATTGATCTTGCCTATTATAGAATAAATATTACATTAGGTAATCGGTTGTTAACCCTTGATATTACTTGATTATTAAAGGAATTAAAACTAATTTAAATTAAGTTTATAGTTTTAATGTAATGTTTTAGTTCAAACTCTAACTAAAATAGTACATTAATATTTTTATGTGAAATATATCTTGGAGCATATTAAAAAGCCTTATTTAGTATTTGCTTTTACAGTAATTTGAAAATATGTTAGTTGATTTTCGTTGGCGGTACTTTTGCACGAAAAGAGAGCACTACCCCAAGTATGTCGGCTTAACTCGTATTTTATACAAAATCATTTAATTATATTTCCTCTCTGCAAATTGCGTGACTAAGCAACATACCGAATGCAATAAACACCAAAACCATACTTACCATAACTGCATATGGTCTCCAAATCCCCATGTCAAACTGAAATCCAGACACTTCATTTATAATTTGTGATGATGCCAGTGGCAATGTATTTAAGATAAATTGGAAAGATTTCCACGGAAGCTTAATAAATAAAGCCATGATGATATAGAAAATATTTATTCCTATTCCTATTGATGTAGCAAGGCTTGTACTTGCTGTTTTGTAGGATATCCATCCCATAATAGTTGTTAACGATAGCACCCCTAAAAGTTCACATGCAAACATTAAGAGTATTCCACTTCCTAATGTAGCGTTACCTATAGAAAATAATGCAAATACCTTTAAACTACTCTTTAAAGTCTGAAGTCCAGTAGCTGAACCTAAAATTAATACGCTGCAAAGTGTTGCTGCCAAAGTTAAAAGCAAACCATATATCATAACAGGAAAAAGGCGAATGCCCATCATCTTTTTGCCAAAAACTGTTGCATACATAATTTCCATACTACCGTCTTCCATGCTATCAGAATAGGTGGATGCCGCAAAAAATGTTACCATAAATATAATTATTAGATAAAGAACCTTAAGCATATTAAAGCTTTCAGTCCAAAGATAATAGCCTTCATATTGATAAAAAGGTGTTTTCACCTTATCTAGTTCTTCCAATGCTTTTGCTTGATTATTTTTAGGTGTTTTTTCTATAAGTGCAGTAGATTTTTTTTCCCAACACGAATAAAAATTTTTGGCATAATAATCAGGAAATTCGGTTAGTTTATCTTCATTGTATAGTATTCCGGGATGAGAATAAACTAACCGACTTATAAAAGCTATGAGTGGTTTATATTTTATTTCATCTGACTTTTCGTCCCGCACTTTTTCTAGACCTAGCCATAATTTATCTTCAGTCATTTCACCAGCATATACAGACTCTTCTTTAATGACTTCATGTAGATTTTCATTTATTGCTATAATGCGTAGATTTAATACACATGTGAGCAAAAGTAGACCTATTATTGAAACGAAAACATATCTTGTAAAAAGGCGACGCTTTAATTCTTGATATATCATCTCCTTACCTCCTTCTATAGTTAAGTGTTGTAAAAATGGTACTAAGTAAAAATATAAATGCGCTTGCTATGAGCAAAATGGATGGCATCCATAGAGTCTTCCCTAAAATTGTAATGAATGGGAAGTCTATAGATTGGAAATATGAAAATCCTATTCCTCCTGGTATAAGCATCTTAATTATATCCATATTCCTAGAGTGACTAGTGATAAATGTTCCTAAAATAAAAGAACCTAATATTGTAAGTATCGAGAATTGGATGGCTTTTGAGGATTTTTTAGATACAGATGAAATCCAAGTAGAAAAGCTTGACACTATTAAAATTCCTATCCAGCCTAGGATAAATACATTTCTAAGTAAGTCACCTTGAGTATATGGAAGAAAACTTCTACTTAAAACCTGTATTGAAGTATTTAAAGCATCAGCAGGTAATAAATACTTTAATAGCAAAACATAAAGACCAACTCCACAAAGATATATAATAGATGCCATAATTAAAGGTATACTAATTTTTGCTATAGTGAGGCTTTTCCTGCCTTTTACTGTAGTAGTTATAATTTCATCCATTCCATTTTCTTTATCATTGGTTATTATGGAACTTGAAAAAATTCCTAACATAACCATAAGTACAAATGAGAAAAATACAATATGACTAATTCCAGTATCCCATTGGTTAAATCCAGTATAATAAGTATAAGGTTTTTTCACTTTATCCAATAGAGAGAGAGCTAAGGTCTTTTCATTTTCATTAAGTGCATTTTTATCAATATATTTACCATAGAATAAATTTTCATTTTCATAAAAATTCATTCCTGCACCCTTAGGAATATGCAAAAGGTCACTTGTTGATTCTCCTATCATAGTCCTCAAGCGAAACTCCTGGGTAATTAAATTGTCAGCATAGACAGTATATTTCAACAAGTCTTTAGTAATTACTAAATCACTTTCATTATCACCTTTTAATGACTTTAGAAAAATATCACAGCCACTTTGAAATTTATCTAAAGTCATTTCTCCTTCAGCGCCTACTCTATCCTTACCTGCCGCTTCTATTGCTGATCTACCTTTATATTTTTTGTAAACTCCTTGCTGCAAAAAGTCTTCAGTAGCTCCCCCTACAATAAACCATGTCCATAATCCTGCCAAAGCAATTGCAATTAAAACATATGTTAGTAGCCTTTTAAAATTTAGTTGTCTTTTTAACTCTTGAAAAAATACATCCATTTTTATACCTCCTTCACTTTTGAAAGATAAAAATCATTAAGAGAAGGTGAAACTAATTTACTATTTGCTAATGGAATATCTGCAACATAACGAATTGAAACCTTCCCACTAGATTCATTACGAAAATTCATAATTCTATATTCCTTTTGGAGCCTTTCCATATCATTCTCCAAAACAACTGTCTCAAATACATTGCCAACGAGTGTTCCAATTAAAGAATGGCTTTCTCCTACTGCAATTACTTTACCTTTTTCCATAAGCACAAGGAAATTGGCAATAAACTCAATGTCTGAAACAATATGTGTAGAGAAAATAACGATTTTTTCTTTGCCTATTGTGGTCAAATACTTACGAAAATTTCTTCTCTCTTCAATATCTAAACCAGCGGTAGGCTCGTCTACAATTAAAATATCAGGATTATTTAACATAGCTTGGCATATTCCGACTCTACGCTTCATACCTCCTGAAAGCTTATCAATCTTTTTCTTTCTAACTTCTGATAAATTAAATTCATTTAATAATTCACTGATTCTTTTATTTCTAATTTCTTTATTAAGCCCCTTTAAAGTTCCAATATAATGGAGAAAATCTTCAACAGATTGATTTTTATCATATCCAAAGTGCTGAGGCAAATATCCTATTTTATCTAGATACGAATCCTTAAGGCTGGCGATATTTACATCGTCTAACATTACTTTACCCTTACTTGGAGCTGTACTCCCAGCTAGCATTCTCATTAATGTGGTTTTCCCCGCACCATTTGGTCCTAAAAGTCCCCAAATCCCTGGAGTAAATTCAAGATTTATATTGTAAGCAGCTTTTAAATCTTTAAACTCCTTAGAAATATTATAAGCAAATAATTTCATATTTTTTTCCTCCTTATTAAAGCAAAAGCAATAAAAAACCTTTCTTCTGTCTTCAGTATAACTGAGATAAAAGAAAGGTTTATTCATAAATTATTTAGTATTTATAAAGATTTTATTAAGAATTGGGTAGAGTAATAATAAATACAGTATGTCCATCCTGACTTTCCGCGTCTATTGAGCCTTGATGCTTTTGTACAATTTCCCTTGCAATAGCCAAACCAAGTCCTGCCCCGTTTGATTGACTTCTTGACTGATCTCTTCGATAGAACTTTTCAAATATAAGTTTTAATTCCTGCTGACTTATTACGTCACCATCATTTTCTACAAACAATTGCATACTACATTTTCCCATTTCGGCCTTTATTTTTATGACAGAATCCTTGTGGCTATATGCTATAGCATTCTTTAATAAATTGTTTAACACCCTGGCAAATAGTGATCCGTCGGCATAAATCTTAATACTCGGAGTAAGGTTTATATCAAATTTTAAGTTTTTCTCCTTAAGTAAAGGATATAGTTCCTCAGTCAACTGTTCTAGGAAAAACTCTGCATCTAGTAAACTTTTATTCAAAGGAATTTCCTGAAGACTAAAGCGAGTAATATCAAAAAACTGATTTGTTAAATCTTCCATTCTATAGGATTTTTCCAAAAGTTTCTTTATATAGTCCTTACGAACCTCCTCTGGTACCTCAGATTCATCTAAAATTGTAAGATAGCCAACGATGCTTGTTAATGGAGTTTTTAAATCGTGTGCTAAATAGGTTACAAGGTCATTTTTCTTGCTCATCTCCATTAATATCTCCTGCCTTACAAGTTCATTTTCATGTCTAATTTCATTTATCTCAGAATCAATTAGTTTTAGTTCTTGAACTTTTTCAGGTACCTCTCCCTTGCTGAGCACAGATATTCTTTGCTCTAACTGAGTTATTATCTTTTTTCGCTGCTTATTTTGTGAGTATCTTGATGTAAAGTAAACAACAATCTCTAAAAGAACAAAACCTCCAATAACCATATCCATCAATATATCTCTAAGTCGTTGCCAATAAAAGGTTCCCCTGGTAACCTCCATGCCAGAAAACATCACCTTTTCTATATCAAATAATATTCGCCTCTCAAAAAATTCTTTCACAGGTCCTTGTATTTTAAAATCAAAAAATAACATTAATCCTCTAAATATAAAAAAAGCTAAAATATAATAATTCCATTTCCATTTTTTAATCTTCAATGATATAGCCTACCCCCCAAACAGTTTTAATATATTCCGGATGTTCAAAAGACTCCTCCATTTTTTCTCTTAAGTTTCGAATATGAACTGTTATTGTATTTGTAGATTTTGAATAATACTCATCATCTCTCAACAAATGAAACAACTTTTCTCCATTTAAAACATGTCCTTTGTTTAATAGTAATATTTCAATAAGGTTAAATTCTGTAGGTGTTAGTTTTAGTTCCTTGCCATTTAAATTAACATGCCTACTATTTTTATCTAAAATTAACCCTTTATAATATATAGTATTATCATCTTCCTTTGTACCTTCCCCATATTCCTTGTATCGCCTAAGCTGAGCTTTAACCCTTGCCATAACTTCCAAGGGATTAAAAGGCTTAGTGATATAATCATCTGCACCATAAGTAAGACCTATTATTTTTTCTTGATCAGCTGTTTTTGCAGTGAGCATTATTATAGGAAATTTGTATTTAGTGCGTATATTTTTACAAATGTTTAGCCCACTTATATCTGGTAGCATTAAGTCCAAAATAACTAAATCTAGCTCTATATCTTCAAGAATTTCAAAAGCTCTCTTACCATTTTCAGCTTCCAATATTTCAAAAGATTCAGCTTTCAAATAGATTTTTAATATATCTCGAATATCTTTATCATCTTCCACAATCAAAATTCTCTCCATTTAATTCCTCCATATGTTTATATTAAAAAACGTATAATATTCTCAATTCCATTTAAGCATAATATACCAAATAAAACTAGTATATTCATGCTCATTTATACTTTCTGCTAAGTTCAATATGGCTTCATCACAATGATATGTCACTTTTTTTGATTGTTCTCATTTTTTATAACTAAAAATGCCGTAGACGCCATAGTACCAAAGCGGTTATAACTGTTTTGGGAAGGGCTGAACTATAGGAGGTTTTGGAAATTTTGAAGAACTCAAAGAAATATGTAGAAATCAGAAAACTTCATAATGAAGACTATCTATGCGATGTAGGGTTGGAAATCAAAGACAACATAGAAGTGAGGAGTATTTCTTCGGCGTCAAGGAACGGAAGAGACCACAAGCCCCAAATTTAACTGACTCTATTTTATAGGGTCTTTTTTGTTATACTTAATAAATCACTATAAAAAATAGTGATTAATTGCTCATTATGGTATAATTTACTATATATTGTCGCAAAATTGTATAAAAATACGGTGCGACAAGAAGTCGCTAATTAGTAGTGTTTCGTGAGAAACTGCGTTAGTTACTAAACGTATCCCCCCTCGAACCTGCATTCCAAGTAATTGGTTTGTAGGTTGCATGAGAGTTAATTATCTAAGGTCATTGCTTTACGCAGAAGCAATGCTGGGTTAGGGGAAAAATGGAAAGTATAAACGAAAGTTGAACCTTTGTAATCTTCGTGATTTACGATAAGTGTACTGCGGAATAACAAGCTTACTATGGATAGGAAAGATTGTATCGCATTCCAATCGTGCAGTAACCCATATATCCATCGGAGTATAGAGGGATGCTTCCCCATTTGAATCTACTAATAGTGGAACTTGATAAACCCTTTGTGTTCCTCGATAGAGGTAGGGCAATCGAAAGAAAGCTACAATACCAGGGGGTAAGGGATTGTGGAGAAAGCGAATGCCAGTAGGACGAAAGTTCAGGGAAAAAGATAACCCGCTGGATAGAGTTTCATAACTCACTCGAAAGAGGGCAGACTTCCACGTGGTCATCAACATGAGAGAAAACGTAAAGAAGAATCTTTTTTTTAAGGAGAGACATGTTATGAAAACTATTAATAAATTTAATACGTCGGCTGTTTCTCCACATATAGAGAGCTGGTCATTAATAGACTGTAAAAAAATATACGAATATGTGAAGAAACTTCGCCAACGGATTTTTCGTGCCGAACAGTTGGGAAACAAAAGAAAAGTAAGAAAACTTCAAAGGCTAATGATTAGAAGTAATGCTAATTTGCTACTTTCAATAAAAAGAGTTACATAAATTAATAAAGGTAAAAAAACAGCTGGGGTCGACGGTCAAATTGCAATCACTTCAAGTGATAGATTGAGATTGTATAATCTTCTCAAGAAATATAGCATTAAACATATTAGACCGAAGCCAGTAAAGAGAGTATATATCCCTAAGAAAAAGGGTAAGATGCGACCTTTAGGAATACCAGTTATAAAAGACAGGATATTTCAAAACATAGTTAAAAATGCTCTTGAGCCACAATGGGAAGCGAAATTTGGACCTTCTTCATATGGATTTAGACCTAAGCGAAGAACTCAAGATGCCATTGTCAACTTATTCACTAAGCTGTCATCAAGAAGTACAAGACAGTGGATATTCGAGGGCGATTTTAAGGGTTGCTTTGATAATCTCAATCATAAATACATTATGGACTGTTTAAAGGGATTTCCTGCTAAAAATACTATATACAAATGGTTGAAAGCAGGATATATTGATAATAATTCATTCAATGATACACATTCTGGAACCCCGCAAGGTGGGCTTGTCTCACCTTTATTAGCTAATATAGCCTTGCATGGTATGGAGGAAGAACTTGGAGTAAGATACCACATCGATGGTGGAAACCATACATTAGCTAGGAATTCGGTTGGAGTAGTAATTTATGCTGATGATTGTGCGCCACGAAAGCGTATTAAGCAACTCGCACGAGTGGCTTAATATAGCTATGCTATACAGATGATGGAGGAGGGCCCTCCGAAATCGCCATGCAGGTGGAGATTTCAAACTACCTTAAGGTGCTGTAATCAAAAGTTATGGTATTGAGCGTTAAGGAAAAGGCAGAGGTAATCTGTCAAGTATGTACTAAAGAGATGAATGAGCATGTGAACCACTTACGAAAATGTCGAAAGCGTAGAGATTCCATCAAAACCAGGGGGTGATCGTTAACTTGGGATAAGCCTAGAGGAAACCTGTTTACTGGCTAGGCGGTGGGCGGCATAAAGGTGGCATGAATTTAGTACAGGCATTTGTATGGAACGTGGGAACCTACGGCTTGATGTTAAGAGAGTATTTCAAGCAGAAGAACTGTGAGAAAAGAGTATCGATGCAAGCATAGGGGCAGATTGAGTCGTAGTAGTGAAGAAACTTCTGCAATGGAAGTGGAGCGAAGGACTTCGAGTTATTCAGTTTCAGAAATAAGTCAACTTTGAAAAGGAGGAGGAACTTATGACAGAAACAAAGCCGTTTAATATTTCTAAAAGAGCTGTAGTTACAGCTTATGAGAAAGTTAAAGCAAACAAAGGAACGTATGGAGTTGATGAACAGTCAATCGAAGATTTTGAAAAGAATTTGAAAAATAATTTATACAAAGTTTGGAATAGGATGTCATCAGGAAGTTACATACCCCAACCTGTAAGAGCTGTGGCAATTCCAAAGAAAAGTGGAGGGACTAGATTACTAGGAATACCTACTATTGAAGATAGAATTGCTCAGACGGTAGTTAAACTATATTTTGAGCCGGAAGTGGAGACTATGTTTTATGAGGATTCTTACGGATATAGACCTAATAAATCTTCAATACAAGCAGTTGAAATCACAAGAAAAAGGTGTTGGAGAAAAGATTGGGTTCTTGAATTCGATATAAGGGGACTATTCGATAATATCAGACATGACATTCTAATGAAAATGGTAAAGAAACATACAAATGAAGAATGGATTATTCTATATATTCAAAGGTGGTTAACTGCACCATTTCAAATGGAAAATGGAGAATTAGTTCCAAGAATTTCCGGTACCCCGCAAGGGGGTGTCATTAGTTCGGTACTTGCGAATCTGTTTCTACACTATGTATTTGATGACTTTATAACAAAAGAATTCAAAACAATTCCGTGGGCAAGATACGCAGATGATGCAGTAACACACTGTGTATCCCTAAAACAGGCTAAATATCTACAAAGACGCTTGCAAGAAAGATTCGAAGAATACGGATTACAGCTGAACCTTGATAAAACAAAGATTGTATACTGTAAAGATGATGATAGAAAGGGAGATTATCCAAATATATCATTTGATTTTCTAGGATATACATTTAAGCCTAGAGGTGCTAAGAGTAAATACGAAAAGTATTTTACAAGTTTCTTACCAGCGATAGCAGACAAGGCAAAGAAATCAATCCGAAAAGAAGTTAGAAGTTGGAGAGTACAGTTGAAGGTAGACAAAAATTTGTGGGATATATCAAATATGTTTAACAAAAAGATACAGGGTTGGATAAACTATTATACACATTTCTATAAAACAGAAATGTATGCAGTATTAAGGTATATCAATAATGCTTTAGTCAAATGGGTTCGAAGAAAGTATAAGAAAAGAAAACACAGACGAAGAGCAGAATATTGGTTAGGATGTATTGCGAAAAGAGATAGAAATTTGTTTGCACACTGGAAAATGGGAATATTACCAACAGCCGAATAATGGGAGCCGTATGAGCCGAGAGGTTCACGTACGGTTCTGAGAGAAACTAAGGGGGAAGTTCCCTTGGTTTACTTACTTTGTAGTTGTATGCAAAACAGAAGAAGATGCTATAAATATGTATGAAAAACTTAAACCATACCTTAATAAAAGAGGGCTAACACTTGCGGATGATAAAACTAAGGTCACACACATTAGTGAAGGATTCGATTTTCTTGGATTCAATCTAAGACAGTATAAGAGTAAGCGTCAAAAATTCTCCGTATGTATTTTCAGGAAATTCTTTGATAAACTAAATCCAGTAGTAAGCAGCAAGTGCTTTTCTACTGGATTTTATTTTAATCTTTTTTGCCATGAAGATTCCTATTTTGAAGTTTTACGGTTTCAGGTAATTCCTTGGACCAAGGCATGTATTTTAATAGCGTATTGTTATCCTTGTTTTCTAAATTACACAACACATCCATTAAATACACTAAATACTTTTCTACCACTAACCCATTTGCCTTAGCCGTTTCTACTACGCTATATATTGTTGCACTTGCTCTTGCTCCCTTAGGAGTATTACACATAAGCCAGTTTTTTCTACCAATAACGAAAGGTTTTATTGATCTTTCGGATGCATTATTATCGATTTCTAAGGATCCATCAGTTAAAAAAATTCTGAAGCTCGGTAATAGCTTTCGGCTATATTCTAAGGCTGCGCCCAATGGACTTCTTGGCAATGCACTATTTATTTCTATATCCACATACTTTATAAATTCTTCAATAATTGGTGTTGATTTTTCAAGTCTTGTTTCATAGCGCTTTTCGTAGTAATCATCTTCACCAGCATAGTTCTCTCTTAAATCTTTTTCGATTTTATAAAGTTGCTCGCAAAAATTAAACCCTATAACTGCTCGAGAATTTTTTAGGGCTTCTTTATCTAGCTTTGTAACTATATCAAAGTATTTTCTCCTAATATGAGCCAAACAGTACAGCCTTTTTACATTCTCTACAGAATTATAGCCGGCGTAGCCATCTGTTTGGATTATCCCAGAAAATCCCTTTAAAAATCCTTTAGGGCAGGAGCTTGATCTTGTCTTTTGATAGTCATACAAAATAATTGGATCTTTATATTCACCAGTTTTGTATAACCACATATATTTTTTAGCCTTGGAATCTTCTCCTTTAGAGTCCACAACTACTACAGTGGTTTCATCAGCCTGGATATAATGGCTTTTTAATAGTTCTTCCTTCATCATGTCGTAGACAGGTTCAAACTCTTTTGCAGCACCGATTATCCAATTGGACAATGTTTGCCTAGAAAGATTTGCACCAAGCATATCAAAATACGTTTCCTGTCTATAAAGCGGTAGCGCATATTGATATTTAAGATTTATTACATGGCTTATTAATTCGTTAGATGCCATACTTTTATATAGCAAGCTGTTAGGCGCTTTTGTAGTAATTATATTTGCTTTACCTTCAGCTTCTTCACAGGATTTACAAGCGTAGCTATAGGTTACATGTTCCTCTATATATAGCTCTGCTGGTTTATATTTTAGAATTTCTTTTGATTTTGATCCTATAACAACAAATTGCCCATTGCACTTATCGCAATTAGCCTTATCCTCGTCCAATTTATGCTCGATAATTACTCTTTCCAAATTAGCTAGATTATCTTTCTTTCCTACATAAGAAGAGGCCTTTTTTCTCTTATATGTTATTTCTTCAATGGTTGGCTCCGCCACTTTTGAATCACAAAACTTTTCTGCTTCGTCAAAAAGAGATATTTGGTTGCTATCCATCTGCTCGCTAGACTTACCGAATATTTTTTTATTCTTATTAAGAACTTGATTTTTTAAAAATGAAAGTTCATTTTTAAGCTCTCTAATTTCTTTATCCTTTAATTCTATCTCTTTTTCCATCTTAGAAATTATGTTTTTTGTTTTATAATCTAATTGTTCTTCAATATTTAAGTCATTCATTTCAATTACCTCTTCTAAAGTTTTTATACTTATATTATAGCAGAAAACCCTTGATTTATCAAGGGTCAAGAGGTTTTTTTATGTGGTTTTAATAGTAGTTTTTTTCCTTAATCGGCTTGAATTTTGAGGTTGTTCTTACCTCATAACCTTTTAGTAGCCAACCTAGTTCTTCTATATTTACTTTTAAGGCTTCCGCCTTTGTCATTGGCCATTTAAACCTACTTTTTTCTAATCTATAATAATATAACCAAAATCCATTATCAAAATGTAGTATTTTAAGCTTATTCATTTGTTTATTGCAAAACACAAATAATGCTTTTTCAAAGGGGTCTAATTTTAAGTCTGTTTGTACTACCATTGATAATCCATCTATGCTTCTTCTTAAATCTGTTACGCCGCAAGCTAAATATACAGTGTTAACCTTATCAATATTTAGCATGATTTACTTAGTTCCTTAAGTATATTTGATAATAGTTCTAGTTCATTTGCAGGTATAAATATATTAATTTTACCGATCTCGATTCTTATATCACTACATCCTTTTACACTTTTGTTTACTGCTTTGGGGTTGGATTTTTCATTATTAATTGCTATAGCATGAAATGTTGGCTTATTTGATTGTTTAAATTTATTTTTATAATAGTAGAACTGACTCTTGCTAATATTATTTTCTTTACAAAAGCTGGTTACAGTCCCTTCATAAGAAGAAAACTTTTCTAAAAATCCTCTCCAGGTTATATCATTATTTTTTTTTGCCATTACAGATAACCTCCTATTCTTACTATCTGTAATTTTAGCAAAGGTAACTTTAACTATCTAGGCGTCAATTCTTTTACGCTTACGTAGAATCAAGTATTCTTATTCGTTTAAAATATTCATCCCATTTACTTGGTATACGGGTATTATTTGTGATTGTTTGGCGTAATTTTCGAAGATCTTCTTCAAAAACTTTACACATCTTTCATTTAAACGTTGGTCTAATGCCTGATTGGAAACAAGTATGCCTGTATTTTCACTAAGTTTTGTGCATAAGATCACAAGTGTATTATTCGCAACCTCTACATCCATAAAGCAGCATAAGCAAACGAATTCCCATGCGCGAATTTTACTTTTTCTTTTCACAAAACCCGTCTCTCTCGCGACTTCTTCAATCTCGTCTTTTGAAAAACAGAGTTTAAGTTCATCTGCAAAAAGCTTTATATCTCCATCCAATTTTAAATTTTTTCCTCCTGTCATGTATAATTCCCCCCACTGTATCTTTTTATTGTCTCTTTAATAATAACATTTTTACAAATGGGGGGATTTATTTTTATAGAGTTTTCTTAGCTTGATGGCTATGTGGCGGTACCCCTATTAGGGATCTATTACGTTTTATTATTAATTGGGCTATAATTAAACCTTTTAAAAAAGAAAAAGCACCAGAGCTTCCTACAGCTCCAATGCCTAATTCTAGTAATAACCATGTAATAGAACATAAGCTATTTAAGAAAGATATTAAAATTGGCCACCTAACCATCTGCATATCTACAAGTTCCTATGTATTTAGGAGTTTATAGACACTCTCACAGAAGCTTTCGTATTGGTAGTACGAGGCTTCTGTTACTATTATAATCTTTATTCTGCCCAATACACAATATTCCAAGCATAATATAATTTTCGTTATATTGTATGCCTTTTATTTATCTCCAATACTGATAGATTGAAGGAGCATTCCTATAACATCTTATTATATTGTATGCTTCTTATCTGTAACACATTAAATATTATATTAGAGTTGTTTTGGTAATAGTTTTGGAACTGAAAATCACGTATAAAGTGACTATTTTTATTTGGTACGGATAATTTGAGGTGCCATTTTAACTAATTCATCTTTCGATATATGAGAATTCATTGCCAATAAAGAATAATGAATTCCACCTTGCATCCAATCTAAATATTGAACCTGAGAGATTTTTACCTTGTCACTTCCATAGCTGAATACATATTTATCGGACAATTTATCCTGCTTATCCTGCTCTGTCAATTTATAATTTGCTGGTACAAACTTATAAACAGATGAACTATAATATAAATCTATACCGTTACAAGTATCAACAACAGTCTCTTTATTTGATCTTTCAGCTAACATTCCGTTTTCCATAGAAAGATCTAATTTGTCATTACCTTTTGTATACGTAAAATCAAGGGATTTTGTTTTTTTTACAGAATTGCCTTTCTCATCAACTCCTTTATTATTGACGGCATATCCATCTGCAAAAGTGTATCCGTTGTCAAATTTATCAACTAATTTAGGATTAAATTTAAAATCATTCTTCACTTGTTCTACTGTAGGTATAGTAGTATATGTTGGTATAGTACTTGAACTTCCATATATATACTGTATTTTTCCTGTGGCGAATACAGTCGTTCCTATTACCATAGTAGCTGCTAATATAATAATAATTTTTTTCCTCATTGATCCTATTTTATATAGTTTTATATTTTTCATTTCATCATTCTCCTTTTCTTCCGGTAAACTGCTTAATGTTGCATTTACCTTACTTTTAAAACTTTTAGGTATATCTGGAAAGATATTATTCCAATTATAGGCATTCATAATTTGCCTCCATATTCTCTAATTTTATTTTTATTGATTTTCGTCCTTTTGATAACCTGCTTTTTACAGTTCCAGTGGGTATTCCTAAAATCTGTTTAATTTCTTTTACTGAATATCCATCTACATAATAAAGAACAATTGTAATACGAATACGCTCTGGTAAATTCTGAATGGCCATATATAATTCACTATAATCCTTTTTATCATCAGCCTTGTCAGACTCAAAGTATTCTTCATAAGGTACTTGTGTATGTTCTTTATTTTTCAAACTATAACATTCATTTATTAGTATCCTTACTAACCATGTTTTAAAATATTGTTCTTTCTTTAGTGTATCTAAGTTGTTATAGGCTTTTAAAATTGACCCCTGAACTGCATCTTCACAATCTTGCTCATGAATCAAAATTGATTTAGACACATGATATAAAATAGATTGAATTTCAAGAACTTTGTCTGTAAATATAGCCTTGTTCAATTGATTTTCCTACCTTTCTTTGCAAACTGTAGCGCTACTTTTTTTGCTTTACACTAATTAGATAGATATATCTGCTAAATGGTTCATTTAATTTTAACAATTTTTTATAACAGCTTTATTCTTGTTGAATAAAGCTGTTATAAAATTTTTAATTATAGTATTTATTATTTTTATTGTAATGGCTATAGTTGGTAAATATTATTTCCTAATAAAGTTATTATAACTAAATAATAATGCATAAATGGTGGGGATTTTCTCAATTAGATAGGTTTTATGCAGTTAAATAGAGCCTTATTGTATATTGAAATAGCATGAATGAGGGTATAGGCTAGTTATATAGGGTAACACAATGTCGTGAAATTATTTTTTCACGTCGTTTTTATTTTTCCTATTCCCCCTATAGAACAAACAACCTTTAAGTTGATGTAATAAATTAAGGGTTGTTTGCTCTACATACACCATTACTACAATTTTTCTCATCAAAATTTTTCTCTATAT
Source organism: Clostridium sp. FP1 (assembly GCF_011065975.2). Lineage (NCBI taxonomy): Bacteria > Bacillati > Bacillota > Clostridia > Eubacteriales > Clostridiaceae > Clostridium > Clostridium sp. FP1. The sequence continues at coordinate 37,993 of NZ_JAAMNJ020000002.1, read as the reverse complement.
CGTAGCTATAACCACATATTGGACATTCATAAATCAAACCATCCTCTTTGCATGCTAAGCATAAACTTCTACTAATATGGTCATTAATGTGAATGTTCAACTTATCATATATAACAGATTCTTTAGATTTGCAACAATCACAGTCTAAAAATCCAAAACTATTATAATCGTCAAAACTAGATACACATGTATAACAATATTTATCATCGAAATTTAAGGAATCATTGTCACATATAGGGCAAAAATATATTGTTGATGCCGATTGTTTTGCAAGTTCTCGCATCTCTGCTCGGTAAAGCCCATTACTAATTAATTTTTGGAATTCATCGTGATCAAGATTGCTTATATAAAAGACAGAAGATAGACACTTAGCATCGTCTGCCAATAATTTTATAATTATATGTACAATCACGAAAATTAAATCTTTCTTCATTGTTTCAAATTTTTTTTTGGTAAAATTATAGTTCAAATGTACTAACTTGTTTCTAATATTTTGAAATTTTTCAATATAAGATATATGATTCTTATCTAAATTAAATGTACTTTTGTTTGTTTTAACATAATTCTTTAAACTATTAAATTCCTTGACTAGACACTAAAAATAAAGTTACCACCCAACTCAGAAAGTCACCATCCCCTGCTTTAAAAATATTTTGCCATTGAAAAATAAAAAAAGAAGAGTTAAAGAAAAATTTAATTTTTCTTTAACTCTTCTTTTTACTGATAAAACCAACTATAACTAAACTAAATCCTAATATTGAAAGTTTATCAAAAAATACAAATGGAATCATATTTTTCAAAGAAGCATCTAAAAAAATTAATATGCCGATTCCTAACAACATTACTTTCGTTTGTGAAAAATTTATATACTTTAAAATAAAATAGAGTACGCATACAACAACAATCAATTGAAATAGTAAATATAATAATCCTCCTGAAGTGTACATATTCATTATCCTTTCATATAAAACAATTATTTTACATTAATAGTATATCATACATTAAAGTTAATTGTAATATTTTGTTTATATTAATAATAATTAGAAATAATGTTATAATTTTATTTATGTAAGGAGGGTTAAAATCATGAAAAAAATTTTTTCTAGTATGTTGTTATTAACTTTTTTAATTACTGCTTTATTTCCAACTGGTGCGTTTGCATATGAGTCGCCAGATACAACAAGAACTAATGATAAAAAAATGGTACAAAAGTTTAACGAATATGACTTAATTAAAAAACTAAAATCAAGTGATAAAAAAAATTTGTATATACAAGGTTACACAGATTTACAAGTGCAAGAAATTGCGAAACTTGATTATAAGAAAGAAATAGAAAAGCGTGGTACACTTGATACAGATGTTTTAGGAAATATGGGATACACTGATGAGCAAATAACTATAATGAAAAATTTTACAGGAACTGAAAAGGAACTTTATTTATTATCAGCAACACTTACATTAAATTGTTATTACGATACAAGTAATTATGCTGGAGCAACAACAACTTATAAAGTCAACTTTGATTGGAACTGGTCATCAGAGCCTTATTATGAACATAAAGATATTATTGGTTTAGGATGGACGGAACAGCTTTATATTAATATATCTAGTAGTTATCATAAAGTCACTTATATAAATCCATATGTGCCAACTGATACTAAGCTAATTAGCTACAAATTCTCTACAACACTAGGAAATTCTACAGCAGAATCGAAATTCCCTATGCTTATATCGGGATCTAAGCCTGATGAAAGTGATGCTAAGTATGCTAAAGATGGTTTTGGCTCAGTAACATTATTTAGACAAAGTAAAGTTACTATGATGGCTATAAAATTTAAATATGGTCATACGCAAAGCAGCATTGAACCTTCTTTAAGTATAGGAATTCCTTTTTCTGTAGGAGTTGGTTTTGGATTTGCATCACACATCAGTGATGAAGCCACGTCTCCTGCTGATGGAGTTTATTACTATTTAAAATAAATGCGTATTACTGTAAATTCCCAAGCATTTACTTGAAGCATACTCAATCGATTGGGGCTGCGATACAAAACATACTACTTGCTGCACAAGAGATTGGTTTAGGGACTTGCTGGATTGGCGAAATATTAAAAAATGAAAATAAAGTACGAGAATTATTAGAGGTTCCGAGTGACTTACAGTTAATGGCTGTTATATCTGTTGGATATTCGAGTAGAGAGGATTTAAAATCTAAGAGGAGAGATATCTCTGAAAGTATTGTAAGTTGGTTATAAAATCATTTATTAGTCTTTATGTCTTAATATTAATATAAACCGTCGCAATTAAACCCATATCATTAGATGTGGGTTTTAATATATTATATTCTGAAAGTAATACAAGTATAATTGTGTTACTTTCATATTGGTGCTATTGCCTATTCTTTTAAAATTTCAATTTGAATGTAACATAATATGTTGACTCTTTACTTTGAATGTATTATAAATCGATAATTATAATACTAAGACGTCGCAGTCAAATGCTAGTCCACATCAGATTTTCTCCTTCATGCTTCATGCGAAAATCTGATGTGGCACAAGCTCTTTCACTGCGCCTGGTCCAAAAGGAAGCTTTGGACAATCTTACTCACTGCCATTAAATATAACATTTTATTAAGGTACTGCAACATTCATCTTTTAATTTAGTCTTAGTTAATAAATATTTTTTATTACTATTTTAGTTAGCATTATCAATACTATAATTGTATTTTAACTAACTTATTTTGAGCAAAAGAATAAGAACTTTATCATTTAGTGATTAAACCCTAGATTTATCAATGCTTTACACTGATGTTATATGCTTTTTCGAGTTAGAACTATTAGGTATTAATTCTAACTCAGAATGTTTTGATAAAATATATTTTTAGTAATAACTGTCTTAACGTATATTTTCCGCGTTTTGCGAGCACTACCCCAAAATGGCTGAATAGAGCTATGTAAGTATCTGAAACATGATAATATCCAATACCTCCGTATCCTCCATATCTTATGTGGTATTCAGATAATAAATTTTGCTCGTATAAATCCCATTTTGTACCGTCTGCTGAGACCCTTTTACCAGAACCCCAAAACTTAGGAAGTGAAAAGCAATTGTAGGCATTTATAATGTTTTTTATGGCGAGCTCTATTTTTTCTTCTGTTATATGACGATTATTTATCCATGCTACTTGTTTACGATTAATGCCTTCTAGAGATTGAGAAGTTTGAGTAGGTCCTAAATTGCAACCATAACAAAAAGATGTTATAAGGTACCTTTCAATTGGGTTTTCAATCTTTGTATCATGACCAGAAATGGAGCCAAAGTCCTTTGTCCAGTTAATCCAGTGCTCCGTATCAGTAAGCACATCAAGAATATTAATAGGCTTTAATCGCTCTGAAATCAATGATTCAATTAATTTTAACTGATCAGGATACTTCTTTTTTTCAGGCTTCCCTAAAATCGGTATACCTTTTTCTATTCTTAGGTATTGATTAGAAGTAAAGGACTTGTCTGTACTTAAAATCTCCTCATTAAGCCAATTTTTCACGTGTTCAATAAACCCATGGCTATCTACAGGAAGCCCTACTTGCTGACCATATAACTCTTTCTCTTCCTCATATTCTTCCCAACTTATAAGCTGATCTCTATAATCAGAAAATTTATCACTACCTTTAACATATAAATCACCAGATTTTAAATCCCGCAATATTTGTGTAAACACACATACTTCAAAGTGTCTGCGATTTATTTTATCAGGGTAAATATTTCTGTTACTGTATCCCGTTATGAGTTTCCACCAATCATCCGGTATCCATGAAAGGTCTAAAAGCTTAATTTTATTTTCAGTGGCCTTCCCCTTGTTTTCAATTTTAACTGCATCCAGTAATTCTTTGCGTACAGTTTCATTTTTCTGAAGAAACTGTAATGACTGTTCTAGGGATATATCTTGGTTTGTGGAGTGGAGCGTAACGGTTTTTAATATCCTAAACAAAGTCACTCTATGGCTCTTGTAGTATTTCCAAAGAAATAAATAATAATTGTTGCCCGCATGAGCTGCATGCGCTTCACAATGGCTTAATACTTCATCGCTTTTTTCTTCAATTACGGATTGGATTGCTGCAAATTTTTCTTCTACGCTTCCATCTTTTTTATAAGCTAAAATCATATCACGTAGTGTCACCACTAATTTATCAGTGATTTGAATATTTTTGGTTCTATAAAGTTCAAGTCCTTCTGTTCCTTTTCTATGCACACTTGACATTCTTTTAATAAACATTTCAGCTAAATCATCTAATGCTTTTGAAGATTGAACAGCCAATAATGCTACTGCAAGAGTATATCTTTTATTAGGTTCTATTACTTTCATTTGTGCAGCATTAAGAGTCTTTGCCTCAGCTGCAAACTGTTTAATTTTAATGTCTGGAATATTGGAAAGCACCTCAGTACCAACACTTTGCATGGATAACCACCTTAAGTAATTAACTAAATCTTTTAGATGCGTAAGTGTTGGTGTGCCAGGCTCTTGTTTTAAAAAGTTCCATGAAGTATATATATTATCTTGTTCAGATTCTAAAAGGTTATCTATTTTACTTCTATCTTCTTCGCTAAGTAGAGTATTTATCTGACGGTAAAAAGATTTATATACAGATACTCTTATTCTATTTGATGCCCTTACTAACGTATCAAATGCTGGCAATTCATAATGTTGACGTATTAATTCTTCAATAGCAACATTTATAAGATCAGAAGGCTCATCCTTTGTTCTTGCGGCGGCCCCAATTGCTCTTACTAGTAGATGCCTGGCATCTGATCCATAAGGTTTTATATTTAAATATTCTCTAATAATTTGAGCATGCCTGAGTCTTGTTCCTGATTTATTTTAATTCTCAATAACCTCTGAAGAAATAGAGATATTCGTTGTCTTAGAAATATGCTGTATTACAGTCTGTGGAATATTTGACGGAGATACAAAATAGCCCAGTCTTTGAAAACTTTTAAGCATAATTAGAAAACAAAAGTTTGCATTTTCACCACGGGTAACTTTCCAAGAAAATTTAATTTCCTCTTGTGTGGGAGTATATATATCATTTAATTCCTTTTCAGAAATACTGCTTTTAAATCTTGGATATACAGTTTCGTGCATTGCAGGCAAAAATAATCACCTCTTTCGTAAAATTAATTGTAAAATTTATATTTCTTTGACTCTTCGGTAGAATGTGCCACGATTCATATTCAACTTATTCATTGCTTCAACTGCAGAAATTTCCCCGTCCTTCCACAGTTTTATTACCTTATCCCAATCTTTAGGATTTTCAACTCGTGGTCTTCCAAATTTCTTACCCTTTAGACGGGCTGCTGCAATACCTTCACTCTGACGTTGAAGAATGCTTTCTCTTTCTAGCTCAGATAATGCTCCAAATATAGTTAAAACAAATCGTCCTTGAGGGGTAGCAGTATCTATGTTTTCTTTTAAAGAAACTAGATCTACCTTTTTATCCTGAAGTTGCTGCACTATGGAAAGCAAGTCACGTGTACTGCGAGCAAGCCTTGATATACTTTCTATATACAATATATCTCCTTCTCTAATATATCCCATCATCTTTTTAAATTGTGACCGTTCAGTATTTTTACCTGAAGCTTTTTCAATAAAAATTGTTTGAATCCCTAACTCTGATAATGCTATTTCCTGTCTGTCTGTGTTTTGATTTATTGTAGATACTCGTACATAACCTATTTTAGACATAGCGTAATTCCTCTTTCATAAAAATTTTATAGCTAGATTATACCGTATCTGTCACAAAAACACCCTCATTACTTTTGTGCTATCACAAAATATAAAATAGGTACTTTTGTGACATAGAATTGTACTAACACAAATACCCTACTTGATGAAATATATTATTAGAATTCAGATTAAAAGCTTAAAAAGCACATCATGGAAATATTATCCACGATGTGGCCGGTTTTTACATGTATGTCGGCTGTACCCGTATTCTGCAGACGTTGTAGCAAGAGGTTATAGGTTCCATAATAAGTATCTTGAAATATATTGCTCAGCTTATGCCATTTAAAGAGGCATCAAAAACCATAATCAATGATAATATAGAAAAATAAACTTTTTCAAGTAAATAAATTGCCGGTATTTATTAAAATTTTAAAATATAACATTTATGTTTAATGTATATAGAGTTGCAAGATAATATAATTAATGTATAATATAGTATATACATGTGGTAAACAATTATTTAGTATTGGATTAGAAAAAATTATACAAAGGGGTAGATATTATGACTAAACGATCAATATTTCTTACCAGAATTGCAAGTGTTATGCTTATATCATATTTAACTTTATCCTCTGCTTTTAATGGACAAGTCTATGCTCAAAACTTTAAGTTACAACCGAAATTAGAAATTATGTCAGTAGAAATTCCCAATACATTAAATGATTTTGCTACAAAGAACTTTGATACACAAATTCAAAGTATTTATAATGAGGCAAATCACTATGGATTTAACAAAGTTGAATTAAACTGATTCTATTTAGGTGAACCATTTAGTTGTTATACTTATGAAAATAATGATGTAAAAACAGGAGACATTTTCTATTATCCTATTATGTTCGAAGATAAAATTCGTGGAACATATGCAGTAACTAAGACTCAAGACGGAAAATATTCTGCAACTTTAGAAAAAGGATTTGCTAATCAATTAGAAAATTTAAAAGAAAACTCTCAATACAGTAGATTTAGAATTTTAGCAACAGAAAATAGTGTATATGCGGTTAATTCAGAAAATTCAGTCAAATTATCAAAAGATGATTATAGTGAAGATTTTGAACTATCATCTTCAGAATTAAAAAAAATAAATAAATCAATTATCGAAAAAAAATCAATAACAGATATGGAAAAAACATCTATAATTTGTAAAGACTCAACAAAAGAAAATATAAAAAAGAATAGTAGTGACGTAATAGTTAAATCGCCTTCTGTTCCAGAAAATAAATATTTGGATGTTAGTATAGTGAGACAAAGTGGAGATACTTGTTGGGCAGCTACTTGTGCAGCAATAATTAATTACAAAACAAGAACGTCCTTAAGTGATATAGATGTTGCAAAATATGTATATGGTACTAATTGGAATAAAGGTGGAGGAATAAAGGAGGAGTTGAAGGCCTATAACCATTGGGGATTATATCCAACATATTATTCAAATTCTATATCTTACAGTAAGGCAGTAGAGCAATTACAAGCAGGAAGCCCTATAGACTGTGGATTCTATGCATATAAGAATATAGTTCAAAACTATGGTCATGCTATGACTTGTAGAGGATTTGTTGAATATGAAAATGGAAGCAAATACTTTAGTTTAATTGATCCAAATAAAAGTTCATATGTTTCAGTAACTGCATATGATAATACAAACGATGTTACATATATATTAAATGGAAAAACATGGTACTGGTGCGAGTCTTTATTAAGCTTTTAAATTTATAAATAGTTTTTTGTGTTATAAATAATAAATTTCACCTCATCAAAATATGAATTTATAGGAGTATGAATTTATGAAAAAATTTATGAAAAAAATACTTCCTTTAGTATTTATAGTAGTTTTATTATTTATATATATACTCTATTATAATTCTAAAACCGTAATATATATGGGGAAGAGTAATTCCATTTTGAAAAATCATAAGTATAATTCACAATTAGTATACATTATAAGATTTCAAACACCTTTCACAGAGTTTGGACAGTATCAATTAAACAAAAATGAAAATGTTGATTTGATTATACCAAAAGACACTGAATTTATAGTGTCACTATCTTCTAGCATTTCTAGACCATACAAATGGAGAATAGCTCAGGTGAAAGATAATAAAATTCTAGAGTACAAAGGAGATAATTTTATAGAGCCTTATGATTTTAAGTTTACTTCTTTAAAGGGTAATTCAAATAGAAGACAAAACATTTCATTTAAAGCTAAAGCTATTGGTAATGAGAAAATTGTATTGAAATATATGAATATTGATAGTTCAGAGGTAGAAAGTGAATTGATACTTAATATTGGGGTTAAATAAGTTTTTTGAAAATTAATATTTTAAATGTAAACTCATATTTTTTAGTAAACGGGTACAGCCGACACACGAGAAACGGCCCCATGGTGGAATTAGGGTATTTTTGACCATCCCCCCGAAAAGGTGGAATAAACAAAATGTGTGGTAACCATCTGAAATATGTCAAAAGTAAATATGATGTCCTTTTGACATATAAAAACAACGAATAAGGGCTATTTCAAAAAGTATACTTTTTGAAATAGTCCTTATTCGCCTTTTGGAGGTGATGGGCAAAAACACCCATATTATTAAATTTATTGAAGATATTTATGTCAAGTCCTACATTGTTTTTGCTCACTGTCTCAAATAAATAATTCCACCCATTTCTAATATTATAAATTTGTTGCTCGTCGCTTACTTTATGACCACCTATAGTAATACCCTCAAGTAAGGTTTGTACTTGGGGTATAGGGGTACGGCAACGACTAATGTAAAAATAACCTCCTAGAAAATAGCATTAAAAAAGGGCTATTGCCCTTAGTAGATTGTGACATATAAAAAGAATAATATGAGCAAAACCCTACAAACAAAGATTATACTCATTTAACATATTTACTATTTACTCCATTATGTAATAAGTCTAACACGGCTTCTTCACTATCTAAATTATCATAATCTTTGTTCCAACCATATATAATTCCATTTTCTTGATTTCTCAAAACATATTCTGCAAGTTTTTCAATCCCATCAAGTTTTGCACATTTTACAAAAGCCCTATTTCTTATATCATGTTGATTGCTATACATATCTTTGTCACAAGGCGCTATATCACATTCCCAACAACCTTTTATTCCTTTTTCTACGCAACAATTATGTTGATAACATCCGTTTTCTGACAAATGCCTTCCACAACAATTTATTTTTGATTTACAACCTTCACATTTATTAGCTTCATGACAAAATTTACATACCAATCCACAATAGCCAATGCTATCTGCTATCTGGCTTATAGAAAAGGTCTTTTCCATATTCATTATCCTTCCACCCCCGTATAACTAATATTTACTCCGTATTTATAATATAAGTATGAAGCAACTTGTGTATAGATTATACCATTTAATACTTTATTGTAAAATATATAGATATACACATATCATATTCCATTACTTGTTAGTGACTCAAAAATCTATAGTTAAATGATACATTAATAAGCAAAGAAAATAGGTAGCATAAACCCACTTAATAGGTTGTAAAAGTGTCTCATGCAGTATTATATGTTTTATGATACACATTGCAATAAAGCCCCAATTTAAGGTTGAGTGATAAAGAACCTGTTATAATGCATTCAATGTTACATTCAGAATATCATATGTTAAAAACCCACATTATTTAGTCGAGGGTTTTCTTATGCCCTAATTTAGTTGGATTAGTATAATGAAGTGTGAACTCGAAAAAGAAGACAAGAACTTAAATAAATTATGTTTCCATATACAGATCATGTGGAGACGGAGGTGAAGATAGTAAAGAAATAAGCTAATATCAAAGGCTTTGAAGGTTTTAAAGTAAATATTGAAGTGTGTTTTATGTTTCCTCAGACTTAAAGTGTCCGAGGAAATTTTTTTGCGACTTTTTATCATTGAAATAATCAAACTTATGTTAACATAACAAAAATGTAATGTTAATGAAATATACTTCGATGGTTGCTGCAAATAAAATTGTATATAATAAGTACATCAGATGGAGTTAAAACAATTAAATTTAAAATAAAGGGAGAGTTATAAATGAAAAATATATTAAGTGTAGAAAAAATTGAAAAGTATTATGGAAATAAAGATAATGTCACAAAAGCTATAGACAGCATCAGTTTTAAGGTAGATGAGGGTGAGTTTGTTGGGATAATGGGACCTTCAGGAAGTGGTAAAACAACATTGCTTAATTGTATATCAACTATTGATAATGTCACTACAGGAAAAATAATAATAAATAATAGTGATATTACTAGGTTGAAATCAAAAGCATTAGATAAGTTTAGACAAAATGAGTTAGGTTTTATATTTCAAGATTTTAACCTACTAGATACTCTTACTGCTTATGAAAATATAGCTTTAGCATTAACAATAAAAGGTGAGAAAAGTTCAGAAATAGATGGGAAAATAAAATCAGTAGCAAAATATTTAGACATTGAACCAGAACTAAATAAATATCCTTATCAAATGTCAGGTGGACAAAAGCAAAGAGTTGCTTCTGCAAGAGCAATAGTAACAGATCCATCCTTAGTACTTGCTGATGAACCAACAGGGGCGCTGGATTCCAAAACAGCTAGATTATTACTTGAAAAATTTGAAAGTCTAAACAAAGATTTAAAGACCACAATACTTATGGTTACCCATGATGCTTTTACAGCAAGCTATGCTCATAGAATCCTTTTTATTAAAGATGGAAAAATCTTTAGTGAGGTAGTAAGAGGTAAGGATACTAGAAAAGAATTCTTTAATAAAATTATAGAAGTTATAACTCTACTTGGAGGTGATGATAATGTATTCCAAAATAGCTGTAGGTAATGTAAAGAAGAGTTTTAAGGACTATGCTATATATTTTTTAACACTAACTTTAGCAGTTTGTATATTTTATAGCTTCAACTCAATTGGGTCACAAAAGGCACTTATAGAAATGAAATCTGTATCTAAATTAATGAAAATTATGTCTTATGTGTCAGTATTTATATCTATAATATTAGGTAGTTTAATATTATATGCAAATAATTTCTTGATAAAAAAACGTAAAAAAGAATTAGGAATATATATGACTTTAGGTATGGGAAAAAGAAAAATATCTATAATATTAGTAATGGAGACTTTTCTAGTTGGAGTTATATCTTTAATTAGTGGACTTATACTAGGAATTGGAGCATCACAAGGGTTAGCCACCTTTGCATTAAAGTTATTTGATGTACCGATTAATGAATATAAGTTTACAGTTTCAACAGGTGCAATAGGTAAAACTGTATTATACTTTGGAATAATGTTTTTACTTGTTATGATATTTAATGTATTTGTTATATCTAAATACAAGATAATCGATTTATTAACAGCAGGTAAAAAAAATCAAGATGTTAAATTCAAAAATTCTATTATATATTTAATAGCATTTATTTTATGCGTAGTATCACTTGGGTTTGCATATAAATCAATACTAAAAGTAGGTTTAAATCTACTAGACCCTATGGTCTTAATATCAATAGCTTTGGGAATATTAGGTACAGTGTTATTTTTCTTTAGCTTATCTGGACTTATATTATATGTGGTAAAGAAAAATAAAAAGGTTTATTTTAAAGGGTTAAATATATTTGTAGTAAAACAGATAAATAGTAAAGTTAATACAAATTTCATATCAATGTCTTTAATTTGCTTAATGTTATTCTTCACAATAGTAAGTTTATCTATGGGAATAGGCTTTAAAACAGTTATGGATGCAGGAATTGAAAAGGCAACGCCCTTTGATGCCAGCATATCAGTAAAAAAAGAGTATGGAGGCTACAATATAGAAGATGTTCTAAATAAAATTAATTTGAAAATAAGTAAAAATGAAAAATCCGTAGCTCATAATGAATATCTTATAGGTATGAACGCTAGTGAGTTTTTAATAACAGGAGATTTTAAAAAAGACGCTGTAACTTTTGTTAAACTATCTGATTATAATAAAATTTTAAAATTTAAGAATGAAAAAGAAGTAAATTTAACTAAGGATGAAGTTTTAATTTTATCAAATACTAATGAGTTTATGAAACCAATAAATGAAAAAATAAAAAATAATAATAAAATTAACATTAAAGGGAAAGTATACCTAATAAAAAACCCTAAAGCTATAGAAGAAAATCTTCAAACCGCTTATTTTACAAGTAGTTTTTTTACAATAGTTATAAATGATGAGTTTTTATCAGGTTACAAAATTAGTAAATCAGTACTTAATGTAAATTATTTAGATAAAAATAGAGAAAAATATAATAAAAAATATCAAATACGCGAAGCCTATGGTAAAGGTGGTAATATACTCGGTATCTCAAAGGATGGGATTTATTCAGAAAATATGGAAACAACAAATGTATTAATATTTATCGTAATATATTTAGGTATTGTATTTTTAATAACTAGCATGGCAGTACTCGCTCTTCAACAATTATCAGAAGCTAGTGACAGTATAGAAAGATATAAAGCTTTAAGGAGACTTGGTGCAAACGAAAAAATGATAGATAAAACAATTTTTGTTCAAACATTGATATATTTTAGTCTTCCAGTTAGTCTTGCATTAATTCATTCAGTGGTTGGAATTAAAGTAACTAGCGATTTAATAAATAGCTTACAAGAAACAAATATTAACTCTTCAGCATTAGTAGCAGCTTTAATATTTATTGTAATTTATGCAGGATACTTCTATACAACATATGTAGGATATAAAAATATTGTTAAGAATAACTTATAAAGAGAATGGATAGTATGTATATAATCTAAAGGCATATGATAAAAATAAAATAAGTAATAAATTAAAGAGGTATTTACTGAAAAGTAAGTACCTCTTCAAGGTGCTCCCAAAATGGGCACAGTCTAACGGGTAAAAGTCCCGATTATGAGTTGATAGAGCTGAATATGTACTTTAATATTTAAGATATATAGGAAGTCTTATATTTTATAAAATTTAGAATATGTTATGATATTAGGGTACAGAATAAAATAAGTAGGGAGGCACGAGTACATATGAAAAAAATTATTATTATTGAAGATGATGAAGTTATAAGAGAAGAATTACAAAATTTTTTAAAAAGATATGGATACGAAGTAAAAGCTCCTATGAATTTTAATAATATAATACAATATGTTGAAAATGAGAATGCAGAACTTATATTGTTAGATATTAATCTTCCAGTGTTTGATGGTTATTATATATGTAGAGAAATACGAAAAACTTCAGGGGTTCCAATTATAATAGTTACAAGTAGAGATAGTGATTTAGATGAATTAATGAGTATGAATTTAGGAGCAGATGATTTTATAACAAAGCCTTATAATATAGAAATATTATTAGCAAGGATAACTAATATTTTAAGAAGAACAGGTGGAAGTTCAAAAACTAATAATATATTAAGCTATAAACATTTTAATTTAAATCTTTCAAATTCAACGGTTATTTATAAGGATAAATGTTTGGAATTAACGAAAAATGAGGTTAAGATACTCTCTTACTTAATAAACAATAAGGGGAATATAGTAAAACGAGATTCGCTTATGGAATATCTATGGAAATCAGATTATTTTGTAGATGATAGTACCTTAACTGTTAATATTAATAGATTAAGAAAAAAACTTGAAGAGATAGGCATAGAAAATACAATAGAAACAAGAAGAGGGTTAGGGTATATAATGCCATGAGTATAGGTGAATTTATTAAAGAAAAAATGGTGATAATAATATCTAACATGCTGCTATTTATCGTATTAGTAGCTATAATGATTACTATTAATGTTAATTCCGTTATAATTTTATTTGTTTTTTGTATTTGGTTTTTGCCATTAATTTCTTATATGGCTTTAGACTTTATAAAATTCAAAAATTATTATGATGAAATTAATAACATATTAGAAAATTTAGATAAGAAATATCTACTTCCAGTGGTAATAAAAGAAGCGAACTTTACACAAGCGAAAAAGTTAAATTCTATACTTAAAGAGATAAGCAGAGATATGCACGAAAATGTAAAATATTATAAGGATATACAGGTAGAATATAGAGAATACATAGAGACCTGGGTACATGAAATTAAAACACCAATAGCTTCTACAAAGCTAATAATTGAAAATAATCGAGATGAAGTAACTAATAAAATAGACTTCCAGATAAATAGAATTGAGGAGTTTGTAGAACAGGTGCTTTATTATTCTCGAAGCGATGATGTTAGTAAAGACTATATTATAAAACAAATTAATCTTGATAATGTAGTAAGGAATGTAGTTAAAAGAAATTATAGAGATTTTATTCATAAGAAAATAAAATTAGATATAAAAGATATAAATGAAATTGTATATAGTGATAAGAAATGGACTGAATTTATTATTAATCAGATAATAGGAAACTCTATAAAGTACTCAAGTAGTAAAGAGCCCATAATAAGTATATATTTAATTAAGAAAGCTAATTCAGTAATGTTAACCATAGAGGATAATGGGGTAGGTATAATAGATAAAGATATAAATAGAGTGTTTGAAAAAGGATTTACTGGTGAAAACGGAAGAAAATTTAGTAAAAGTACAGGAATGGGATTGTATTTATGTGAAAAACTATGTTCAAAACTGGGCTTAAAAATTACTATTGATTCTGAGGAGAATAAAGGAACTAAAGTTACATTAATATTTCCTTTGTCTAGTATGGTAAATTTTACAGATGACTAAGGATAAATTATTAAAATCTATAAGAGTTCATGTTTCTAAAATGGGGGGGCTAATCCCGTTATTTTTGTATCTTTTTATCAAAACACACTCAAGGGGAATACGTATTTACATAAAATGGATTTATTAAAGCTGATGTTGAATTAAGAATAGAATTATAAATAAGTTTTTAATTTATGAATAAGGGGTCTCTGTAGTAACGTAACAGAAATTAGAATTTAGGCCCATTTATTTACACATATAATCTAATGGTGATAATCTTTGTATATCGGCATTAGGTATATCATGACCAGTTTTCCTCAATGAATCAATAGCAACTTCCATATATCTTGTATTCCATACAACTAGTGCACGTCCTAGCATTGAAGGTTTTCCGTCACGTTGCAATGTGTGAATAAGTTGTGTCGAGTTTACAGTTCCAAGTTTCAAAGATCCAGCGACTCTCAGCATATAATCTCAATAACGAGCAATAACATCTTTACGGATTTCATTTTTTACCAATTTATTCAATACTCCGTAATCGACATCCGGATCAAGTTTCCAAAATCTCGTTGATCCCACATCTGCAATACGGGGGCTAAATTGATAACCAAGTAGTCCGATGAATACAGCTTTAGTTGTTAAACATAATAGGTTAAATCAATTATATAATTGAAAACAAATATTGTAAATAAAAAGTAAGCTACTTATAAAACTATATATAGCCACATGTTGGTATCATGTGGCCTATTTTTGCACGTATGTCGGCTATACCCATAAATCATTTGTAAAAACCTATTCCAAAAAGTGGTGCTAAACAACACAACATAAAAAGAATACTGATTAGTATTCCTATAATATCTGTATATTTTCCAAATTCCTTTTGGTTCATTTTAATAGGATTTATGCCCTCCTTAAAAATAAAGAACATGGCTAATGCAATAAGTCCAATAACAACGCCAATAGCACCCTTTCTACCAATCGTAAGTATTGAACTGTAATATGACCAAATTAAAAAACCAAAAAAAATATATCTTATAATAAAGGCTGTCTTGTCAAACGCACTTGATTTTTTATTAATCTTTTCTTCGTTCACATTATACCTCCTTTTAAATTCATTAAATTCGTCTAATTTTACTTTAATGTCATAGTAGCCACAAGTCAGTAGCTCCATTCTTAATTTATAGTTTATCAAAATTGAAAATACTATATTGAAGCTATTTTTTCAAACACATCCTGAATACAATTTTCCACCGTGGCTTAATCTAAATTCCTAAGATACTCTTATCTCGTGGTTCACGTCGCAAATCTCTAATTTGCAAGATTCCGTAATAGGTGGTGCTCTAAGTGAGGTATCCTTATTTAATTTTTTAACAACATAAAATTATTAATAAAACCTGTCTTACTTGTAAATATTAACTTCATTTGTTTAGTATCAAAATCGTAAATATAAATTCCTCTAGGAAAATTAACCTCATCTTTTGGATTTGCACCTATAAAGAATACTTGGGTTTTATCATTGTTATAGAACATGAAGTCTGAAATACTGATATTTTTACCGATAGTCTCAAGCTGCTCTATTTTGTTTTCCTTTGGATAAAATATACAATTAGAAGATTTAGGATTAAAGTTTCGTGTAGTATCACTTTGACACAAAAATAAATTTTCATGATTGTCTAATGCGATTTGACTTAAAACCATATTTTTGGTTGAAAATACTTTTTTGGGATTTCTATAATTTTCATCAAAAATATATAAATAATGATTAGGCGGAATAGGTTTACTCGTTTTTCCTTCATTAAAATCCATTGTAGATTTATAATCCTGTGATTTGTAACGAAAAGACACTGCAAGCTTGTCTATAAAAGGGTTATAAGATAATATATCAGCCTCCAGGTCATTTTCTATATTTACGTATTCAAAACTGTTTTTTTTCTTATCATAAAAAGCCATTTTAAGTTCCCTAACCCCTTTTTTAACTGCTTCTACTGCAATGATATCATTCATAGGAACTATATAGTTTATAGCAAATACATCTTGTGAAAGCTGATGTGTTTTTTTCGTATTTAAGTCATAAGAAAATAGTTGGTCGCCTTTGCTTTTTTCATTAACCTTAACCTGCGATGTATAGTAGATTGTATTTTCTTTTCTACTGTAAACACCAAGTGGATATTGTGAAGTATATGGAATTCCTGTAATTTTTGTTGCTTTTTCTGTATTTATATCATAACAATAAAAATATGTAGTCATTCCATTTTCAGGACCTTTACCATCATTATAATCAGTTACGCATATTGATAAATATCCTTTATCAGTATCTTTAATTTCTTTTGTAGTAGTTTCCTTTATAATATCAAGACTTTGGTGTGTATTTGTTTGTTTAGCATTATGGTAATTTAAAATTGTTAAAAATAACAAAATTAAACTAATGATAGTTAATATAATTATAACATGCTTTTTTTTCAAGATATATCGGCTCCTTACTAATAAGACACTTTGTATAATAATTATTATATTTACATAAATTCAATAAGTCAATAAATTATAAATAATTAAGCATTTAAACATAAATATGTAAAACAAGCTCAAGGTTATATATGAAAAAAATCCTTCATTAATAGAGAAAAGAGGGTTAAATCATCATCTGTTGCTATTAGTGTTTTTTATTGGTAAAATATACTGCATATAATAAACAACCATTAGAAGTGGTAGTAAGATTATTTATAAATAATATAGTATCAGTGGATGCATCAAAAGTCTGCAGTATTAGCAAAGTATAGATCATAAAATAAAAATATAGAGAGAAGAATGTTTACTCAGTCAAGTATTGTATTATTCAATTAAAAAGCTTTCATTAGAACGCGTTGTAAAAAAGTGTTTTAAGACCTTTGCAAAATCCTTTATTTACAGTAGAATACATTTAGAATTTGACAATCTTGAGGTTTTTGTATATTCGGATGAAAAATGGCTTGATTTTATTTTACAGCAGATTGTAACAAATGCTATTAAATATTTAGATAAGGACGAGAAAATCATAAGAGTTTCAGCAAAAAAAAGAGATAAGCAAGTAATACTTACTGTTGAAGATAATGGAATTGGTATATCAGAATCGGATATTGAACAGGTTTTTAATCATGGGTTTACTGGTGAGAATGGCAGAATTCACGGTAAGTCTACAGGTATGGGGCTGTATATATGTAAAAAATTATCAGATAAGTTAAATATAGCTCTTAGTATAGAGTCAAATAGAGGAAAAGGTACAAAATTAAATATAGTATTCCCTGTAGGCGGAACAATGCATTTTGAGTCATGATAATCATGACTCATTTTTTTGCTCAGTAATCTTTCAAAAATGAAAGGTTACTGAAATGTAAATCAATATAAGATTATGTAATCTGTTCTAACAATAAAGTTGTTGTGAATGGATTAGGAGAAAGAGCTACTACGCTCTCAATAAATGGAAAACAGTTTCAGGCAGAAAAAAAGGAGTGTTTATATCGCAATTTTAGTAATATAAATGATGTAGCCTCAACAGCAATGATTATTTTAGCCGATGATCAGGTGAAAAACTTTAATGCCAGCATGGGTGGCCTTGTAATTAATACTTTTAAGGATTTAGACATTGCTGTTATTGATAGCTATGATAAGGAATTATTAAATCATGGTGCTTACATTGCCTCATATCGTGTAATGAGGCAGATTGGAAATTTAACAACGTCAATGTTGGCTTCTTTTGTGGGAATATATGTATGAATAATCTTTTTAGTGTCAAGTGGAGCAGTGCTTGCAATTCAAGAGTTGTCAGAAGCGAGTGATAGTAAAAGAAGATATGAAATGCTTCGAAAACTTGGTGTTGGAAGAAAACAGGTTAACAATAGTATATTAGTACAAATTTTGGTTTACTTTTTAGTTCCATTTGCAATGGCATTCTTACATTCATGTATCGCATTAAAAGTTATCGGTAAGCTTGTTAAACAGATGGGCACAACGAATATGATGACAAATATTGTCATTGTTTCTGCTATTGTATGCTGCATATATGGAGTATATTTAGTACTGACTTATGCAGGTGCTAAAAAAATGAATAAGTAGTATAGGAATATGCCACTGGTGGTGATTGAATGAATTAACATTTGAAAACATATCTAATATGTTGGGTCCCTATAATCACGACTGTAAGTGAAGGAATGAACCAAATTGTTATTTCCACACTAAGATTTATATTTATGGTAATTTTTGTAAATATGTATTATAATAGTTACTGTGTTACATAATTAAATTGACTATCCATAAGCTTATTTTATGTAACACAAATATTATGAGGTGATATTGTGGAAAGAGGAAGAAAGAAAATTGAAAACTCTAAAAGTGAATTGATCCATATAAGGATAAGTGAGGAATTATCTAAATCCTTAGGGAGCTTCTGCAGTGCAAACAATATAACTAAGAGTGAAGCAGTAAGACTTCTACTGGAGAACGTCCTTAAATAATAACAAAACCATCGTTGCTCCTGTGGTTTTGCATATCTGTTTAAATTATCATCTGGGATGCTGTAATATTGACGACTTCAAAAGGAGATTTATCTAATTGTGACAGTTTTCATATACAGCCTTGTATTAATATATTCTATATGTTCATAAAAATAGTATATAATGGTATAAGGTGGGAGTGCTCGTAAATTTACACTTTGCAGTTACCATACCTAATAGAAAATAAAAGGAGCTAATATCAATGAAAAAACATTACATACTAATTTTTGTCCCTATAGTTATTTCAATTTTAGTAATTTTTAATGGCTGCAATAATAGTGAAGTAAGCAACAATAAGCAAAGTATAAATAAAGACACTAAAGAAATAAGTGAGACCTATAAAAGTATCTATGATGATGAAGAGAGAATAGCTAGTAATTCTGGAGGAGCCTATTATTCAAGATATGCGATGGATATGCAGAAGGATATTATTAGTGGGGAAATTGGGGGGTTTTATGGAGAACTAAACTATTGGATTTTAGATGCAAAGGAGGCTGGAAAGATAACTTTAAATTATAATTTGGAATTTGGTAAAGAAGGAAAGTATAAGCTACTTTTATGTACTCCGGATAAAAAGCTTATAAAAATATTCGAGCATACCTCAGGTGACAGTACTGAAAAGAATGAGCTAACAATAGATATAGCAAAAGGTGTAAATAGGGTAGTAGCTATTGGAAATAATGCTACTGCAAAGGTATATATATCAATTAAAACACAAGAAGATATTGAGATTAAAGATTTTACTAGTACTGAATAATTGTTATGGGGCGTGCCAACAAGTCATGAACATTGGCCACACCCCAAATAAGTATAATCAAAAATAGCAGTTAGTACTTGAAATGTTTCCCAGGGAATGTTGCTATCAAAACAAAAAAACTTTATGGCATTAATATCCAATATGTGACTTATTTTTAAACGTATGTCGGCTGTACCCCTCATATATGTGGAGGAAGAGGGGGTTTTCTTAATGTGGTAATTCCTTTTCTTTGTTGGTTATCGCTAAGTCCTTATAAGTAAATATAATAGTAATAACACAACCTAATACAGCAAATCCCATAAAGAAACCTCCATTATCTGTAACTTTCTCTACAATAGGCATTCCAACTAAAAAATAAGTTATAATTAAAGGGTATACTAATTTTCGCAGTTTTCGAGTTTTTATAAATTCAAAGGTGCTAACAATAATTAAAAGTAGTGTAGTTATTGTTAGCATGGCTGTTGGTAATTCCAATTGCATAAACATCATTATGCATCCAGCCACACTAACAATAAATAAAAGTATTTCTAATATCAATGTTATTGATTTAAATTTCATAAATATCATCTCCATCCTAAAGCATTATTAAATATATATGATGACATAAATAATGTATTCTTAAATTTCAACAACATTCTTAAACATTAATATTATTTTGATTTATGATTATAATTAATAACTTTTGTACCCTATGGATTAGTGCTTATATAAATTCAAAAAAAGATACACAATATCTAATTTCCTTGACAAAGGTACAGATTATTATTTTGTTGAAGCATATCCTACAAGAACATATTTAGAATTACCTTGTATACCTGTAGTAAGTCTTAAATAATAGATTTTTTTATTAGAAAGGTCTAAGTTTATTTTTCCATTACCATAAGAATCTCGTTCTACGCCTGTATCAACTGGATTTCCTTCTTCATCAATTATGTTAAAGGTTACATTCTGGGATACATCAACATCTAT
This sequence comes from Clostridium sp. FP1, assembly GCF_011065975.2. Lineage (NCBI taxonomy): Bacteria > Bacillati > Bacillota > Clostridia > Eubacteriales > Clostridiaceae > Clostridium > Clostridium sp. FP1. The sequence goes on along the minus strand of NZ_JAAMNJ020000002.1, from coordinate 17,274 downwards.
TCTTAATGTATTATATTCTCCAGCTCCTTGCAATTTAAAAAAGTCAGTATCTCCACATTTAAGATTTCCTTTCATGCCAAATAAGCTGTTAAGGTCGTTAACACCTGCCATATCTACCGAAAACTTATTGGCTGTATCACGTGAATCATTGGTCTCTACTTCATTATACCATACTGGATATCGCTGTCCGCCGTCTCTACCATTGGCATGAGCAACCTGAGGCATTAACATTGATGCTACTAAAGCAACACCTAAAACTTTTGATATAAACTTTTTATTCATAATATCACTCCTTACAATAATCTTACTGATTGATAGTTTTTCATATAATCTTGACACTACCCATAAATAAATTGTTATTTAAATATACGATAAGCTGTAATTGAATAATCAAAGTCACTTTGAGATGAACCAGTTGTAGCTCTAATATAATATTCTTGTCCTTTGGAAACATCTAATTCAATTGTTGATCCTGGTTTAATAGGTGTTGGATTTCCATTTGTATCAACTAAATCATAAGTAATAAAATCAGATACATTTGAGACATGAATATTTATACTTGAGTAGTATTTCGCAGCTTCTTCGCCACCCACTTTATAGAAATCCGTGTCGCCTGCTCTTACAGTCCCAAGTATTCCTGCCATAGAGGCATGACCATTGGATGTACCAGGTAAATTGGATATATCATTGGCGTTAACCCGTGAATCATTACTCTCTTTTTCTAAATGATATACTGGCCCTGTCTGTCCAGATCCGTTATAAGCAGTTGCAGGAAATGAACTTGCGGCTACTAATGCAATTGTAATAATACTGGATAATAATTTTCTTTTCACAACACTCCCTCCTTTTTAAGAGTTAATAGCGTCTTCCAATTACATATATTAACACTTAGGAAGAGTGTTATCAATTGTTATCGTTAACTATTTTTTTACATATTTTTCATTTTATTTGGGGTAGAGTATGCAATAATGCTATTTCGCATGCTAAGAAAAATAGAGCCCCAGGAATGTGGCCTTACTATGTTAAATGATTTTTAGTTTATATAGTTAGTTGAAAAAGGCAAATATATAATACATTTTAACAATGAGGTGAATTTTTTTTGATGAAAAACAAAATTTTTAAGACTAAAATTAAAGTTTTAAGAGCAGAAAAAGAGATAACACGGGAGGAATTATGATTTTCTGATACTATGTATTTACGTCCATTATATGATCTTGCAAAATCAGTTTGTTCAGTAGCTACAAAAGTCTGCCAGTGGTGTTGAGTTTACCAAGTCAGATGTAGCAGCTCTTAGTCCATACCTCACTAGGCACATAAAACGATTTGGTGATTATGTAATTGATTTAAAAAACATACCAAATGCCATAGATATGGCTGTTTCAATACCTATGAAACAAGATATAGCCACATTATGGATAATAATTCCATAATGTGGCCGGTTTTTACACGTATATCGGCTGTACCCGAGTTAAAATCAAAGTAAAGATTAGGTTACATAATAACGTCAATTGTTAGTATTAAGTAACATTCAAGTTATGCTTTTTATTCAAAACATTCAAAATCGCTAAATAAGGAAAGTGAAAATTACACAAATACATTGTGTAACTTTCAAAACACTCAAAATCCACATTAATAATATATTTTGACCCTAATATACCTTTTTAGAGGGGTAGTTTTGTGATTAATTTACATCTAATTTGCAGTACACGGTAGCTACCCTGTCACTACGCAATTTACCATCATATTAACACTCCACAATGTTAATTATTCTATCCGTTTGATTTGCTAAATGTTTACTATGCGTAACCATCATTACAGTTTTTCTATACTGTTTGCTTAAATCCTTAATTAGATTAAATGCTATTTCAGCAGCCGCAGAATCTAAAGATCCAGTTGGCTCATCTGCAAGAATGATATCACCTGGCTTGAGTATTGTTCTTGCCAGGGCTACTCTTTGCTGTTCACCACCTGAGAGTGTATTAACTTTTTCATCTTTAACTTTTTCTAAATGAACCTTTTTTAATATTTCCTCTATTCTTGTATCCTTTTCCTTTGTAGTGATATTAGAGAATTTCATTGCCAGAAAAAGGTTATGATAGATTGTCATATCATTGATTAACGCAAATGATTGAAATAAGTAATTAATTGTATTGCGCCTTAGCATTGTAGATTGGTTACTTTTTATTTTAGGAATTTCTTTTCCTTTTAGCTTAATCTGACCTGCATCGATTGATTCTAAAAGGCCTATCATATTTAGGAGCGTTGATTTTCCACAACCACTTGGTCCAACAATTGAAATAAACTCTCCTTCTTCAACGGACAAATTTAGACTTTTAAATATATATCTTTTCCCAAATTTCTTTGTAACATTTAATACTTCTATTGCTTTTTCCATAATTCTAATCTCCTTTAAAAGCCATACGTATTTTTTCAATTTCACATTTAGTCATATACTTTGAAAAAATAAGTATCTGAATAACTGCCAAGATAAGCATTAGTAGAAAACCAAACTTAGAATGCATAATAAGCATAATAATCAACTCAATACATATAACAGAAATAAGCATAATAATTGGCAGGCGATATAAATTAATAAATCCATAGCCTAAAAATTTCTTAACATTAATTTTTTCCTGATTTGCAATTCTAAAAACTGTTGCAAGAGCAATTAATATCCCTAGAAGGATAAGCATTAATATTAAAAATACCACTCCAAACAATGCAATTGTAGTCCTTAAATCTTTCTGTAATCCATCGATATATTTTTCTGTATTTACAAATTTAAGATTGTTGTCATTTAATTTATATTTTTTAAGTATATTTGTATCCAAATGTTTTTCTGCTACCGCTTTATTAACAAATTTTATATAACCATTAAAGCCATTTGCTTTAAGACTCTCTGATTCAAAATATGTCATATTTTCCGGTGTACATATATAAATAACCGGATTAGTACATGCATTTTCATATGTTGAATTTGGATTCCATGTAAACATGTTATCTTTAGGAGTATATTCTACAAATTTCACATTCTTTTCTTTATTAAATACAGTACTTATATCTCCTTCATGTGGTTTTTTTGTTGATGATTCTGTGAGCCAGTTTTTCAACTTAACTTTCTCATTTTCTGAATAAGATTTTGGGATAAGGTAAACTCTTATTCCAGATTTCGCCTCATTTATAATTCTACTATCAATATTAATATTTAGAGATTTTATATAATTTGCGGAATATGAAAAATACCAAAATGGTTTTTCAGGAATATTTTCATATGCATTATTTTGTTTCCATCCATCTAACTGTTCATTATCATAATAGGTTGTATTTATTAGATATACTCCATTATCATCATACATCCCTTTGTACCAGTCATAGAAACTTTGATCAAGATCTTTTGAATTTCCAGTAATGGAACTTTGATCATACCCAACAGAAAAGCTTTTTAAAATCTGATACTCTGATACATTACTCCACATTTGTGAAAGTTTTGCATTTTCTGATACGTTCTTCATAGGAGCGTCTACATAAATACAACAAAACACAATCCCCACACTTACTCCAATATACGCCAGTACCCCAAAAATATATAATATATTTTTAGGTATTCTGCCCTTAATTGCATCCAGTGGATTAACTGATATCTGAATTATAACAGAAATTGTGATTTCTAATGTTACCAATATAACATTTATAACTGCAAATAATATGAAATAACCAATAAATAAACCTGTTATTTTGCTCCAACCAGAAAGCAAAATTCCTATAAGGATTTGAATTGGAATATTTAGCAGTGCATACCCAATAAATATTCCTAAGGTTTCAGTACAATATGCGGTTTTTGACCATCCTAAAAGTGCCAATTTACCACTTTTACTTATGTTACTTATAGTTATAATCATAAAATACACAGCATTTAAAATTATCAGTGCAAAAATAAGTACAAGTATTATTGTTCTCATTAAACTATTATCTACACTAGAACCTTTCATTTCCCTTAGTAGATTATCAGCGGGCACATTACAGGCTGAGGCCAATCCTTGTACAAAAGCATTTTTATCACTATCCTTTAATCCAAGAACAACGTAGTCTCCATTGATAGTACCACTTTCTTCTATTAAGCGGTTCAACTTTTTAAAAACCGTTCTTTCTCCAAATCTGAATGAAGGAATTTCACCAACACTGTAAATGCTACCTTTATCTATACCAAGAGTACTTTCATCCATTTTTGATAAAAGGAGCTTATTAAGCATATCTTTATCAATAACTTTTTTACCATAAAATTCAAATGAAACCTCATTATTTTCAACATCACCATATATGCCAAAAGTATAGCCTGAAAACATAGATTTATCATTTAACGCTAAATCTTTTCTGGCTATAAATAGATTTTTTTTAGATGCTTCACTATGTAGGAATTCTTCAATATTGTCTTTATGACTCTCAGAGATATTTTGAAGATGCACATCAAGTGAAGAATCTGTTTTCAAATATTTATTCCATTGATCATGATACGTGTTATTTAGCATGAAAATAGAAAGCAAGGCAATTAAAATGCCCTGCATTACTATTAATATAGCGCCAAAATAGCGAATATTACCAATAAGATGTGTTTTACGCATTATTTACAATTCCAATAAGCTGTAGCTGTATCTGTTCCAATGAACTGTTTTGCATGTGCTCGAACTCCAGGTTCTTTCCATCCAGAAGATGTTGTATTAGCTGTAGATGAGTGCGTATATTTACCTGTCTGAACATCAGAATAACTGTAAACTCCCAAAGTTCTTCCATGATCCCAACTTATAACATTTACCGTATCATTATTGTAATAAACCGTTTCAGCCATTGCTGGAATTACACTTATAAGACATAATGAAAGTGTTAACCCTGCTATAATATTTTTTTTCATGTTAAATTCCCCCTCTTTTCATATTATTAATATTCTATTTTCAACAAGCTTGTCTATATGATTATGTACCATTTTATTTCTTTTGTCAACATTTACCCCTTTTATTTTTATTTGTAATTAATAACAAAAATAGGTTCTTTCCGAAGTTGGGTGTTTTTACCTATTCCCCCGAAAAGTATGTTAGTGTGTTAATATGAGGCTGTAACGGCAGCCGTTAGTACTTAAAAGTAATATGTTACATAATATAAGTAAATATTAGTATTAAGTAACATTCAAATTGATATTCTATATCAAAACACAAAAAATCGTTGGTAACTAAGGAAAGTGAAAGTTACATAAGTACATTGTGTAACTTTCAAATATTCTAAAAAGGTTAAAATAAATACCTTCAATAGGTATTCCATCCGCCTAACATACCTTTTGAAGGTTATAGGCAAAAATAACCATTTTATATTAATTTTCCTATAAATGATGGTTGGATCTTATATTATTAAGACCTTTAAAACCTGTATTTTCAGAAAACATAAATTAAAACATTCCCGAAATATGGTACTTTCGGGAATGTTTTTGAGAATAATATAATATTTTTACAATATATTCAAGTTTCAAAAAATGCGGGGTTTTGGGCTTAGAATCCTTAAGGGTGTCTTTAACATCTTAGGTATAATTTTCCGGGAATTCAGGTTTCAAATCATTATCATATTTCAATAACTCTATTAAGAAAATCCATACCTTCTATGACGTGAGAAACAACAATCAACGTTCCCTCAAAATCCTTGTTCCTTAAAATACCTAGAATTAAGTCTCTTGTTTCAGCATCTACATTTGAAATTGGTTCATCTAAAATGATTGCCTCCTTATTAGAAAGAATAACTCTTATGAAAGCTATAACCTGTGCTTGTCCACCTGAAATTCCAGAATTGTTCTGGGTTATTTCAGTAAACAACCCTTTAGGTAATCTATTGATATATTCCTGAAGTCCTAATTTTTTTATAAGTTCTTCCACATCTTTAAGTTTCTTTTTAGTTTGTCCATACAATATATTATCTAAAACAGTTCCCTTAAATAAAAATATACTCTGAGAAACAATTCCTATTCTTTCTCTTAAACTTTTGGTATTAATTATAGAAAAATCTATATTGTTGCACAATATCCTACCCTCTACTGGATTATACAATCCTAGCAGTAATTTTATAATTGTAGATTTACCCGAACCATTTTCACCTTTAATAAGAACTTTTTCGCCTTTAATTATTTCAAAATTTATATTATTAAGCACATTTTCTATATTGTTTTTATATTTAAAAGCTACATTTTCAAGTTTAATACTCTTAATTTCTTCATTTAAGTTTTGATTTTTACCACTATTTTCATCATCCATATCTAAAAGTTCGTAAACCCTCTCAATACTGAGACATACTGGCTTTATCATAGTTCCCACAGTACCTATTCCTTGAAGGCTACTAAAAACCTTAGTTATATATAAAGAAAAAGATGTATATAGTCCTACTGTAAATTCTCCCTTTAAAATCAAGATTCCTGCAAAAAGTAATACCAAAAGAGAACCAAAATTATTAATAAACGTTATATTACCCATGAATATAATCATAGATTTGCTTTGCTTTAAGCTACTCTTTACAAATTTAGATAGTTTATCATTAAACTTTTTAAGATGATTACTTTTTCCATTCAGTATCTTTATGTCTTCAATTCCATTGATTATTTCAAAACATTCTCCATTTAGAGTTGCATTATATTCTAGCATTTCTCTTGTATTCTTCATGAAATTCCCCATGGACATCTTAGAAGAAAAGAAAAATAATGGTGTCAATATGAGTATTACTATAGATAGTTTATAATTTATAGCAAACATTGTTACCAATGCAAGCACAGCATCGGTTAGGCTTAAAACTATACCAACATAAGATGGTGAAAATATACTACCAACAGTACTACATTCTGCTATTCGACTCTGAACATATCCTTTCTCAGTATTTGCAAGATAACTCATAGGTAGGTCCATAACTTTATCCATTACAGTACATCTAAGCTCATTAACCACTAAATTGTTAATCTTTACAAACATGTAGTTTGAAAAGATTGAAATAAAATAACGCAAAACATATAATACAGCTATTATACCAATATAATTATAGAGTTGATTATATCCCTTTTTCGCTACGAGCACCTTATCCATAATAATTCCTATTATATATGGAATTGGGGTAGCAATAATTGAACCTAATAACATACCTATAATTCCTGCTATAAAAATCAACCTATGTTTTTTTATAAACGGTGTTAACTTTAATAAACTACTTATTTTGCCCATAATATCTCTCCTTTAAATAACAATAAAATCAAATTAATCTTTTTTCTGAACTGAAACTAATTTACATTATATACATATTGAATCATACAGAATAACCACATACATTTCAAATTTTCAAAAATAATTACTCAATTTTTACAGGTAGATTATAATGTTGACAATTCAACTCATTTTGCAATGACTCATTCCTATTATTGATATTCCGAAAGTAACACAAGTGTAATTGTGTTACTTTCACATTGGGGCTATTGCCATTGTCACTTATAGTTTATAATCTTTTTTTATTATAGCTAATATAACATCATCCTCAAACTTGCCTTTCATAATGCTTCTTTCTCTAACAATACCCTCTTGAAGAAAGTTAGCCTTCTTTAAAGCTTTTACAGAAGCATCATTACCGAGGGTTACAGTAGCTTCTACCCTATTAAGGTTCATAACCTCAAATCCAAATTTCACTAAAATCTTTATAGCTTCAGTTGCATAGCCTTTATTCCATTCATCACGATTAAAGCCATACCCAATCTCACTTCTTCTTGAATCATTATCAAAAGCAAAGAAGCAGCAATATCCAATAATCTTATCATCATTCTTCCTTGCAATTCCCCAGGTAATCTCTTCTTTATTTTGAAATTCCTCTTTGTACTGATTTATTTTGGAAAGTGCATCCTCTTTAGTAGCCATTGGTTTGTACCAATCATATTTAGCAACTTGAGGATCACTATAAATTTTAAATATATCTTCTACATCCTCTAGCGTTACTTCCCTATATATCACTCTTTCAGATTCTAATTCTGGAAATATGTCAAAATAAGATTTGTTGATTTTCATTTCCTGCGTAACATTACTATTTATCATTTAGTATCACTCCTCTTTATATCTAGTGTACTTGCTTGTACTTCTTACCTGCTGTTAACCCCACCCCTTCAGTTTTGCTTTTTAATTAGGAAAATTCATCCGAAGCTACCAATATAATTTACTACTTAGCAATATTATACCATAATATACTATTTTTATAGATTCTACTAATATGGACTATATATGAAAACTGTCGTAATAAGGTATACCCTAATGACACTATCAGAATATGTTTCACTGGGGTTATAAAAAGGATATATAGAATGTTTCAAATATAAATAGACTTGGTGCAACACCTATAAAACTATATATAGCCACATGTTGGATATTAATTCCACCATGTGGCCTATTTTTACACGTATGTCGGCTGTACCCGTATAAGGAATCCACACAATATGAGAAAGAGTCTGAAAATAGGATTATTATGTTGAAATAATTTACCTTTTTTTGTATTCTTGTTGCTTTTTTTTTGAAAAAGTAGTAAGATTTTCATTATAAGGGTTCTAATGATAAATGAACGCTTATTGGAATATAAGATTTATAAAAGGGAGGATGGGATTATATGAAAATTTACATGAATCCTGAGCTAGTTACATCCAATGCAGATACAGAAATGTACACTCCAGCTTCTTGGTTAGAAACTGTAGTTGGTTCTGTTGCCAGTGGAGTTTCAAGCGGAGTTGTGGGTGCAATTGTTGCTGATTCAATTCCAGGACCAGCAGTTCCAGGCTAAGCTCAATACTTAAATACTGAAGGAATACTGCCTTTGTATTGAGGGCAGTATCTCAGTTATATAAAAAACTAGCGCTTTTTCATAATATATTTTATAAATTATTATTGATAGGGGGGTTGTTATGATATTAGATAAAAATCAAGTTATCAAATGGGAATGTAATAATTGGTATTTAAGAGAAGATAATTTTATTCAGATATGCACTCAAAATGGAGGAAATGTAATTTTAAATAAAACTATTGCGAAAATATGGATAAGCATAGATTATGAAACTTCAATAGAAGAACTTTGGAATAAAGTTAGGTCTATAGTATCTTGGGAAGAATTGTCAAGTGCCGTGGAGCAATTGCATTTATACAATTTAGTGCAATTGGTCGATGTAGAAAATGAGTTTGACTCAATTTTTGGTTAGGAAAATTTTACTTAAACAAAGGAGTTAATATAATGAATGAAATTGATGTTTTGATGCTAAATCTACCAACAACAAGTTGGTATAAAGATAAATTTGCTAAAAGTAATAGTATGCCGCCATTAGGCCTTTTGTATATAGGAACAGTGTTAAAAAAGAATAACTATACAGTTAAAATTATAGATTTTGCTGTAGAAAATTTTTTGAAAGAGTCTTTCATTGCTACTTTAAAAAAAACAAATCCTAAAGTAATAGGAATGAGTACTTATAATGAATCCTGGAAAGCACAGAAAATCATATGCAGTTTAATAAAACAAGTACTTCCTGAAGTGAAAATTTTTGCAGGCGGTGCATTTGCAACGTTTTGCTATGAGGATATACTAAATGAGAGTGAGACTGACTATGTTATTCGTGGAGAAGGAGAATATCCAGTTTTAGATTTATGTAACATTATTTTTGGCAAGGCACAATTAAATATAATGAGTGTATCAGGTATTGTATATAAAAAAATGGATAATGAGATATGCATAAATGAAAATATGAAAAGAATAGAAGATTTAGATCAGTTACCTTTTCCCGATAGAGAGCTTGTGGATATAGAAAAATATTTATTACCCTACACAATTAGTACTGCTAGAGGGTGTCCTGGAGCTTGTATATTTTGCTCTTCAAGAGCTTTCTGGGGAAAAAAAGTTTATATTCGTTCAGCCAAAAGTGTTTTTAATGAATTAATGTATTTGTATGACAAATATGGAGCTACAGTTTTTTATATTACAGACGATACTTTTACTGCTTCTTCAAAAAGAGTTTTTGAGTTTTGTAAAATGATTAAAGAAACAAAAATAAATTTTGTTTGGGGCTGTGAGTCAAGAGCAGATATAATAACTGAGGAATTAATGAAAGAATTATCAGATTCTGGATGTAAAAAACTTCAAATCGGATTAGAAAGTGCAGATAATGAAATTTTAAGAAAGCTTAAGAAGCTGGTTACCATAGAACAGATTGAAAATGGTATTAAACTGGCCCATAAATATGGAATGCACATCTCTGCATCCTTTATTATAGGACATGCTTTTGATACTAATGGAACTATTGAAAAAACAATTGAATTTGCAAAATATATTCAAAGCAAATATGGAGCTTATGTTATGGGAAGTGTAAATACTCCATTTCCAGGAACAGAGCAATACGAAAGAGCTGAAGAGTTAGGTATAAAGATATTTACAAAAAAATGGGACAATTACAAATTAGATAATCCTATAATTAGTACTGAAAATATTTCAATAGAAAAATTACGTTATTATCATGAAATGATTATTAATGTTATGATGCAGAATAATTCAATAAATGATGCAAATATTGTGGAGGATGAAACATATGCAAATGCTTAAGAAGAAGTTATATTTTGATAAAGATAATTTTATTACAAGAGAAAAAGGTGGATTTTGTCTTTTCTTTTCAAATAAATATTTTTTATGGGTAAAAACCAGTATGACAGGGCAGGATGTACTAAAAAAATTAGATGGTGAAAAGGTTCTAGAGGAAGTAATAGAAGAGATCGCAGAAGAGTATATGATGCCACAAGAAATGATAGAAAAGGATATTGTAAATTTTTGTGAAACTGGCATAGAAAATAAAATTATTTTTGAAGAAAAAAATCAAAGTGTGGATACTGAATTTGATGATAGATTAAAGTTTTTATTCATAGATATAACTAATGCATGTAATTTAAAGTGCATATATTGTAATAAAAGTTCTTCCAAAGATGCAGATAAAGTTGAATTTATAAGAATTGAAACACTTACGGAAATCTTAGATAAAACTACACCGTTATCTAAGGGAGTAGATATATTGGTAAATGTTACTGGTGGTGAACCTTTGCTTCATGATAACTTGGAAGAAATATTCAAACTTATACGTTCTTATAATTGCAGAATTGTTTTATGGACTAATGGGATTTTATTAGATGAGAAAAAAGCAGACATAATAAAGGAATACTGTGATTATATAATGATTTCAGTGGATGAATTTGAGAAAGAAAAAAATGATAAAATTCGTGGAATAGGAGCATATGATGGTGCTGTGCGTGCAGCTGAAATTTGTACTAAAAAATCTATACCTTTTATAATTGTAGCTACTCCAACAAAATACAATATAAACAATTTAGAGCAAATTCTAACCTTTGCTCATAGCATTGGAGCATTAGGATTTATGTTAAATGAACCCATACATATCGGAAAAAATGGAGAAGATTTATCAGAACATTTCGACTATAGCTTAAGTGAATTAAAAAGCAAGCAATTACATTTAGGAAAAAGAGTAGCAATCATTAATTCATGGAAAAATAACAAATTAAAGCATGAGAAGAATGATAAGTCTAATATAGTTTTTGTTAAAGATACACAAAGATGCATGAATAACGTATTCAGTGTTATACCTAAATTAAGCTGTGGTGCAGGAATAAATGAATTAAGCATAGATACATCAGGAAATATATATCCCTGCCATGCCTTACACATAAAAAAGTATTCCATTGGAAACATTCAAAATTATCCAGTAAACAAAAAAGAATTTGTGAAAACGGATGATGTAGAAAGTTGTGGTGAATGTTCATATAAAATTTTTTGTTTAGGTGGCTGTAGAGCGCAATCTCTTTTTCACACTAAAAAAGTAGATGGCAGATATCCACTTTGTGAATACGAAAAAGCAAATTGTGAAGAAATATTATGGAGTCCCCTTCAACCAATAAAGAAGAAATGATAGTTTTATGAAAAATTTTATTTTAAAGAATAAAAAAACTGTATATGATTTAATGAATGACACTCATAAAGAATTATTATGGGGACTTCGGCTTATTAATATAGAAGATACATGGGAAAACATAACTCAAGAGGAACTTTCTAAGGTAAAAGTTGCCATAGTAGATTCAGGAATAGATTCTGAACATGAAGATTTAAGAAATATGGTTCATAAAGGATATAATTTCATTGATAATACAACAAATACACAGGACAATTTTGGACATGGAACCAGAATTGCAGGTATTATCGGAGCGGAAAGAAATAATGGAATAGGAATTGCCGGGGTAGCTAGTGGTGTAAAGCTAATTCCTTTAAAGGTTATTGATGGACGAGGTAGAGGGGATATAAAAAATGTAGTAAGGGCATTGGAATGGTGTATAGAAAATCAAGTAGATATTATAAATTTAAGCATAGGATATCAAAGAAATGAAATAGATATTCTAACAAATAAAAATTCTATTTATTATTATAAGGAGCAAGAATTAATTGAAAGAGCTTTAAAAAACAATATTACTGTAGTAAGTTCTGTAGGAAATGGATATGGAAAAGCTATGCAGTATCCTGCTGCGTACCCTGGTGTAATTTCTGTTGCCTCGTGTGGGATTTGCTCAAAGCCCTTCACATTGTATTGTGCGACTAAAAATAATAAATGCAATGGAAATACTATATATGCCCCAGGAGAATATATTTTTACAACTGATGTAGGAAATAAATATAGCTATGACTTTGGAAGCTCAATGGCATGTGGATTTATAACTGGTGCAGTTTCATTATTAAAAGCGAAAAGAATAAAATTGACATCAACGCAAATTCATTTAATGTTACTTGAAAATGCAAATACCATAGAAATTGGTAATAAGAGTATTAAATTTTTAAATGTGGATAAAGCATTTAATGCATTAAAAACTATTTAATCGATATAATTCTTAAAACCAATATAATATGGATTTTGGATAGGAGAAGGAAAGAGTATGAAAAATATAGATGTTTTATTAATAAATGTTCCAACCAATAGAGGATATAAGAAAGAGTTAGCTGACGTAATTTCAATGCCACCTTTAGGGGTGCTGTATTTAGCTTCTCATATTAAAAAATCAGGATATAAAGTTGAAATTATGGATATGGCTGTAGATTTTTATAAAAAAGAGGAGTTCATAACTATTTTAAAAGACAAAAATCCTAAAATAGTTGGTATTTCAACTTTTGTTGAGTCTTGGTCTGCTATGAAAGTACTGGGAGATTCAATAAAACAAGCTTTGCCGAATGTGGTTATTGTTGGAGGGGGAGCCTGTGCTACCTTTTGTTATGAGCAACTTTTAAAAGAGTTTAAATATGATTATGTGATTTTTGGAGAAGGAGAATATGCTTTTGCAGATTTATGTGATGCTTTAATTAAAAAGCAAATGGATATAAGAAAAGTAAAAGGAATTTCTTATTTAATAGAAGGAAATATACACTTAACAGAAAATAAGGAAAGAATTAAGGAGCTAGATCAATTAGAGATTCCAAGTAGAAATTTAATTGATTTAAAAAAATATGTATATCCTATTACCATATCAACCTCAAGAGGATGTCCAGGAGAATGTATATTTTGTTCTTCAAAATCTTTTTGGGGAAAAGAAATATATTTTAGATCACCCCAAAATATTTTAAACGAAATTTTGCAGGTTGAGAAAGAGTATAGTATTAACATGTTTTTTATAATTGATGATGCGTTTACTATGAATGTAAAGAGGGCAATGGAATTTTGTGATTTACTCAAAGCCACAAATAAGAAGTTCATATGGGGCTGTGAATCAAGAGCTGATGTAGCTAGCGAAATACTCTTACAAAGTTTATATGATGCAGGTTGTAGAAAGATACAGTTCGGTATGGAAAGCGCGAACAATGAAATATTGAGGAAAATTGGGAAACACGTAACTGTTGAACAAATTGAAAATGCAGTGAAAATAGCATCCCAAATAGGCTTTGATATTAATGTTTCATTTATAATGGGACATCCGTTTGATACCCATGAAACGGTACAGCAAACTATAATATTTGCATTAAAACTTAGAGAAATGTATAAGGCAAATGTATTTGGAAGCATTTTAACACCTTATCCTGGGACTCAATTATATAATAATGCAGAAGAATATGGTATTAAAATATTGACAAAGGATTGGGATAAATTCACTATGGACAATGCCATAATCAACACAAAACATTTAACCGCCCTTGACTTAAGGGAATATTATCAGCGATTTGTTAATGTTCTCCTGGGAAAGAGTAGGACGTTTGTTGCACCTACTATTACTATAAAAAGTGGAAGTGTTTTATGATAGAAGTAAGTCATGTATTTAAGCAATATAATGGAAATGAATTTTATAGTGTATCTGATATAAGTTTTAATGTGAAAAAACACACTATATGCGGTTTGCTAGGACACAATGGTGCCGGAAAATCAACAATGATGAAACTACTAGCAACGTTGTATCATCCCGATAAAGGAAACTTGAAAATAGGACAATATGATACTGTGAAAGAATCAATAGATATTCGCAAAATATTGTCCATTGTATTTGAAACGCCTCGTTTGTATGACCAATTAACAGGTGAAGAAAATGTTTTATATTTTGCTAAGTTGTCTGGGATAAGTAAAAATACTGCAATGGCAAGAGCGAAAAATTTTTATAGTGGGTTAGAAGTAGATTTTCAAAATCAAAGGGTGGAAACTTATTCAAAGGGAATGAAGCAAAAAATATCTTTTATTCGAGCGCTGGTAACAGATCCACAAGTTATATTAATGGATGAACCAACCAGTGGATTAGATATTATTTCAAGAAATACAATACGTGAATATACTATGAAACTAAAAGAAGAGGGGAAAACAGTTATCATTACTTCACATATAGTTGAAGATATAGAAAAATTATGTGATAAAGTAGTGATTTTAAATAAAGGAAGTGTGAACGAGGATGATACGATTAATAATTTGAAAAAAAAATACGGTGTAGATGATTTTGAACAGGTTTATATTTCCATTCAAAATAATTTACAAAAGAAGGAGATGTAGAAATGCTATATCTTCATATCGCGTTCAAAGAGATTAAGGAACTATTTAGGGATAAAAAAAATCTTATATTAAATATTTTATTCCCATTAATTATGATTATTGCAATAGCTAGTATTTCAGCTATTGTAGGCGTTACTGCAAAAAAACACGATACGAAGGTTACTATAGAGGCAAATGCTGCATTTATAAAACAACCTCTGCTTAAGTTATCAAAATCATATATGTTTGTACAAAAGTCCCAAAAGGATATGCTTGAAGATATTAAGGAAAACAAGGCTAATCTCGGAATTATTTGGGATAAATCAAAGCAGAAAATAACATTTATTGAAAGTAAAGATAATGAGGAAAATCCCTATAATAGCATTCTAAAGGATGATATATTAAAAGCTTTACAGATATCGTTAAGTTCCAAGATACAATTGCCAATTGTTGAGACAGCATATATAACAGTAGCGAAAAATTACACAACAATAGTCTTGAAAGCTATATCTGTAATCTGTTCGTATGTTATGATACTTTTAGTAATGAGAATCAATAATGCTAATGCCTATTATTTAACTACAAAAGAAAAGTCTTCTGGGACTTTAGAAGTATTGCTGATGACACCGTTAAGAAGTTTAGATATAGCTCTTGGAAAATGGATATCGAACTTTGTTTCTTGTTATTCAATAACAATTATAATTTTTTTACCACTTTATTTAGGGTTTATTTTATTATTTCAGACAGTTTTTAAATTAGAACTCAATTTATTGAGTAAAATACCAATACTGCTTTTAGTTTTGTTTGGGTTTGCAGCAGTGTTTTCTCTAGTACAGCTTGTATTAGGATTTGCAGCTGAAAGTGCGAAGAAAGCGCAACTATATCTTGTATATATACCTTTGTTACTATGTTTACCTCTAACGGTATGTTTTGCAAGTGATATAAAATTATTGAGTGTATACAAAAATAGTATCTATTGGCTTGATTTTATTCCTATTATTAATTTTTATGACTTAATACAGATGAGCATTCTTTCAATTTTTAATATAAGAAAGATGCTGTTAATAACTACAACTAATATTTTAGTTATTATAGCTTTTCTTACTATTTTGGTTAGGGCATTGAAAGAGGAGAAAATTTTATTTTTCAAAGATTGAATTTTAGTATTTTATATATGCAGATGTAAATTAATATAGTTCTATTAAAATGTTAGATAAAATCAATATACAATTGGAGGATGATGTATGGAAAATTATATTATGCCAATAACTATTGTGGTATGTGCTATTATTGGAGCATTTGTTGGATTGCTAATAAAAAAGAATCGAATGAAAAAATAATAGAAAAAACATCATTTATATTTTAAAGTAATAATTAAAATGTAAATGATGTTTTTTTAATAATAATGTTACGAATTATTTAAATTAGATATTGGCATACGGAAACCATTCATGTAAAAATGGGCCACTTCCCATTTTATGTAACAATTCAGACCTTTTTATTAAAATCTCTCTCCCATAAACGACCGTTTATGGTACTCGGGGTACAGGTAGGTGGTTAGGAGGTGGGATAGGCAATCGCCCTACTATAAAATCTACTAATATACCTTTTTGGCGGGATAGGCAAAACTACCCTATTAGCTAATAAATATTTTTATTATTATTTTAGTTAGCGTTATCAATACTATAATCGTACTTTAACTAACTTGTTATGAGCAAAAAAATAAGAGCTTATCATTTAGTGAGTAAACCCTAGATATATATTCCGCGTTTTGTCAGCACTACCCCTAATGGGACAAGCTATGTAAAGTTTACTTATTAAACTTGGACACCTCGGGGTATGGAAACGATTCGTGTAAAAAAATGTTTTAGCCATATGATGGGGAGCAGGCATCATAACGCGGAAATTATACTCTAAGGATTTAAAAACCATAAAACCCCTATTTTTTATACTCTAAGGCCTGCCCCCTAAGTTATGAGTTGATGGTGCATATATTATTGGGGTACGGCAACCTTGAGAAATATTGCAGATACTTGATATAGGAACTCGTGAAAAAGATGATATTATTACATATCCTGATGAAAATGTGATTTATATAAAAGATGAAAAATTGGTTTTTAATATTAACAATAGTATTAAAGATTGGACATCAGAACCGAATGAATAATATTCATATATGGGGTACGGCAACATAGCCATCAAGT
>NZ_JAAMNJ020000001.1:0-135000 GCF_011065975.2 Clostridium sp. FP1 | reverse complement strand
ACCGTCCACCACTCCTTACGGTATGACTTCAGCCAGTACAGAAAGCTCCTCTACCGCGTACACATAGTGTACACCCATAGCTTCGGTGGTAAGTTTTAGCCCCGGACATCTTCGGCGCAGGATCTCTTGACTAGTGAGCTATTACGCACTCTTTGAATGAGTGGCTGCTTCTGAGCCAACATCCTAGTTGTCTTAGAAATCCCACATCCTTTTCCACTTAACTTACACTTTGGGACCTTAGCTGATGGTCTGGGCTGTTTCCCTTTTGACTACGGATCTTATCATTCGCAGTCTGACTGCCGAAATAAAAGTATATGGCATTCGGAGTTTGATAGGGTTCAGTAACTGTTGTCAGCCCCTAGCCCATTCAGTGCTCTACCTCCATTACTCAATTAATCGACGCTAGCCCTAAAGCTATTTCGAGGAGAACCAGCTATCTCCGAGTTCGATTGGAATTTCTCCGCTATCCACAGCTCATCCCATGGTTTTTCAACACCAACGTGGTTCGGACCTCCACGGAATTTTACTTCCGCTTCATCCTGGCCATGGATAGGTCACCCGGTTTCGGGTCTACGACATGCAACTATAGCGCCCTATTCAGACTTGGTTTCCCTTCGGCTCCGTACCTTAAGTACTTAACCTTGCTACATATCGTAACTCGTTGGCTCGTTCTACAAAAAGCACGCCGTCACACATAAAAAGTGCTCCGACCGGTTGTAGGCACACGGTTTCAGGTTCTATTTCACTCCCCTTCCGGGGTTCTTTTCACCTTTCCCTCACGGTACTTCTTCACTATCGGTCACTAGGTAGTATTTAGCCTTGGGAGGTGGTCCTCCCTGCTTCCCACAAGGTTTCACGTGTCTCGTGGTACTCTGGATTAGATCTGACTGTTTTTCCTTTTCATTTACAGGCCTATTACCTTCTGCGGAGCAGCTTTCCAGCTATCTTCAATTAAGGAATTGCAGTATTTATGATCTATCCTCAACCCCTAGGTCAAAGACCTAGGTTTGGGCTCTTTCCCTTTCGCTCGCCGCTACTTAGGAAATCGATGTTTCTTTCTCTTCCTCCGGGTACTTAGATGTTTCAGTTCCCCGGGTCTACCTCTGCATACCTATTTATTCAGTATGCAGTACATAGTTGTTACTATGTGGGTTCCCCCATTCGGAAATCTTTGGATCACTGGCTATTTGCGCCTACCCAAAGCTTATCGCAGCTTAACGCGTCCTTCTTCGGCTCCTAGTGCCAAGGCATTCGCCATGCGCCCTTTGTAGCTTAACCTTTATCTTTATCTATTTGCATAGATAATTTCGTTTATTTACATAAACGTTTTAATTCATTTTGCGAAATTGTATTAAATTCATCTATACACCATTTACATGGCTTTAACTTATTAAAACAACTTTAATTTCACTGTGCAATTTTCAAAGAACATTTTTAGAAAAACTATCTATTAGTCAACTCCAAAGAGTTAACTAAAATTAGTCTCTCAAAATTAAACAGAGAATAGGTTACGAGTAATTACAGTAGACATTTTGAAGAATAAATTCTTCTTGTTGCATTGACCGAAGTCTTTGCATCTACTCCCTAGAAAGGAGGTGATCCAGCCGCAGGTTCTCCTACGGCTACCTTGTTACGACTTCACCCCAATCATCAATCCCACCTTCGGCCGCTGGCTCCTTACGGTTACCTCACGGACTTCGGGTGTTACCAACTCTCATGGTGTGACGGGCGGTGTGTACAAGGCCCGGGAACGTATTCACCGCGACATGCTGATTCGCGATTACTAGCAACTCCGGCTTCATGTAGGCGAGTTGCAGCCTACAATCCGAACTGGGATGAGTTTTTGAGTTTGGCTCCACCTTGCGGTCTTGCATCTCTTTGTACTCACCATTGTAGCACGTGTGTAGCCCTAGACATAAGGGGCATGATGATTTGACGTCATCCCCACCTTCCTCCCGGTTAACCCGGGCAGTCTCACTAGAGTGCTCAACTAAATGGTAGCAACTAATGATAAGGGTTGCGCTCGTTGCGGGACTTAACCCAACATCTCACGACACGAGCTGACGACAACCATGCACCACCTGTCACCCTGTCCCGAAGGACTTCGCCCATCTCTGGGTTATGCAGGGGATGTCAAGTCTAGGTAAGGTTCTTCGCGTTGCTTCGAATTAAACCACATGCTCCGCTGCTTGTGCGGGCCCCCGTCAATTCCTTTGAGTTTTAATCTTGCGATCGTACTCCCCAGGCGGAATACTTATTGTGTTAACTGCGGCACCGAGGTTCGACCCCCGACACCTAGTATTCATCGTTTACGGCGTGGACTACCAGGGTATCTAATCCTGTTTGCTCCCCACGCTTTCATGCCTCAGCGTCAGTTACAGTCCAGTAAGTCGCCTTCGCCACTGGTGTTCTTCCTAATCTCTACGCATTTCACCGCTACACTAGGAATTCCACTTACCTCTCCTGCACTCTAGACACCCAGTTTCAAATGCAGCACCCAAGTTAAGCTCGGGTATTTCACATCTGACTTAAATGTCCGCCTACGCATCCTTTACGCCCAGTAAATCCGGACAACGCTTGCCACCTACGTATTACCGCGGCTGCTGGCACGTAGTTAGCCGTGGCTTCCTCCTCTGGTACCGTCATTATCGTCCCAGAAGACAGAACTTTACAACCCGAAGGCCTTCATCATTCACGCGGCGTTGCTGCGTCAGGGTTTCCCCCATTGCGCAATATTCCCCACTGCTGCCTCCCGTAGGAGTCTGGACCGTGTCTCAGTTCCAATGTGGCCGATCACCCTCTCAGGTCGGCTACGCATCGTTGCCTTGGTGGGCCGTTACCTCACCAACTAGCTAATGCGCCGCGGGTCCATCTCAAAGTGGAATTTTCCGAAGAAAAATCCTTTGATGTTTCAATCATGCGATCAAAACATATTATGCGGTATTAATCTCCCTTTCGGGAGGCTATTCCCCTCTTTGAGGCAGGTTACCCACGTGTTACTCACCCGTCCGCCGCTAATCCACCCCGAAGGGTTTCATCGCTCGACTTGCATGTGTTAGGCACGCCGCCAGCGTTCGTCCTGAGCCAGGATCAAACTCTCAATTTAAAAGTTTACACTTTTTATTTGAAATGAATAATCTGCAACCACTGTTAAGCTGGTTAGCAAGCTCATTACATACTTTTTAGTCTTACGACTAAAATTACTTTTTTATCTAAAGTAATTAACTGGTCTAACGAAATATTATTTCGCTATTTTACCTATTTCTCTGTTTAATTTTCAAAGACCAATTTGCTTTGTCATCATGTGACGACTTCTACTATTTTACTTGGTATTGCTTGTTTTGTCAATAACTTTTTAAAATTAATTTTCATATAAAAATTTATTAAATTGTAATTAACATCTAACTTTCTGAGCCACTCTTTCGTGACTACAAGGAGTATTCTATCATATACACATATAAGGCATTTATGCTAACTCTTGAAATACGACAACTATATATAATATTCTTTATAATACTACTAATTATGCAGTTTCTTTGATACTGATACACTAGGGCTAGTATACTCTATTTAATCAAAGGAATACTGAAATCGCCTTACTATTACTCCTTTATAGTTCATAAGGCCTATTTACTTAGTAACATTTAAACTGTTTTTTTATCCCTCATTGATTTATATATATTTTTTTTGCTAATTGCATGAACTTCATCCACTTAGCTTTCTATATTATTATTTCATCTATATATATGAAGCAAAGTCAGGACCACCCGTATAACGGGTGGCTTGTTCTAGCCCTATAAGGGCATGTTACTGGCTACGTCTAAAGACATACTGAAAGTTCTGCCAACCGCATACCTTTACATACAACCCCTAAAGGGGTATTATTTTTTGTATTTATTTACTGGCTCACCCGTAAACGGGTCCATATATTCTTTTAAACTTATCTGCTCACATACAATATCTTCTTGAAGTTGGTTTTTTATATATTCTTCTATTGCATTTTTGTTTCTTCCTACTGTATCTACATAATATCCTTTACACCAAAATTGTCTATTCCCATACTTATACTTCAAATTTGCATGTCTATCAAATATCATCAATGAACTTTTACCTTTTAAATATCCCATAAATTGTGACACACTTAATTTGGGTGGTATACTTACAAGCATATGTATATGATCCTTGCATGCGTTTGCTTCTAATATTTCTACACCCTTATATTCACATAGCTTTCTCAATATTTGTCCTATGTCTGATTTTATTTTCCCATATATTATTTGTCTTCTATATTTGGGTGCAAAGACAATATGGTATTTACAATTCCATTTACTATGTGCTAAACTTTGATTGTCCATTTGGATTTTCCCCCTTTGACTTGGTTGTGGTTGGCAAACCTACTTCCATTTTATCAAAGGGGGTTGTTTTTTTCTACGTATAGCTATAAGCTTTTTAGAACCACAGGCATAGCCCGTGGTATTCTTTCATTAATAAAAAAGTCGATGACTTATCACCGACTTAAATTTTATTCTACATATATACTTACCGCTCATACTCCTTTAACCCCAAACTATTAAATTATATCTCATTTAAAAAAACCTCAACCATGTCTTTTTTACATTGAAAACCTAACACCTTTAATGAGTTTTGTAATGCTAATAGAGTATAGACCATTTTATTCACTTTCGCATTTTCACCCATATGACCTATTCTTATTACTTTCCCTTGTAGATAACCAAAGGAACCAGCTATAAATACATTAAATTCCTCAAGCATATTCTTTAATAATTCTTTATCATCTATGCCCTCAGGTATTTCTATAACCGTTACAGTATTGGAATATCCCTCCTCAATGTATAAATTAAGCCCTGCCTCCATTACCGCTTTTCTTGTAGCTTTGCCAATAGAATTATGTCTTTCAATTACCCCTTTATCTTCTAATATATTATCAATAGCCTGCCTTAGTCCAACAATATCACTTATCGGTGGTGTATATGGAAACCATTTATTTTCGTAATAATCCTTCCATACAAGTAAATTGCAATAGTAAGAAGCTATAGGCTTTTCTCTCTGCTGCATTAATTTAAATGCATCTTCACTTATACTTAGAAAAGTTAGCCCTGCTGGAGCGGAAACGCACTTCTGGGATGCGCCGAGCGCTACATCTATTTTCCATTCATCTACTCTTATATCTTCTCCACCCATTGCAGCTACACTATCTACCACAGTTAATATGCCATTTTTCTTTAACAAAGGACATATTTCATCTATGTCATTTAAAACTCCTGAAGGAGTATCACAATGTACTACAGTAGCATATTTAAAATCATGATCCTTTTCTAAAAATTTTTCTAGTTCTATTATATCTATCTTACATTTTCTATTACCTTTGAAAACGACCACTTCTCCACCGTACATCTTAACAAAATCCGCAAATCCTTCTCCAAAGATTCCATTATCAATTACGAGTACCCTATCATGAGTCTCAGTTAGGGACGCACAAGCTGCTTCAAGGCCTAAAATCCCCTCACCACTTAGTATTCTAACTTGATTATTAGTATTTAAAAACAGGCCTATTTTCTCACAGGTTTCTTTGTAAAATTCATAAAACTCTAAATCTAAATCTGGGTTAGTTGTAGCTAACGCTCTTGCCATTCTGACGTTTTCTCTTACCTCCGTAGGCCCTGGAGTCATTATTTGAGACACTTTCATAATTTCCACCCCTTAAACTGTAGTTTACAATATCATATTAAAAATTATATCACTATTAATGGATTTTAAAAAATGTACCCATACAATGAACTTTACGATTTATAACCATTTTA
Source organism: Clostridium sp. FP1 (assembly GCF_011065975.2). Classification (NCBI taxonomy): domain Bacteria; kingdom Bacillati; phylum Bacillota; class Clostridia; order Eubacteriales; family Clostridiaceae; genus Clostridium; species Clostridium sp. FP1. The sequence continues at coordinate 129,178 of NZ_JAAMNJ020000001.1, read as the reverse complement.
CTACTTGAAATTAACCAATGATATAAATACTATACTAACATCAATGAATTTTAAAATTATTATCTTATGTATATTTTTTATTGTTTTGGGGATATTTGTAATAAGATTATGTATCTTCATAATTTACATGGAGATATCACAAAAATAAAAGCAGGTGTGAAAATATGAGTATTAAAAAAAGTCCTACTAGTTGGAATCTTCTATTAATTACAATTATTTATAGTATGATTTGCATAGTATTTACTAAAAATTTTACAGGCTTTAATAGTACAACTCTTAATGATTTCGAAAAAGAAAATCCCAAGATTATAGCTACTACCCCTTCATATAAAAAGGTACTATCAAATAAACTATCTTATGCCTCCGCTTTACCGCCAACATATAAACAAGCCCCTACTCTAAGTCGTGGATATATTGAACATTTGAATACAAATCTTTCAAAAAAAGTAGAGGCCAATAATTATGAAGATGATCTCTATGCATTAAATGAATCTGCTCTCCTTGAAAGCTATTATACAAAAAAGGCCAGCATTAGCTCAAACATTATTAACCCTAAGGAAAATCCAGTTGTTAATGCTCATCTTCCAGATTATTTAATGTACAAGAATGTTAATATAACAGAATTAAAGGAATTTCTAAAATCAAAAAACTCTCTTCTAGTTGAAGAACCTTATTTTTCAGCAATATTATCTGTAAGCAAAGACTTTAATTTAAATCCACTTGTTATGTTCGCTATTACAGGTCAAGAACAATCCTTTGTACCAAAAGACCATAAAAACGCCTATAAAATTGCCAATAATCCCTTTAATGTGTTTTTTAGTTGGAAAAAATATAATACTAATATCCAAGATGCTGCTAGCATTGCTGCAAGAACCATAGTGAATTTGTGTAAAAATAAGCCTAAAAACATTGAAGCCTTTACTTGGGTTAATAGAAAATACTCTGAAGATAAAAATTGGTCAAAAGCTGTTCGTTCTATATTTAATAAACTTGAAGATAATGTTTCTTATTGGAGATAAGTTAGTCATTTGTTTTGAAAATTAGAACCTTAATTCTCCACGTATTCTCTATAGGAATGTCAGCAGTTTTTGTATTATATTTTAAATTTTCATCAATATATTCTAATAGCTGATCAACTACTATTTCCGGAATTTTATCTCCTGTTATATTCTTAAACGTAAACCCTGTATAAAATCCGCTAAATATTATTTTGTATAGCTAAAAATATAAGCCTGACATTTAGCGGATTATGGCTAAATGTCAGACTTAATAATTAGTTTGAATTGTAACCTTGTTTTAGTAGTTTATGAAAAAATATTATAAGTTCTGGAACTTATAATTAGCTTTTGGAACAAAACCTATTTTAATTTAGTCAAATCTTTTTTTGAAGGGCAGCCCCCTTTTTTAATGTGACAATATACATAGTCAGAAATGCTGTAAGTCCTCCGCATGTATCTACCATTACATCTCTAAAAGCCGGTCCTCTTCCTGGAACAAAAGCCTGATGGAACTCATCGGAGCATGCATATAAAAACACTATTAATATACTGAGCATAAACGCTTTAATATCCCAATTTTTCTTTGTATTTATAGCCCTGTATAGCAGGATATACAAAATAAAATATTCTGTAAAATGTGCCGCTTTTCTAACTATAAAATCACTAAGAGTCCCAAGTATACTATTTAAGTCTAGACCAATAAATTTGAATATATATATAACAAATTTATTATTTTCACTTGATACCTCACCAGGTTGACTAGAAAATAGAAATATTAATATCATCCATCCTATAACTAAAATCCACTTTATATGTTTTTTCTTCATATATACACCCCTCAAGTATTTCAAAATTTCTCTATTACTGCTTTTATTATGATTTATGAAAATATACTTGTCAATATTCCTTTGTAAAATGCCCTTTAAAAATTGGATTATAATAGATATATATAATAAGCCAATGAACTTAGGTTTTACAATTTTATAAATTTTCATAAAAATATTTATTTTGCAGGTTGACAAATTGCAACTTGCAAGTTAGAATAAATATAAGTTATTTTTCTAAAAACTGTGACGAGAAGAGTACATATAGGAAGTAGTTAAAGCGAGTGGATTATAGTGAAAGTTCCATATGACGCCTATGTCGAAGAACATCTCTGAGTTTCCAGCTGAAATCCTTGTGAAATTAGGTGTGGACGGAGCCTAACCGTTATATATAGGGCAGTATCGAAACATTTTTCTGTACTGATTATGAGTGAGCTTTTTTAAAGCTAATTTAGGTGGTACCACGGAAGTTTAACCTTTCGTCCTAGAAACAAGGATGAAAGGTTTTTTGTTTTTTGTTTCAATTTTAAAACATATAGCATGGCCATGCTAATCATTCGAAAAAATTACAAAACTACTAGGAGGTTTTATTTATGATAACTTACAAAAAAGGACTTGCAATTCCAGCTGGCTACAAACCACTTCTCGGATTAAAAGATACAGAAATTGCTATTAAACAAGTAAAGGATTATTTTGAAAATAGAATAGCGAAAGAATTAACTCTTACCAGAGTTTCAGCTCCTCTTTTCGTAAAATCTGATACTGGAATAAATGATAACCTAAACGGTATTGAACGAGTAGTTTCCTTTGATATGAAAGCTTTAGCTGATACAAATATCGAAATTGTTAATTCACTAGCTAAGTGGAAGCGTATGGCTTTATATAGATATGGCTTTGAAGTAGGCGAAGGTCTATACACTGATATGAATGCCATAAGACGTGATGAAGATTTAGATAACCTTCACTCTATATATGTAGACCAATGGGATTGGGAAAAGGTTATTCTAAAAAAAGAAAGAACTTTAGATAAATTAAAAGAAATTGTAACTAGTCTTTATAAAGTTTTTAAAGATACCGAAGATCATGTTCACAAATTATATCCTAAAATAGAAAAATTCTTACCTGAAGAAATTTTCTTCGTAACTACACAAGAACTCGAAGATTTGTACCCTTCTTTTACACCAAAGGAAAGAGAAGATGCTATATGTAAAGAAAATATTGCAGTATTTATAATGCAAATTGGCGGTACACTAAAATCTGGTGAAAGGCACGACGGTAGAGCTCCTGACTATGATGATTGGTCACTTAATGGCGATATAGTATTCTGGAATCCAATACTTGAAAAAGCCTTTGAACTTTCTTCTATGGGAATAAGAGTTGATGAATTAGCACTAAGAGAGCAACTTAAAGTAGCCGGTTGCCAGGAGCGAAGTTCCTTTGAATTCCATAAGCTACTTTTAGAAGGTAAACTTCCATATACTATAGGTGGCGGTATAGGTCAATCTAGAATATGTATGTACTTTCTAAATAAAGCTCATATTGGCGAAGTTCAATCTTCAATATGGACAGATGAAATGATAAATGATTGTATGGAAGCAAATATAGTTTTACTTTAATGACATTTTAAAAAAACACTGAAAATAATTAATTATTTTCAGTGTTTTTTAAAATTGCTTCATCTTATTTTATTAATTATTACCTAATTAAGTTCTATAAAGTATATCTAAATTATCTTTATTTCAAATACTTTAGGCCACCTCTTTCCAGTTACAAAAAATCGATTATTTTCACTATCATAGGTTATTCCATTCAGTGTACCTGCATTTTTATATTCCTTAGGACTTAACAACCCCTTAAGGTCTATCCACCCAGTTATTTTGCCGCTATAAGGACAAATTCTAGCAATTTTATCGCTTTTCCATACATTAGCATAAATTTCCCCTTTAATAAACTCCAGTTCATTTAGTCTCGTAATAGGCTTAAATTCATCATGAACTTTAATACTATATACCTTTTTAAAGTTTTTAGGATTCAAAAAAGATATTTCATCCGTACCATCACTCATAATTAAATGCTCATCATTATGAGTAATTCCCCAACCTTCTGTATTATAATAAAACTTATTGATTAGGTTAAAATTATCTTTATCATAAATAAAACCCACTTTAGATTTCCATGTTAACTGAAAAATTTTATCATGGTAAAGTGTAATGCCCTCACCAAAGTAATTTTCATGTAATTTGTGTAATTTTAAAATCTCACCTGTTTGTAATTCTACTTTACGAAGCGTAGACTCATTATATTTTCCGGTACTTTCATAAAAATATCCACATTCATACACCAACCCTTCAGTAAAAGAACTAACATCATGTGGATAAGTATTTATAATATCGTAAGAATATATTGGAATATTTTTAAAATACACCATAACAATCACATCCCTACATAATTTAAGTTTCCCATTATTATATGTATATTTCAACACTTATGTTAATACTAACGCAAAACAAAGTCATATATTATTACTTCATCTTTACATAAGATATCTTAACTATATAAATTATAAAACTTAATAGTAAATTTTTACCCGAAAAATTCTGGGTTTTTAACATTATCTGCTCTTATTGCCTTTTTCATTATGGTAAGATCAATAGTTTGGTTATCTTTATCAAAAGAGCAAGGATATTTGCTGCCACAGGTGCTACATTCTATATATTCCTTGAAGCAAGTTTGTTCTCTATTATCAAATAAAAACGGCAGATTTTCAGATCCCTCCTCAGATATAGTCTCATTAACTGTATCTATTTTGTATGTATAGAGGAAAGTGGCTTCATGCTTTATTTCGAAGTTTTTGCTATTACATTTTGGACATTTAAGTGATTCATTTATTTTCAACTTATTACTTCCTTTCTAACTTATTATATTTATAGTCTTTGTTTATTTTCCTTTCCTATTCTTCTTATTATAATTAGAGATTTATAGTATTTTTATATACTAAATGATAAAATATGTATTATAAGTAAATTAATTTTAGCTATATTTAATATGAGTCATGGTGTTTATGAAATTGTAAACTCCGCCTGGTAGTATGATTTTTGATTCTATATAGCTATTAGTGGATTTGCTGATCTTTATTTAAGTCTCAGGAAGAAAAATGGAGAGTAGTCCTCAATTCTTCTATTACCTAATAGTAATATTAATGGTAAACTAGTAGTAAATAAAATTGTTTTTATTATTAACTTTTTACATCTATTTTCATTGTGTATCATAGATGTAAGAATAAGCTTGGAGGTTTACACTTTGATTAATACTAGAAAACAAATAATTACATCTATCTTAGAAGCACAAGATTTATTTCAAGATATATTTGTTCCTGTAAATAAGAGGCAGGGGTTTATTAAATCAAAATCCCCTAATATACCTATTTATTTTTATAGATATATTGGTATTATTGAAAATAGTGAACTCTATTATGAGAATTTACATAAACTAAACAATACACTTACTTCACTTGGAGACTTGTATATAAACTTTACCTCTGGAATACCAGTGAAAATTTTATCTACATCCATAACAGAAATACCTTGGACTGGACTTCTAGGTTCTAATTCAACTGAAAGAAATACACTAATCAATATTCTTAAAACTAAAGGTCTATTCCCAGAGTTTAATAACAATTTTTTCAATGATTACATCCAAAATAGCTTCGATGAAACCCTAGCTCTATATTTAGCAAATGAACCTAATACTACAGAAACTGTAATGAAAAATTTTGCTGTTAAATTGCTTGGATGGACTTTGGACTTTGCTCCAAAGTTATTTCATAGTTCTAATTATAATTCTAGACTAGAGACCGATATTATAAATCCCAAGGTGCTTTTTTATGGTGACATAAAAAAACATGAAATTTATTTTTTGATACTTTTGTCTAAACTAAGTTGTGATGTTATATATATTAATTCGATGTCAGATATAGGGTTTTCAAAAATCGATAAACTAAATATTCATTCAAAACTCATAAAGTTACCTAAAACTCAGCCCTTAATAGATCTTAACTTAAAAACAACTCACAACTTTAAGGAAACTATTGTGGATGATACTAGTAATTTAAAAGAAACTGTTATTAAAATGGAGCAACCTGTTATAGAAAATAGAAATCTACCTTTAGATATAATCTTTAAAGGTTCTATTAACACTTTACTTAAAAGCGGCATGAATATATTTAATGATTTAATCCTGCCTGTTAATAAAAGGATTGGATTTATAGGAGGCAGCGTACCTTTTATCCCAGTGTATTTCTATAGATATATAGGAATAAAAGAAAATGAAGATGATTATTATAATGACTTATTTAGATTAGATAAAAGTTTAAGTATGTTCGCTGGGTTATATTTAAAATTCACAGACTCTATACCTATACGCACTGCTGCTAAATTAATGAATAATACTCTAAGTATATGGCAGCATGTGGATCCTTTTGATGCTTCACTAACTACTAAGATTGCTGCACTGCTTATGGAACATAAAGTTTTTCCAACTAATAATAATACTTTAAATTGTTCTATGGCAAATAGTTTTAGCTATATACTAGATTTATACTGCAAAGAAGAGAAGAATTTGAACTTATCTAAGGTTAAAAATTTTTCACTTAAATTACTTTCTTGGGTTCATGATTTTGTTCCCACCCTTGTGAAGAATTTTCACTTTCAAGATACTTCCACAGATGAAATTATAAATCCTAAAATTATATACTATGGTGAAATTAAAAAGCATGAGCTTTTATTCTTAATTTTTTTATCTAAATTAGGCTGTGATGTGTTATATATAAATTCTTTAAGTGATAGTTTTTTAGACCTTACAGAATATAGCGATACATTTTCAAAATGCTTTGAACTCCCGTATAAGGCTGATTTAAAAGAATTTCCAAAAGAAGAGAAGCTTATACGCAAGGAAACTATTGCTGCATCTGCCTCTAGAGAATTATCAAACTCATTGTATACTGATGGAGATGGTTTTTATAGACCTTGGCAATTTGAAGAGTATAAAACTCAGCCTGTGACACTTAATACTACCTTTCATGAGTTTAAACTTTTATGGAATGAACCATCTAGTCTTCGCACAGGATTTAGAGTAGAAAATAACACCATATACATGCCAAACTTATTCGTAAAAATAAGTGGCGTTCCCAATGATTTAACTTTATATTGGAAGGATTTTTTTCATTTAAAATCCGCAGATAATACATTATTTATACCAGGAATTCCTTTTACTAATATAACTTACTCTAAAACGGATTTATACTCCTTAGCCTTTGTATTTGATAATAATGGATTTGTTGATGAAAAAAAACTACTAACCCACAGTTGTTATAAATTTTCTTATTTAAAAACGTCTCTGCAACATATTATTTTAGAAAAAATAAACTATTTTTTGAAAACAGATATGTTAAAAAAAGCTATAGATAAGGAATTTAAATTAAAGATTTTAATGACTATTTTAAATGCTGATAAAAACATATTACAACTAATTCAGCAGTATGATTATCCTTCAAAGATACCTAAACTTCTTATTTACGATAATAATGAAAGTATTTTTAGTGATGAGGATTGCATTATGCTATGTTTCTTAAACCTGTTTGGATTTGACATTAGTATATTAACTCCTACTGGCTATAATAATATAGAAGGGAAAATTGAGGAAAAATTCTATGATACTCATAGATTAGAAGAAGTGAATTTTAATTTACCCTTACCTGATTTTAATGAAGAAAAAAAGTATACCAAAGAAAAAGGTAAAAGCTTCTTCTCTAATATTTTTAATTTTAAATAATTATATATTAATCTCCAAATTTTAAATATCAATATAGAATAGCACTAATAACTTCATCTATAGTAAGTTATTAGTGTTATTCTATGCTTCTAATAAATATTTAAAAGTATTTTAGCAAATTCTATATTATCAAATTCATTTTCTTTTATATAATTTACTACATCAGCTGTATAAGTTTTGTGATGCCCTATGATTTTTGAGAAAACTTGAATAAATTCAACTATATCTTCTTTAGAATCCTGTTTATTATATAGATATTTCCCAACCAAATAAAATCTAATAAATGAATATCTTATTAAAAGCATAATATACCCATCAAACATTAATTCTGTTACAGAAAACGGAAACATGTTGTTATATATAAAATTCACCAAATAATTTTCAAAAATATAGCTATTATTATTTATAATTTTTTCAGTATAATCTTCAAATGCTTTTATGTACAATTCTAAATATTTACTTATGCCCCCCTCTTCCTCAAACTTGAATTCAAGTATAATTTGCTTAGTATATTCCTTAAAAGAAAGACTGTCCACTTCTTTAAATACATTTAAAAATCCCACCATCTTTTTGAAAAAATCCATCCCAGCAATATAACTTAATTGATTTTTTTCATAAGAATTACTAATTGAATTTATATCATATTCTTTAATAAACTTAAGTACATTATTATAATTGTGTTTAAATTCTTTTTCTAGTGTGTTTATAAATTTACCTAATATATAAAGCCTTTGAGTTAAATCAATTTTTCTATTTTTTATTATTTTAATACTCAAATATCTAATTTCTTTAAAATATTTTATAGGTGAATTTTTGAATTTTTCAGATTTAGTATTAATATCACTTGATACTATATGTTTTTCTAAAGTTTCCGCACGCTCTTCAAATTCAATTCCTTCTTCTTTTAGTAAAATAATTCTTGCAGCTTCAAGGCAAGCTACATCAAGAGACATTTCATAACATCCATCTACTTTATTGATTATTCTAGGAAAAGATGTGCAAACATTTGAAAGATATTCTTCTCCAAGCCTAGAATAAATCATACAATAATTTTCTTCATCTAAAAAAGGACATCTTTTTCCACTTGCTAATTTTATTTTTCCATAATCTACATTACTATCTAGATAATTATCATTATTGTGAACATTTTTTTGAAACATTCTCTTCATTTCTTTGTCTTGAACTTTATAATACTGTCTAAATGTAATCTTATCTATATCTATATCCCATCCAACACAACAACTGTCTTTACACTTTCCACCTACACACTTAAATTCTTTAATATATCTGGGATATCTTTTTTTTATATTTTCCCCCATTGTATACTTCCTTTCCATGTTACTAGACCGTATCTATTCCATAATTATCACACAGTGCTTGAAGACCTCCTCTAAATCCACTACCTATACAATTAATCTTCCACTCACTTTTATATCTGTATATCTCCGCTACTACCATTGCTGTTTGTACGGATAAATTTTCATTGAATTTATAGTTTAAAATTTCTTGTTTACTATCGCCAGCTATAATTCTAAAATATCCATCTGTTAACTGTCCAAAGTTTTGAAGCCTTTCATCTGCTTCATAAATAGTTACAGTAAATGCTAACTTTTGGATGTTGGATGGTATTAGATTTAAATCTAATTGAATGCACTCATTATAAGCATCTTTAAGATAAGTATTGTGATCTGCTTTAATAACTATTCCTCCACAAGTACTCTTGGTGTTTTCATAAAAGATAAAATCTTTTTCTATTGTTTTATCATTTATATCCACCATAAACACTGATACATCTAAATCAAACTCATTATGACCCTTTGAGATTGCATTATAATCTAGTGTTACTATCAATTTTGAAAGATTCTTAGCATTCTGATTTAGACTTAACTTTTGCCCTTTTCCTAGATTAATGCTTTTTGTAACATCTACAAGTTTTCTTTTTTCCATATTCTTATTTGGCCTTACGGTAGCACTCTCTTTAGCTCCTGCAGTGATATTAGGTTTTAAATTATTTGTACTTTGAGAATTATTTTGCTCTGTGCGCTGCTTTACACCCATTGCTATAGTAGAATTATTTTCTGGTCTTATGCTGGTTTCAATAATTAATTTCCCATATTGTTTCTTTTGGGATGTTATTATTTTTTTATTAGTATTATCAATAATTATAGCCACAAACACATCCCTCCCTTAATCTATTGCAACATTTAATCCTGAAACTCTTTCATAAGGCTGAATAATTACAGTTTCCCCCTTAGAATTAAATTCTAACATATAGGATTCTCCGGATGTTTGTCCAAGGAAAGTTTTCCAATTTACATCGGTCTTAAAATTAGGATCAGGACCTGTCCAACATACCACTGCATCAGGATCCACTACGCAAGGTGTTTCTAGAATAATCGGATTTCCATTGGTAGTTATAACCACCTGAGGATTATTACCAATTGCTGTTAGATTTGATGTAAACATACCCTTTTGAGATATTACACCCGATCCCATAAATCTAACTCCATATTTACAGCCTTCAGTAAAAGCAAGTAAATTTTCTCCTTCAACTCCTATGCTCTGACCTTGCTGCAGTGTAATTATAGTAATATGTTGCGCTCTATTTGCCATATAATAACTGCCACTACCATTTACCTTCATAATCGGAATATTTTCTCCCGAAAGCTTTCTTGCTGCTAGATTCATAACGGATTTGAATATGCTTTGATTACTATTTGTATCTAATAATACCTTTTCAGAAGTAAAGTTACCCTTGTAAGCTACCATAGCACCTAATTTTGCGAAGAAATGACCATCGCCCTCTGCGATACAAGTAAGCTCTTGATGATTTTTAAAACTAAACATGCGTATTAACTCCTTTCTTTATTGCAATATAATCGAATTTTTTATTATAAAATTTGTATTTTTATGCAAATTTTAATTTTTGAATTGTGTGTATACATTATATCATATTGTATACTACTAGCTCTTATTTAAATTGAAACTGGCCTAAAGATGATATTGAAAAAAATCATTTAGAAAATAAAGCCCTTAATTTTGAAGAAGTATAGATCAAATCTCATTCATAATTGTTAAATCATCATCTGCGATGCTGCAATATTAACGACTTCAGAAGGAGATTTATACTCCCACTGAAGTTTTCTATTTGTTATAGCTTGTAACTCCCACTTATAGAAGTGGGAGACTTTCCTTCTGAAATGTCGTTAAAACTCCTCAACATCCAGTAATTCCTATCAGAGCTGAAGCATGAATTTTGAAATGTAGTAAATTCATACTTCAACTCTGAATTCCTATGTGTAATATGTAATTGTTTATATAACTATGTTATAATTATATATTACAATCAGTACTATGCGTCCTTTGGAATTGCTGATTAATTTATTATGTTAAATGGAGAAAAATTATGCGCTATTTTAATAATATTAACAATTCACAAGATATTTTTTTTAAAATCCCTTCATCTTACAATCTATTTTCCTCAAAAGAAGATTTATCCTATGCACTAGGAGCATGCTTATATATGCCAGGAACTCGGGAAAATCTGCTAGTGGACATACTTTTTAATAAAAGTATGGGTGCTCACACTATTACTCTTTGTATTGAAGATTCTGTATCAACAAATGAAGTTGTGCAAGCTGAAAATAACATTATTGACCTATTTATGAAGATAGCACTTGCTTTAAAAGAAGATTCTTCTTTTTTGGACCGTCTTCCCCTTATTTTTATTAGAGTTCGTAATATTTACCAACTTCAAAGATTACTCAATGAATCCTCCTTAATTGGGCTTTGCGGCTTCATTTTCCCCAAATTTAATGCTCCACTTGGTGATGAATATTTTTCCTTGCTAAAAGAATATAATGAGTTTAATAAAAGGAATTTGTACGGAATGCCAATCCTTGAAACACCAAACATAATCCATAAAGAAACTCGGGTGGAAGAACTTATTAAAATAAAACATATTGTAGATTATTATAAAGACTATGTTTTAAACATTCGAATTGGTGGAACAGATTTTTCTGGATTATATAGTCTTCGTCGGAGTAAGGATTTTACCGTGTACGACTTAACCGTAGTACAGGGCTGTATAAGCGATATAATAAATGTGTTTAAAAGAGATGATTATGTTATATCTGGAGTAGTTTATGAATATTATAGCAAAGTTTTAGATTTAAATAATAATGTTCTTATTAAAGAAACTCTTTTAGATAGAACTAATGGATTAATTGGTAAAACCGTTATACACCCAACCCAAGTAAATATAGTTAATTCTCTTATGGTAGTTTCTAAAGAAGATTATATAGATGCAAGCAATATTCTTAGTTCATCCCTTGATGGGGTAATAAAGAGCAATTACTCAAATAAAATGAATGAAATAAAACCCCATGAAAGATGGGCTAAAGAAATATTACTAAAAGCTAAAATAATGGGGGTATTTGAAGATGGAAAATCGCACAGAGAATTGTTGCAACGGATCAATTCATTACAACATAGATAATAGACTAGACATATCACTTAATATAAAGGAAAACCTATGTAATATTCCGGTATCAAATCTTTTTACTATGTCCGCTCGTGAAAATAAAAAGAGAGATTTCTTGTTTGTAAGTAAGGTTATAGGAAAACATATGCCAATGATTCCAGATACTCTAAAACTCATTGGAGGGATTTTGGCCCGTCTTTGGATTAATGAAAGAGAGGACTCCTATGATTACCCTACTACTGAATTAGTTAGTGCCCTTATATCTTTAGATGTATCTCTTAATATACCTGATTTAGATTTAGAAAACGGGCAAGAAATAGTTAAGATTAATAGTTTTCCAGTTAATATAGAAAACACACATGATATTTTAAACACGCCTATAAAACTTGCAAATAAAACTCTTTTTATAGGTTTTGCAGAGACTGCTACAGGTCTTGCTCAAGCAGTATTCCAAAACTTTTCAAATGCTGCTTATATCCATACCACACGTGAAAAAATAAATTCTATAGATCCTGCACTATTTTTTAATGAAGAACACTCTCATGCAGTAGAACATTCACTTTTTCCTTATGAAAAAGACTTTTTTAATGATTTTTGCGATATAGTTCTAATAGATGATGAACTTACTACAGGTAAATCTGCATTAAATTTAATAAAATGTCTTCCGGGGAAATCTTTTGGGATATTATCCATTCTAGACTGGCGAGATACTAATAGCTATAAAATGTTTGAGGATGAAAAAAATATAGATGTTAAGGTCTGTTCTTTATTAAAAGGGGATATTAAGTGTAGTAAAACAAAAGATATTATTAGCGATGCAATAACCATGGTTCCAAGCTCTACTAACCTAATTCCAGATAAAGATTATATTTTTGAAATAGGCGAAAGCATAGAAGGTTACAATAAATCTACTGGTAGATTTGGACTTAGTTCAGAAAATAATGCTAAAGTTTTCGAAGAAATTCAATCGATATCAGAAGTTTTAAAAAAAGAAAGAACTCCTGGCAACTGTCTTTGCATAGGAACTGGAGAATTTATATATTTACCTTGTAGTATAAGCGCAAAGCTTGGAGATAATGTATATTTTCAGTCCACTACGAGAAGTCCCGTTCATGCTAGAAACATCCATTGTTATGGGAATAAAAATAAGGTTGCTTTTCAAAGTCCAGGAGATGAAACTATAACTAACTACCTTTATAATATTCCCGATAATTTTTATAACCAGGTATTCTTCTTTTCTGAAAAGCCTTTAACCAAAGAAAAAAAAGAAGAATTAAATAAAATCTTTTCCTATTTTCATGTGAAGTCTATTATATTTGCATGTTGGAAAGGCTAATAGCTTTTATTTTTCTAAATAATATATAAAAGAGGTGTATTTAAATGAATCAATGTATTTTTTCAGGAAGCTACCCCGCGGAAGATGTTGTATTTCTTCTTAAAGACATATCAAATCTTATAGTAGAACAAGATAATGAATTTAGAGAAAATGCTATACAAAGTGGAATTCATTATTCCGAGATGTTACCAATAGAATATACTCCCTCAAAAGAATACATGGATATTTTCTATAACACACTAGAAGGATCAAAAATCAAATTGGCTTCTCTAGTTTCTGTATTAAGCCATAAAATTATAGAAGCACGTGGTAAAAATATTGTTTTAGTTTCCCTTGCTAGAGCTGGCACTCCTATTGGCATATTAATTAAAAGGTATATTCAGTTTAAATATGATATAACCATCCCGCATTATAGTATTTCCATAATACGGGATAAAGGCATAGATAAAAATGCACTTGCCCATATATTACGAAATCACCCCTGTGCAGAAATACAATTCATTGATGGGTGGACAGGCAAAGGTGTTATTCAACATACCTTAACAAAAGCTTGCAAGGAAATTTATAAAGAGTTTAATATAAACCTTAATCCAAACCTAGCAGTATTATCTGATCCTGCTCACTGCACCCTTATTTACGGTACACGGGAGGATTTTTTAATCCCAAGTGCTTGCCTTAATTCTACAGTCTCAGGGCTTGTAAGCAGGACTGTACTTAATGATAATTATATTTCCAGTGATGATTTCCACGGTACCAAGTTTTATAGTGAATTAAAGTCCTCAGATGTTTCCAATTTTTATATTGACGAAATATGTAACTGTTTTAATAAAATAGATGAAAATTATCTATCTGAGCTTTTAACGTCGCAAGATACTTCTGAAATTGCTGCAGATATTGAGTTCAATGGTGAACATTTAAACTGCAAAGGACTTCGCGATATCGAAAGTATTAAAAATAAGTTTAACATTGATAATATTAATCTTATAAAACCAGGAATTGGAGAAACCACAAGAGTACTTTTAAGGAGAATACCTTGGAAAATACTAGTAGACTCCTTTGATAATCCTAATTTATTACATATATTTAAGTTAGCTGAGGAAAAGCATATTCCTGTAGAAATATATAGTGATATGTGCTATTCCTCTTGTGGTATTATTAAATCATCTCCTTCGGAGCTGTAATAGCTTCGAAGAAGATAACTTAACGACTTCAGAAGGAGATTTCCACCCTTGTAGACCTCTGAAGCAGATAACAATTCTCAATTATTATCCTCCCACTTATAGAAGTGGGAGGCTTTCCTTCTAAAATGTCGTTAAATCTAAAGAAAAAAAAGATATATAAAAAGTAACCAAAGGATGTGACTATATGATATTTGCCTCGGACCTTGATAGCACACTTATATATTCTTCAAGGCACTGCCCCCTAATTAATCAAGAAAAACTTGTTCCTGTGGATTTTTATAATAATTCTAACAGTAGTTTCATTACTAAGTCCTTTCAAAATAAACTAGAGCATATAAATGAAAGTATGCTTTTTATACCTGTCACCACCCGCTCCAAAAATCAATATATGAGAATGAAATACTTTTATGATGTAATAAGACCTAAATATGCAGTGGTAGCTAATGGAGGCCTAATACTTAAGGATGGCAAGGAGTTTAAAGCCTGGTCAGATATAAGTTGTTCTAAAATTAAGACCGCTACATCTATTGCGACTATGATAAAATTATGTAGTTTCTTTTTAGAAAGTGACTTTGTAAAATCATATAAAACTTGTGAAGATCTTTTTATATATGCCATTATGGATGAAGAAAAGTTAGCTAATACCTTTTTAAAGGGAGAAATAGCAATAGATTATTTCGAAGTATTAAAGGCCTTTTGCTCAAAGCATAATTATAGCCTATCAAAACAAGGAAAAAAGGTTTATATAGTACCTAATTGTATAAATAAATATGATCCTATAAAATATATAATGGAACTAGAAAATATAAATACATTTATAGCCGCTGGTGATTCTCTACTAGACTACCCTATGATTGAACATTCAAATTATGGGATAATTCCTTCACATGGAGAATTACTAAAGGCTCTTCCTGTGAAAAAACTTGAAGATACTGTATTTATTACAAAGACATCTGGTATATTTGCTGGTGAAGAAATTTTAGATATAGTACATGGAAAATTCCATGAAGTTCACGATATTTCACAAGATAAATTACATTCCTATCTTGGTTAGAGCTATCATATATTCACTAATATAAAAAATCCACATTATTGATTTTACTCAATAATGTGGACTTTGTTGTTCCTAGGCTGCTATCTTTTCCTCTGATTCTGGTTTTACTTGTTGCTCTTTTTTTACAAAAGGCTTCAAAACTAATTTTGCAATTTCATTTACAACTATTACAAGTGAAGATAATAGGATTATCTTTAGCCACATAGTAACACTTAACGGAACTGCATTAAAAAATCCCGAAAACACTTCAGTTACAAATATCTGTGCTACTGCTGTAGCTGTAATTATCTTTAAGAATATAGTGTTTTTTGTAAGACTAGGCAATATGCTGTCTGCTCCAAATTCTCTACAGTTAAAAGCATTAAATAATGCACTAAAAGCAAATAATGCAAATAATACTGTCTGCATTTCATTTGGTCCTGTAACCCCTTCTTTTGGGAATCCAACGCCTAATATGTCAAATTTCATCTGAACCATAATAATACCAGTTATATATATAGCATTGAAAAGCATGCTTTTCATCATTTGTTTAGTTATAATACTGGCATTTCTATTTGTAGGCTTTCTGTTTAAAACAGCATCTCTTACTGGTTCTAGTCCTAGTGATAGTGCTGGTGGACCATCCATTATAATGTTTACCCATAAGAGTTGTATTGTAGTAAACGGCATTTGAAAATCAAATACTACAGATAAAATTGCTGTTAAGAATGCAATTATATTTACTGTTATCTGGAATTGAATAAATCTTTGGAAGTTTTCGTAAATACCTCTTCCCCATTTAATTCCTTTTACAATAGTTCCAAAACTATCATCTGTTAAAATTATATCTGCAGCATTTTTACTAACTTCAGTTCCAGCTATTCCCATAGCTATACCTACATCTGCTTTTGTAAGTGCTGGAGCATCGTTTATTCCATCTCCTGTTACAGCAACTACTTCTCCATTATTTTGAAGAGCTATAACTATTCTCATTTTTGTATCAGGTTTTGAACGTGCTACTATTGAAATAGTTGTTATTTCTTGTCTAAGTTCTTCGTCAGATAATGTATCTATATAACTGGCCTCTACTGCTCTATTTTTACCATTAAGTAAACCTAATTCTTCCCCTATAGCAATAGCTGTATTAATATTGTCCCCTGTAAGCATTTTTGTAGCAACTCCTGCATTTCTAGCAGTTTCTACAGCTTCTTTAACATCAAGTCTTAGGGGGTCTTTTATTCCTACAAAGCCTGTAAACACTAAATCATTTTCTAATGTACCTTGCTCGGATGCCATGGCTACCTCTTCATCAATATTTCTATATGCAAAGCCAAGTACTCTCATAGATTTTTTTTGAAGTTTTTCAATTTCGTTGGATATCTCGCACCTTCTAGCTTCATCTAACTCTACTTCCATACAATTAACATGCTCATATTTGCATAGCTCTAGAACGATTTCTGGTGCTCCCTTTGTTAATAATGTAGAGCCACCCTCTCCTTCTATAACTGTGCTCATTCTCTTACGTTTTGAACTAAATGGAATTTGATGAGCTATTTTTGCACTTTGTCTTTCTTGTACATAATCACAAGCATCATTATATAAAAGTAAAGCACATTCTGTTGCACTACCTAAATATTTAACGTCTTTACCTTCCTTTTGAATATCTGCCGTTGAATTTACAAGACAGTTATCTATAAAGTAGTTATTTCCATCACTTAGTTCATTTCTTTCTTTGAACTTACCATTTAAATAAACTTTTTCTACAGTCATTCTATTTTGAGTAAGTGTACCTGTTTTATCTGAGCATATTACACTTACAGAACCTATTGTTTCACAGGCTTCTTTTTTAGTAACAAGGGCATTTATTTTAGCCATTTTCTGCATAGTGATTGCAAGTGTCATATTTATCATTGTTGGGAGTCCTTCTGGAACAGCGGCAACAATTAATGCAACACATACGACAAAAGCAGTTTTTATAGGTTCAACAGACTGTAAAAACGCAAATATTCCTGAAGTGTCTGGTGATATAGTCTTGGCCATTACCATTTTTACAATCATAACTATAAATAATACAGCAGCTATAGCACTTGATACTTTTGAAATCTTACCACCTAAATCCCCAAGCTTTGCTTGAAGCGGTGTTTGCAAATCACTATCCTCAAGATTTTTAGCTATTTCACCCATTTGAGAGCTATCACCGGTAGAAGTAACTACAAAGCTGGCTCTACCGTAAGCTACTAGCGTTCCACCAAAAACCATATTCAGTTGTTTTGCTGGAATAGGGTCTTGTACAATATTTTTATCTTTAGATTTTATATTTTCCATCTCTATTACAACTTCAGAATCTTTGCTTACGTCCTCTGATTCTCCTGTAAGCATATCCTCTCTAACCATTAAATCAATACTACTTATAAGTCTTCCGTCTGCTGGCACCATATCTCCAGTTTCAATTAAAACCATATCTCCTGGTACCAAATCGTTTTTATTTACTTGAATAATTTTCCCATTACGTGTTACTTTTACCTCTATGTTTTCTGTCATTTTTGAAAGTGCATCTGCGGCTTTTTGTGATTTTCCTTCTGTAAAAATACCTATACCAATTCCTACTGCTACGGCACATACTATACCAATAGCATCTTCAACCTCTCCTACTAATGCACTAATTAAGGCCGCAACTAAAAGTATTATCATCATAGGCTCAGTTATTGCTTCCTTCACACTATCCCATATAGATCCTTTTTCTTGTTTAGTAAATTCGTTAGCACCGTATTTCTCCAGTCTTTCTTTAACCTCGGAACTCGATAATCCAACGCTGCTATCAACCTTAAGCTCATCTAAAACTTCTGAGCTTTGCTTGTTAAAATATTTCATATTATCCACCTTTCAGTAATTTTTATATTTCCTTTACATTAAAATGTAGAAAATGATGGACATGTCATTTTCTACACAAGTGTTTTTCTATAAATATATATTTATATTAACCTATAATCTATACTTATTGGTATTTTTTTGACATTTCATTTAAGCCAGCAGACGCATCGCCTTCACCTACAGCTATGAATTTCCATTCTCCGTTATTGCGATAAATTTCCGCAACGTATAAACCAGTTTTACCAGAATATTCTTCTGTCAAATTAAAACGAAGCATTTCTTTGTTGTCTATTACATTTACTAAACGTATAAAAGCATTTTCTATCATGCCAAAATGTTGTTTACGCTCCGCTGCAGCATAGATATTAACAACAAACACTAGCTTGGCTATATTTTGAGGTATACCTGATAGGTCAACCATGATTTGCTCATCGTCCCCATCACCACTTCCAGTAAGATTGTCTCCCATATGCTGAACACTACCACATTTGCTTTTTAAATTTCCAAAATAAATTATATTTTCTTTTGATTTTATCTTGTCATTTTCATCTAACATAAATACAGAAGCATCACAATCTACTTGTGCTTGACTACCACCAAATAATCCTCCAAGTAATCCCTTAGATTTTTGTTTTACTGGATCCCATCCAAGTCCCACCATTGTCTTTTTCAAACCAGGATTATCTTTTGTTAGACTTATTCTTTGACCCTTTTGTAAATTTATACCCATGTTTCCCAACTCCCCTAATATCTATTGTACTTGCTTACACTTATTAATTTATATTTGTATGTTTCTAAGCATCAAGACCATAATTCTTACAAAGGGCTGAAAGTCCGCCTTGAAAACCACTTCCTGTTGCACTAAATTTCCATTCTCCATTATTACGATATACTTCACAAAATACCAATGCAGTTTCTACTGAAAAATCCTCCGATAAGTCATACCTTAATATTTCTTCATTAGTTTCTTCATTTACTACTCTAACAAAGGCATTAGATATCTGACCAAAATTTTGAGCACGAGCTATTGCATCATGTATAGTAACTGTAATTGCAATTTTTTCAATATCTTTAGGTATTTTGGAAAATTCAACGATTAATTGCTCATCGTCTCCTTCTCCTTCTCCAGTTCTATTATCACCTGTATGTATAACAGCTCCTGAAGAATGCTCTAAATTATTATAAAATATAAAATCTAGGTCATTATTTGTTTTTCCATTAGCGCCTACTAAAAAGGCTGAAGCATCTAAATCAAAATCGCCTCCACCTGAATATTTATTTGTATCCCAGCCTAGTCCTATGATTGCTTTCTTTAAACTTGGGTTGGTCTTAGTTAAATCAATTTTTTGACCTTTACTTAAGTTAATAGTCATGATTATTCCCCCTTATTTATTAGTCATCATCTTCCATGATGTTAGTCTACACTAATTCCAAAGTTAGCACAAAGCGCAGATAATCCACCTTCGAATCCACTTCCTACTGCACTAAACTTCCATTCTCCATTATTACGGTATAGTTCAGCTACAACTACTGCAGTTTCAACGCTATAATCTTCACTCAAATCATACCTTATTAATTCTTCATTGCTAGTCTCATCGCAAATTCTTATAAATGCATTAGAAACTTGTCCAAAATTTTGAGATCTTTGAGCCGCTTCATGAATAGTTACTGTAAAGTTGATTTTTTCAACAGAAGCTGGCACTTTACTTAGTTCTATTCTAATTTGTTCATCATCACCCTCACCCTCACCAGTCTTGTTATCTCCCAAATGTATTACAGATCCTGCTGAGTCCTTTGGGTTATTATAAAAAATGAAATCATTATCAGATGATACTTTTCCATTTGGCCCAACCAAGAAAGCCGCTGCATCTAGGTCGAAAGCCGCTCCCCCATCATATTTATTAGTGTCCCAACCAAGTCCAACAATAACATTAACAAGACCAGGGTTAGTTTTAGTTAAATCTACTTTTTGACCTTTTTTCAAACTAATTGCCATAATAAATTCCTCCTCGAATGCCACTAAAGTGACTATATTAGACTTTTATAATATATTATATAGTACTTAAATAATCGGTTTTAATCCATGAAAATAAAGTACTTTTTCTAAATTATTTCCAAAAATTCAGACAATAATCATTTTTTCTGAGTATTTATTAAAAAAGCCTTATTTTAGTTTAAATTACAAAATATAATTTAAACCCAATAAAGCAACACTCACTATTACTATTATAGCACCATTCCATACTAAACAGTAGATTATATAGATAAATGTACTTTACTTTTTTGTATATTTTTAGTGAACAATTTAACATTTTATTTATTAATTCTACAAAAAAATAATAATAAACCGTAACTATGCAATTTGTAATATCTCTATTGTCAAGTATAAGTGTTATCCACAATCATTTGCGCAAGCTGTTTCCTATATAATAAAAAATATCCTTATTATAGTATATTTTCATTTATTCTATTTTTAATGTTGCTTTAAATAATAATTACTATATAATATATATTATATAGGACAACAATAATATAGGACGGAAGTGTTAGAGTGAAATTTTCAACTATTAAAAACCTTTTAAAAGATGACCATAAACCAAAACTTATGGCATTAGATTTTATAAAATATATCGGGCCTGGACTGCTGGTAACTGTTGGATTTATAGATCCTGGTAACTGGGCAGCAAATGTGGCCGCTGGTGCCAGTTACGGATATACTCTACTTTGGATGGTAACCCTTTCAACTATTATGTTAATTGTTCTTCAGCATAATGCGGCCCATCTTGGAATCGTTACAGGTAATTGTATAGCAGAAGCATCTACTGCCACCTTAAAACCAAAATTGAACAAAGTAGTGCTTGGCTCTGCAGTCGTGGCTGCAGTATCTACTGCCCTTGCAGAGCTTCTTGGTGGCGCCATTGCTTTAAATATGTTATTTGGTATACCTATAAAACTAGGAACAGTATTAGTTTTAGCATTGATTTTATGGATGCTATTCACAAATTCTTATAAAAAGCTAGAAAAATGGATTATTGGCTTTGTTTCTATAATAGGAATATCTTTTATATTTGAACTTAGCCTTGTTCATATCGAATGGGGAAAAGCAATGATAAGCTGGGTTAAACCCTCTTTCCCTAATGGATCTATTCCAATAATAATGAGCGTTCTAGGTGCCGTTGTAATGCCCCATAATTTATTTCTCCATTCGGAAATAATTCAAAGTCGTCAATGGAATTTAAAAGATGAAACTGTAATAAAAAAACAATTAAAATATGAATTTATGGACACATTTTTCTCAATGATAATAGGTTGGGCTATAAATAGTGCTATGATCCTTATTGCAGCTGCTACTTTCTTTACACAAAATATTCATGTTACGGAGCTTAGTCAAGCTCAACAAATGCTTACGCCCATGCTTGGAAGTATAGCATCCGTGGTGTTTGCACTCGCTCTACTGTTTGCAGGAATCGCCTCGTCAGTTACTGCAGGCATGGCTGGTGGTAGTATTTTTGCAGGAATATTTGGAGAACCTTATGATATTCATGATATTCATACTAAAATAGGTGTAGCAATTACTTTAGTTGGTGCTGCAGTAGTTATATTTTTTATATCGGAACCATTTAATGGACTCATCTATTCACAAATGCTCTTAAGTATCCAACTTCCTATAACTATATTCCTCCAGATATATTTAACTTCCTCTAAAAAAGTTATGGGCAAGTATGCAAACACTAGATTCGATAAAATAAGTCTTTGGATTATTGGACTTATAGTAACTGCACTTAACATAATGCTATTATTAAGCTATATATTATAAATTCACATAATACAAACAAAGGAATTGGGTGCAATATGTTGCCCAGTTCCTTTTTGACTATTTACCACAATTATAAATGTATTTTTTTAAAAAGGCATTAAATCACCTTCATCATAATATACATAGGTAAAGTAATATAATGAAGCTTTAAGCATCTTCAAAAATAGACAAGCTTATTAGTTAGTTGTTTATTGAAGAAGCCTTAGATAATGGGGGTATTTAAAATGCCAAAAAAAGAGATGATAGCTATGATTCTAGCAGGTGGACAAGGTAGTAGGCTTAAGATGCTTACTAAAAACACAGCAAAACCTGCAATACCTTTCGGGGGTAAGTATAGGATTATTGATTTTACTCTAAGTAATTGTTCAAATTCAGGAATAGATACGGTTGGGGTCCTAACACAATATCAACCCCTTGCACTAAATTCTCATATAGGTATAGGCGTCCCTTGGGATTTAGATAGAAATAATGGTGGAGTTACACTTCTTCCTCCTTATATGGATGAATCTGGAGGAGATTGGTATAAAGGTACCGCTAACGCAATCCATCAAAATACTAATTTTATAGACTCTTATGACCCAGAGTATGTACTTATTCTCTCTGGAGACCACGTTTATAAAATGGATTATTCAAAAATGCTCAATTTTCACAAAGAAAAATCCGCTGATGCTACTATAGCAGTTATTGAAGTTCCAATAGATGAAGCCTCTAGATTTGGAATAATGAATACTACTTCAGATAACAAAATATATGAATTTGAAGAAAAGCCTCAAAATCCCAAAAACAATATGGCTTCTATGGGGGTATATATTTTCAATTGGAAGTTTCTTAAAAGCTTTTTAAAAGATGATGAAAACAATAAACACTCTAGCAACGATTTTGGGAAAAATATAATACCTTCTATGCTTAAAAACGAAAAGAAACTTTATGCCTATCCTTTTAAAGGCTATTGGAAAGATGTAGGTACCATTAAAAGCCTTTGGGAAGCGAATATGGATTTAATAGATGACAATAATGAATTAAATATTCATGATGAATCTTGGAAGATATATTCCATAAATCCTACCAACCCAGCTCAATATATAGGCCCCAATGCAAAAGTTACTAACTCACTAGTGGTGGAAGGATGCATTGTTCTTGGGGAAGTTTATAATTCGGTACTATTTCAAGGTGTTACAATTGGAAAAAACTCCAAAATATCAAATTCTGTTATTATGCCTAACACCAAAATAGGGGACAACGTTATTATTGATAAAGCTATAATCGGTAATAACGTTATTATAAGAGGTCATTCTCTTATAGGAATTGCAGATGACATAACTCTAGTTGCAGAAGGCACTGAAATTAAATCTAATTCAGTTATAAGATGAGGTGGTTAAATGCTTAATAATTATATGGGTATATTAAATCTAAACGAAAATGAAACAAATATAATAAGTCTTACTAAAAATAGACCACTGGCAGCCATTCCCATAGCTGCTAGGTATAGAATTATAGATTTTGCATTATCTAACATGGTTAATTCAGGTCTTAAAAACATTGGAATTTTCACTCAAAGTAAATCTCGTTCCTTAGTAGATCATTTAGGTTCTGGAAAACCATGGGATTTAGATAGAAGACTCAATGGGCTATTTGTTTTTAATTTTGGCATTGGTAACATGTCTATAAATGATGCAGAAATGTTGTGGAACAACATGGAATATATATATAGAAGTAAAGAAAAAAATGTTATTATTTCTCCTTCTTATATGATAGGGAATATAGATTATATAGATGCCGTAAAATATCATGAAGAGAGGCAGCAAGATATAACTGTCATATATAAAAATATTAAAACTGGGACTAAAAATTTCTTAAATTGCGACGTATTAAATATAGGTCAAAACAATAATGTACTAAGTGTAGGAAAGAATATGGGCACTTATGACGGTTTAAATATTTCCATGGAAATGTTCATTATGAAAAAGGATCTTTTAATATCACTCATTAATAAATGTATACAAACTGGTTCTTACTTTACTATTAAGGATCTTATATATAAAAGCATTAAAGATTTAAGAGTTACGGCTTATGAGTTTAAAGGCTACCTTCAATGTATTAATTCAATAAGTGCTTACTACAAAGCTAATATGGACCTGTTAAACTTAAAAACAACTAAGGAATTATTTTTTAGTAATGGACCCATCTATACAAAAATTAAAGATGAACCACCTACTAAATATTACGATGAAAGCAAAGTAAAAAATTCCATAATTGCTGATGGCTGTATTATAGAGGGGCTTATTGAAAATAGTATTATATCAAGGGCAGTTGTGGTTCATAAAGGTGCTGAAATTAAAAACAGTATTATTCTTCAAAATTGCGAAATCGGAGAAAATTCTAAACTCTTTAACGTTATAATGGATAAAAATGTAATTATAGATAGAGATAAGCAACTTAATGGTGATGAAGAATTTCCACTTGTAATTGAAAAAAGAGCTTTATTTTAATGTTATTTTACAAAGGATAAGGATACTGTTTTATCCCAAACAATATCCTTATTCTTTTATATCTATTTGATTATTTGTCAAAAGTATTATTATGAAATTCCACATTTTCAAAAATAACAGTTTCCTTATTACTAACTAAACTCTTAACTGTATTATCTTTTATTATGGAATTTTTAACAAGAACATTTGAATTTTCATCTGCATTAAATAAATAGGGGAAAAATTCGCCTGTTGCCTTGTTATTATAAATCTTACATTTATCAAAAATAACATCTTTAGTATTACTAACATTTATAAGATTATATTCTCCCGTATCATAAAAATTCGAGTCTTTAAATACAATGTTTTTTGAATCAATTAAAGTCATTAAATCATATGAGCACTCCTTAATTGTAGAATTTACAAAATTAAAGTTTTCAACCTTATTAAGATTTATACCTTCTGTTCCACATCCAAATAAAACTGAATTTTTTATATCAACATTTTTACAATTATCAAAAAAGAATACTCCACCGGTACAAGATCCTTTGTCTGGATAATGTCCTGCAATTATATTTGAAATATTAATATTATCCGAATTTTTGAACGTAAGTACATTTGCATATCTTGGATTAACTAATAATTTTACTTGCGCTTCTTTTAATCCTTCAATAGTTAAATTACTTATATCTGATATTACTAGTTGTTGTCCATCAAACACTTTTTCAAATTTTATGTGCTTATTATTTAAATCCTTTACAGCTAATAGGTCATATTCACCTGCTTTTAATTTTATAGTCTTGTTGGATCCTACATTTTCCAATAATTCTTTTGCGTTACTAACTTCAATCACTTCATTTTTTATGTCTTTTTCAACTTTTTTTACTACTGTCGAAAAAGCATACGCATCATCATAACTGCCATACTTATTTTTATATTTTCCCCGCACTCCATCTCTCTTTACTCTAATTGCGAATTTATAATAGTCTGGTTTTAAGTTTAAA
This sequence comes from Clostridium sp. FP1, assembly GCF_011065975.2. Classification (NCBI taxonomy): domain Bacteria; kingdom Bacillati; phylum Bacillota; class Clostridia; order Eubacteriales; family Clostridiaceae; genus Clostridium; species Clostridium sp. FP1. Next base: position 103,334 of record NZ_JAAMNJ020000001.1, on the reverse strand, counting down.
TTAGATATATTAAGTACTGCGAACTTATTAGCCTCTGTAGATTTTGTCCATCCATCTACCATATCTTTATTATTAACTAACTCCCATGAATTCATGGTGTTTTCTCCCATATAAAATGCCTGATACTGAACTTTACCTGTATAATTATTACAAGACGCATATATAGAATTTTCTTGTCCTTCAATGAATGGGAAATGTTCAAGTGATACAATATCCATTTTAGGAACAACATCTTTCTCTTTAGCTTGTACAACATCTGTCTTCAAACTTGCTATTGATAAAACCATTATGAAGCACATTAGAATGCTTATTAATTTTTTTAATAAATTCTTCATATAAATCCCCCCACACTCTTCTATTTTTTTAAACTACTCACTTATTATATTACCATCATTTATGATATATGTAAATATAATACTTGTATCGCAAAACACAAATGTCCTAAACTTTAATAATATAAGAACGGTTTAAATAGAAAACCCTTTAAGTAACTTTATTGTATCCTCTACATCCTCCATAGAAACCATTTCCGATATAGAGTGAGTATATCTACAAGGAATTGAAATTACCCCTGTTCTTATTCCACCATTTTCTTTATGAATATTTCCACCATCTGTACTTCCATTTGAAACTCCATATTGAACTTTTACCACCGATCTTTGCGCTGCATTTTCAAGCATTTCTTTGATTTCATGATGCATAATTAAAGTTCTATCTTTTATCTTAATTATGGGACCTTTTCCAAGTTCTAATTTTCCCTCTGCACCAATATAATCTCCTGCCTCCTGTGTATCTAATACTATGCAGTAATCTGGATTTACAGTGTAAGCTGCTGCTCTTGCTCCCCTTCCCCCTAGTTCCTCTTGGGTAGAAAACACAAAATATAGCTCATTTTTTGTTTGTTTAATTTCTTTTATCATCCTAAGAAGAACATAACATCCTATCCTGTCATCTAAACATGGACTTATTATTTTATCTTCTACTTCCATAAAATCTGATAAAAGACATGCTGTATCGCCTTCTTTAATCTTCTTTAATGCTTCTTCTCTTGAAGACACACCAAGGTCTATAAATAAATCTTCTATTTTAGGCTCTGATTTTGTAGCACTAACTTTGCCCATAATACCATTTTGAAACACAACAAGATTATGTACTATTTCAGAGGCACGAATTCCCCCTATATTACTTACTCGTACAAACCCCTTGTCCTCTATATATGTAGCTATAAGCCCTATTTCATCCATATGAGCACAGAACATTATTTTTTGCACACCTTCACCTAATTTAACTATTAAATTCCCCATCTTATCTTCTTTTATATCACAATTAATATCCTTTAATTCTTCCCTTATGACTGCTCTAACCTCATCTTCATGGCCACTAACACCAAAGGCTTTAACTAGTTTTTGTAACATTATATCCATGATTAATCCTCACTTTCATAAACTGCTTATTTTTAAAATGTTTTTAGCCACTCCACCATAAGTGTCACAGTATCCTTATAATCCTGTATACTTGCTACTGAAACAGAGGAATGTATATATCTACAAGGCACTGACACTGTAGCTACCTTTGCTCCATCTCCTGACATAAGTATAGCTCCTGCATCATTTCCACCTGCCGTTGCTCTCCTTAGCTGATAAGGTATATCCTTATTTTCTGCCACCTTTATTAATGTCTTTAAAATCTCATCATCAAAAATACTAGTCTTATCCATAATAGATAGTGCAGGACCCTTACCTATTTCTGTGGCATTTAAATGTTTAGGAATATCAGGCATATCTGCACATATAGTTCCCTCTAGCGCAACTCCTATATCTGGTTGTATATTAAAAGCAGAAACATAAGCTCCTCTTTCTCCTACCTCCTCTTGAACATTAAAGCTAACATAAAGATCACAATTATAACTTCCCTTTAATATTTCTATAGCAACAGCACAGCCCATTCTATCATCAAAGGCTTTTCCTTTAACTAGTCCATCTCCAAACTTACCATACTTCATTTGGAACACCACAAATTCTCCAATTTTTATATTTTTTTTAGCTTCTTCCTTAGAACTTGAACCTATATCAATGCAACACATACTAGCCTTTACATTCTTTTTCCTTTCATCTCCACTTTGTAGATGAATTGGTTTAAAGCCTATTACTCCTGTTATTTTATTTTTACCTATTAATACAACTTTAGATAGGAGCACCTTACCGTTAATCCCCCCTAAGGATTCAAACCTTAAAGTACCATCCTGATTATATCCAGTAATAATAAAACCTACTTCATCCATATGGGCATCTATAAGTATTTTTGCGCCATTACCTTTTTTATGTGCAATAATATTGCCCATAACATCCACTTTCATCTCATCTACATAATTCACAATTTCTTCCTTTATAATTTCTCTTACTTCTCCTTCAAACCCTGAAGGACCTGCAGCATTAGATAATTTTTCTAAAAGCATAGTAATTCCTCCACGTCCTTTCTACTTACCCTTTCAATAAACTTGGCAATTAATCTTCCTGTATTTATAATATCATCCATATTAACAATCTCAACTGATGTATGCATATACTTGATTGGTATAGATATTAATAGTGTAGGAATACCGCCCCTAGTTACTTGTATATCCCAAGCATCTGTTCCAGTATTACCAGATTCCACTTCTACGTTATAAGGGATGGCGTACTCATCAGCTATTTCCATAAGCTTCCCTCTAAATTTACTATGAATATTAGGCCCAAAACATATAACGGGACCTCCACCTAGTTTGTTTTCGCGATCCATATCACCCATGGGACCATTATCAAAGGTTACATCTATAGCAATAGCTAGAGTTGGCAATAAATCATAACTTGCCATTTTAGCGCCTCTATGACCTACTTCCTCTTGGCAAGAAGCTACAAAATAAACATCTAAATCATGGTTTATTTTTTCTAGTTCTTTGCAACAAGTATACATAGCTACTATACCAGCTCTATCATCTGTAGCTTTACATGTTACATTATTATTTAAGAGCTCATAGAAATCTCTTTTTAAGGTTACAAAATCACCAATACTCACAATCTCTTGTAATTTTTCTGTGCTATATCCTGTATCAATTGTTAACCCTGATATAGTAACTGATTTTTCACTTTCTTCCTCAGTCATAAGATGCGGTGGTTTAATCCCTATAATGCCATCTATCTGTTTTTTGCCATGAATAAGAACTTCCTGTGAAACCAAGGTCTTAGGATCAATACCACTACCAATAAACTTTAAAAATCCCTTTGGCATTATCTCCGTTATCATAAGGAAGACCTCATCAGCATGTGCCATAAGCATTATACTTTTTCTTTCTCCATTTTTATTGCCTTTTTTTATAGCATACAGATTATTTAATTTCCCTTCTGTAACTTCGCAAAATGGCTCAAAAGCCTCTTTAATTTGTGGATGTATCCAATGTTCGCGTCCACTTGGAGCATGTGCCCTGCATAAGTTTTTTAACAGTTGCTTCTCGTCCATAATTTCCCCCTACTTGAGATTCTAGTCTAATTAATATTTACCGTATTTCTTTAATTTACTTTAGAACAAACTCATACTTACTTGTATTCTATATATAATGGTTTTTTCCTCCAATATGCCATTGTAATTTTTGAAACACTTGTCATTCTATGTAACTATAAAAAGCTCTAGGGCACACCCTAAAGCTTTTATTGTTTTCGGTTTTTCCATTGCTTCTTGAAAAATTTTATTCTGATGTTTCCTTTTTCTGGGCTTTATCCACTAATTTAAAATTCTCTTCTATTGTATTAGGTAGACTTTCCACATATAAGCTTGTGCTTGGAAATGCCATTGAAACTCCTTGCTTTTTCAGAATATCCATTATTTCAAAATTAACATCCTCTTTTATTTTAAAGTATTCATTAAAATCTGCTGTATCAGTAAAGAAACATATTAAAACGTCTATACTACTTGAATTAAATTTATCGAATCTAACAAGGATGTCCTCCTTATTAATCTGTGAATGATTCTCTAACATATGCCTTATGCTTTCAACACAAGTTTCTAATTTGTCCCTAGAGGTTCTATAATTTAGTCCTAAATTAAAACTAACTCTTCGTTTTCCTCTTCTACTAAAATTGATTACAGCATCATTAGTTAATTTTGAATTGGGCACTATTATTAATGATTGATCAACAGCCCTTATTTTAGTAGTTCTAAAAGAAATATCCTCTATACTACCTTCTAATGAGTCACTACTAATCCAGTCTCCAATAGTAAATGGTTTGTCTAATATTATAAAAATACCTGCAATAATATTAGCTGCTGCATCTTTAGCTGCTAGTGCAAAAGCAAGTCCTCCTAATCCTAGCCCTGCAACAAAACCTTGAATATTATATCCCCATTTTTCAGCAATTATAGTAATAGCTAAAGCTACCCATATTAATCTTAATGCCTTTGACATAAACGGAAATAATATTTTATCCACCTTTATATCATAAGCTCTATGCATTCTCTCAAAGAGCACAGAAGATTCGCCAGTGAAATTATATATTCCCCAAGTAATTAGGATAATTACAGCAGAACTAAAAAACTTATCTATAGTTATTAAGCTAATTGAAATTCCCGCCAAAGTTAGAATTTTAAAAGCAAAATAAAATCCTAATACCTCAAAAAAATTAGTTACAGGTTTTTGAAAGGCAGCTACTATTTTTGTATCTGTATTAAACTTTGTTTTATTAACAAGTCTCAATATTATTTTAAATACATATTTTGCAAACACTTTTTTTAATAATACAAATAATGCAAACACTACAATAGCTATACCTACATATTCGAATTTGTAGGATTGCATATCAGTAAAAACATATTGTATTCTGTTTTCTACAAAAAAATCAACTATAGACTGGAACAAAAAATCACTCTCCTTTTATCTTATGTTTATATATATAATCATTTTAAGCTAATAATGTTATTTTCTCAATGGATTATGCAAGAAAGAACGGATTCTTATTAATATATTCATAAACTGTGAATGATGTATGGTCTAATACAATTTGCTCCATAAAACTATTTTACACTTCTATAAGGAAAATAAAAAAACTTCAGTAGGAGTTTAAATATCCTTCTGAAGTCCTTGATGCCTAACTTTGAATATCGTTTTAATTATAAAAAAATTAATTAACAGGCTGACTTTATACCTACCTGAATATTTTTTAAATTTCCAATCTGCATTGCACTATACTCAGCAAAACATGATTTCTCACATTCTTTCTCTATAGTATCGCCGTAGTCTATGCTTGTTTTATTAAATATATAAAAAAATGAAGTTACTCTTTCCAAATTTTTGTCTGCTGGTTTATACGTTGGATCAAATACATATGCCGCTCTATAATATGTGCACGCCATAGACTCGTCCCTTTTATATTCTGAAATAATTCCTAGTAAGTTGTATACTTCTGCCGAATGGTCATTTTCAATCATCCCTGCATACAAATACTTACGTGCTAGATCATATTCATTTGACTTTATTGCATTAATAGCTTTTTTTATATTATTTTCAAAAGAACTTTCTTCATTTATACTTCTTAACATACCATCACCCCAAGTTATCCTTTCACTCTTTATTTGATAATTATATTTTATCAAATTCACTATTAAGAAGGTATAAATATAAACCCTGGCGTATAAAGATTGTGTTAAGATTTTATAATTTAACGTTGATTTTTTTTCATTAGCTGTTCTATATCAACGCTTTTCATGCCCTCCATAGTTTTATTGTGTAGTTTTAAAAAAATATAAATTAATTGTATAATGAATATATGTTTTAATTCATGACTTTTCACTTAAATCATCACCTGCATAGCTATTCACCTTCTTCGAAGCTGAAATGTCGTTAACCAACCAAAATTTTATAAATAAAGGATTGATTTAAAATGAGTAATAATTCTTTTTACCGAACTACACCTGAAGAAGCATTAAAATTAGTAGAAAAAGAGATTTCTAAAGGACATCTTAAAATATTTTTAGGCTATGCCCCTGGTGTTGGAAAGACATACTCCATGCTTAATGAAGCTAATAGAATGTTAAAAAGAGGACAAGATATTGTTATAGGCTATCTTGAAAGCCATGGGAGACACGAAACTAATTTTCAAGTAGATTCTCTTGAGATATTACCAAGGAAAAAAATAAACTACAATAACATGATTTTAGAAGAAATTCATTTAGGTGAGGTATTAAAACGTAACCCTAAAATAGTACTTATAGACGAACTTGCCCATACTAATGCACCAGGTTCTAAAAATAAGAAGAGATATGAAGATGTTTTAGAAATACTAGAACATGGAATAGATGTAGTTACTACTTTAAACATTCAACATTTAGAAAGTCTTAATGACGTTATAAAACAAATAACAGGTATAACAGTAAGAGAAACAATTCCTGATATTATAGTTGAAAACGCTGATGAGGTGGTTGTTATCGATATTACTCCTTCAGCACTTCAGTCCAGATTAAAAAGAGGTGATATCTATAAAAACGAAAATATTGCAAGAGCATTAAAAAACTTTTTTAGAGGTGGAAATTTAAATGCCTTAAGAGAAATAACATTAAGACAAACTGCTGAAGAAGTTGATGATGATTTAGCAGAGTATATGAAGAAACACAATATTAGAGAAAACTGGCACACTGCCGAAAGAGTTATGGTTTGTGTAAGTGCTAATCCTTTCGGAAAAAAATTAATAAGGAGAGGTGCCCGAATAGCAAAACGTTATAAATGCGAATGGATTGTAGCTACAGTAAACTGTACTCATGCTTTAGCTACTACTCCTTCTAAAAAAGGTTTAGATATGTTATCAAGCCACTTTAAATTAGCTGAGCAACTTGGCGCTGAGACTATAACCTTAACTGGCAAAAGTGTTTCTAGAGAACTTGTAAGATTTGCTTCACAAAAGCATATCACACAAATTATAATTGGCCACGCCAACCGTTCCTTTTGGCAAATGGTATTTAGAGGTTCCCCAGTCACAAAAGTTTTACGTCATGCTAAAGATATAGAAATACACGTAATTCCTGATAATCGAAGCTTTTAATTAAGTTGAGAGTTAGATGCTATTAGCACAACTACCATCTAATTATACAAAAAAGAATGTAGCTAGATTTGTTTACACAAATCTAGCTACATTCCCATTTTTGTTAACTTTCAATTCTGAACTAATGAAGCTTACTTCCAACTTCAATATTAAGTTTCAATACGTTAACTCTTTTATTCCCAAACACACCAAGTTGCCTTTCCTCTGTATTATTCTTAACCATTTGTTCTAAATCACTTTTATCAATACCTGTAGCTTTTGAAATAGCTGGTATTTGTATCTTTGCTGCTTCTGGACTTATATGAGGATCAAGACCTGAGCCTGAACTTGTTAAAAAATCTGCTGGGATAGCTTCTTTTTTCACTTCAGGATTGGCCTTTAAAAATTCATTCATATCCTTTTGTATTCTCTCTGTTAATGCCTTATTAGAAGGCGCAAGATTTGCAGACCCAGAAGACAATGAAATCTTATCTCCCTCCTTGTAAGTATTATAATTTACAGCTGAAATTCTTCCATGGAAGTAACGAGCATCCGTAAAGTTTTGACCTATAAGCTCTGAACCTACTTCACGTCCATTCACAGTTATCATACTTCCATTAGCCTTATTATTAAAAAACAACTTACCTACTCCAGTCATTACAGTAGGAAATACAAACCCACATATAAACATCAACGTCAAACTAACTAATATTGATTTTTTTAATACTTTCATTGTTATCCTCCTCAATTATTACATTAAGTACTTATGCCACGTTAAGTACTTTGAGTAGCGGGAATATTATCATATCTATTATTTTAATTCCACCAAATGGAACCAGAATTCCACCTACACCATAAATTAATATATTTCTCAAAAGAAGGGTTTCCGCCTTTGATGGTTTATATTTTACTCCTCTCATAGCTATTGGAATTAATAGAGGTATTATTATTGCATTAAACACTAATGCTGATAATATCGCGCTTGAAGGCGTAGCAAGCTTCATTACATTTAATACATTCATTGTGGGAATAGCTACAGTAAATATTGCTGGTATTATAGCAAAGTATTTCGCAACATCATTTGCTATACTAAATGTAGTTAGTGCTCCCCTTGTTATAAGTAACTGCTTACCTATTTCTACTACTTCAATTATCTTAGTAGGATCAGAATCTAAATCCACCATATTAGCAGCTTCTTTTGCAGCAACAGTACCGCTATTCATTGCAAGCCCAACATCCGCCTTTGCAAGCGCCGGAGCATCATTAGTACCATCACCCGTCATAGCAACAAGTTTTCCCTCTGCTTGTTCTCTCTTTATAATATCAATTTTACCCTCTGGGGTACACTCTGCAATAAATTCATCCACCCCTGCTTCTTTTGCTATTGTAGCCGCTGTAAGTGGGTTATCCCCTGTACACATAATGGTTTTTATACCCATCTGTCTTAGTCTTTCAAATCTTTGCGTAAGTCCTGGTTTCACAGTATCCTTTAAATAAATAACTCCAAGTATTTCACTATTTAAACAAACTACTAAGGGTGTTCCTCCAAGCATTGAGATTTTTGTTGTAACTACTTCTAAATCTTTTGAAACCTTACCACCAAGTCCCTGCACCATTTTTATAATACTACTAATAGCACCTTTTCTTATAATAGTTCCATCTGCTAAATTTAATCCACTCATTTTAGTTTGAGCAGTGAATTCTATAAATTCTGCTTCTTTATAATCCTCTACATCTAAAGATACTCCAAGTTTACTCGCAAGTTCAACTACAGACCTACCTTCAGGAGTTTCATCCTTTAGGGAAGATATTAATGCATATTTTATTAATTTATCTTGATCACACCCAGATACAGCCGTAAATTCTGCTGCAAGTCTATTACCGTAAGTTATTGTACCAGTCTTATCCAAAATCATAACATCTACGTCTCCGCAAGCTTCAACCGCTTTACCTGACATAGCAATTACATTAAATCTTGTAACTCTATCCATACCTGCAATTCCTATAGCTGATAATAACCCACCTATTGTAGTTGGTATTAAGCATACAAGCAATGCTATCAATGTAGATGCAGGAATATTAGCACCTGAGTAAGCACCTAATGGATGCAGCGTAACAACAACCATTAGAAAAATCATTGTTAAAACTGTTAATAAAATATTTAATGCCATCTCATTAGGAGTTTTTTGTCTTGAAGCTCCTTCAACTAAACTTATCATTTTATCAAGGAAAGACTCTCCTGGACTAGCTGTAACTTTGATTTTAAGCCAATCACTTACGACTTTAGTTCCTCCAGTAACTGAGCTAAAATCTCCACCAGACTCTTTCATAACAGGCGCTGATTCTCCTGTTATAGCGGATTCATCTACAGCTGCAAGGCCCGAAACAATTTCACCATCATTTGGTATTATATCCCCATTTTCAACAAGAACAATATCTCCCTTTTTAATCTCTGACGCACTGGTAACTGTTATTTTACCATTTTTGTCTAAAAGTTTAGCCATTGTATCTCTTTTTGTTTTTTTCAAACTTTCAGCTTGAGCTTTCCCTCTTCCTTCTGCCACTGCTTCTGCAAAGTTAGCAAATAGAACTGTAATGAAAAGAATCAAAGCAACTAATCCATTATATACTCTTAAATTTGTACCTGTATCACCAAAGGCCGTAGGAACAAAAGTAAGAAATAAAGTTATAAAAAATCCAACTTCAACAATGAACATAACAGGGTTTTTTATCATTAATTTAGGGTTTAACTTTTTAAAAGAATCTTTAAGTGCATCATTAAAAATCTTTTTACTTATAAACTTCTTTTTACTATCTTTATTACTCATATATATTACTCCTTACATTATTAAATATTTTATTGCATTAGGTGTTCAGCTATTGGTCCTAACACTATAGCTGGCATAAATGTTAACGCTCCTATTATTAAAACTATAAATACTAATATTATAGTAAATGTAGTGTTGTCTGTCCTAAATGTAGAATTTGATTCTGCTACAGACTTCTTAGCTGCTAGCGAACCAGCTACAGCTAAAAGAATAACCATGGCGAAAAATCTTCCTGCATACATAACAATCCCTGTACTTATATTCCAAAACATAGTATTATCTGCTAATCCTTCAAAACCTGAACCATTATTAGCAGCAGAGGAAGTAAATTCATAAAGTACTTGGGTTAAGCCATGGAAACCTGAATTAGTTATACCCGCAAGACCCTGCTTCGTAAGTACCGCTATACTTGAAGGTACAAGAATTATAAAAGGATGTATTAATATAGCCAAAGATATTAACTTAATTTCCTTTGCCTCAATTTTTTTACCCAAAAATTCCGGTGTCCTTCCCACCATTAGTCCACATAGGAATACTGTTAGTATTGCGTACATTATCATATTCATAAAACCTACGCCCTCACCACCAAATACTACGTTAAGCATCATCTGCCATAGTGGAACCATTCCACCAAGAGGTGTTAATGAATCATGCATATTATTTACACTACCTGTGGTGAACGCTGTTGTAACTGTTGTAAATAGCGTTGAACCTGGAAGTCCAAACCTTATTTCTTTCCCCTCCATATTGCCCATAGCTTGGCTTAAATTAAGATTAGCAATTGCAGGATTCCCGGCCTTTTCAGAATGTAAGCAAACTACTAAAGACAATACAAACAATATAGACATTGCTGCAAATATAGCCCATCCTTGCTTTTTCTTTTTTACCATTAGTCCAAAACAATAAACTATAGCTCCGGGTATTAACATCATAGATAACATTTCTATTAAGTTTGAAAACGGAGTAGGATTTTCAAATGGGTGTGATGAGTTTGAACCAAAGAAACCACCACCATTAGTACCTAAATGTTTAATAGCTTCAAAGGAAGCTACAGGTCCAAGGCCAATAACTTGCTTAGTTCCTTCTAACGTCGTAATAACTTTATTTGGCGCGAAAGTCTGTGGGACTCCTTGTCCCATTAAAAGGATTGTTACTATTATTGAAAAAGGAATTAGCACCCTTGTAGTAACTCTTACTAAATCAACAAAGAAATTACCTATCATTTTAGTCTTTCCAGTAATACCTCTTATAAAAGCAGCTGCAACAGCAACTCCTGATGCTCCAGACGTAAACATAAAGAAAGTTATAACTATCATTTGACTTAAGTACGACAATCCCCATTCTCCACCATAGTGTTGAAGGTTTGTATTAGTCATAAAACTAAAAATAGTGTTAAAAATAAGTGAAGCATCCATAGCTTTGTTACCATTGGGGTTTAATAAATGAACTCCTTGAATCCTAAGAACTACGTAAGCCATTAAAGTCATAACCATATTAGATACTATAAAAGTAGCGGCATATTGCTTCCACGTCATCTCTTCTTTTGTTATCCCTGTAAGTTTATATATTAAGTTATCTACCTTGTCCATAACTGGATCTACAAAAGATCTCTTATTGTTTATAACTTTATATATATATTTTCCAGTTGGAATTATAAGCAATACAAAAATTATAAGTGTTAATACAATTTGAAAAATGTCCATAAATAACTACCCTCCATCTATTTCTTTTAAAATTTTTCGGGATTAAACAACGCATACCCTAAATACAAAAACAATAAAATTGCAATTACAATTAAACCTTTCATAAAATCCTCCATTTAATTATCACTTTAAGTGATACATTGATTTTTATTTATTTATTTGTGCTTCACACCAATTAATAAACGGTAGTACTGCCAAAAAACAAAATGCTGTCCCTATTATGAATATTACATCCATCATGAATTTACGTCGCCTCCTTCTAATCACCTTATGTATTCATTCTAACAAATGCAAAATAAAGATAGTGTAAAGATACTATCTTATACATAAATCTTATGTTAAGAAAAATATACCATAATCTTTTCACAAAAAAAAGATGAAGCCAAAAGCTCCATTTTTAAAAAACTATTCATCTACTAAACGATATCCTACTCCAACTTCCGTTATGATATACTGCGGCTGGGCAGGGTCCTTTTCTATTTTCCTTCTTATATTAGCCATAAATACCCTAAGAGATTGCGTCTCATTTTCAAAATAACTTCCCCAAATCTCATCAATTATATACTTATGAGTTAACACACGTCCTGCATATCTTGACATTAACTCAATTAATTTGTACTCCATTGGTGTTAAATGTATTTCTTCATGCAAAATCGTAACTCTGCGTTTTTCAAAATCTATTTTTAAATCCTTAACCACGAATACTGATTTCACACTATTCTGTGAATTATTATCCCCATTAAAATGTCTAAGTGCCACCCTGATTCTTGCTAAAAGCTCAGCTACGCTAAAAGGCTTAGTCAAATAATCATCCGCACCGCTATCTAAGGCTTCAACCTTTTCACTTTCATGTCCACGAGCTGAAACAACTATAATCCTAGCTTTTGTAGACTCTCTTACTTTTTCAATAACATTAAGACCATCAATATCTGGAAGGCCTAAGTCTAAAATTATTATATCTGGATTGTTAGAAAAAATAAGTGCTATAGCTGTATTCCCGAATTCAGTTTCAATACACTTATACCCCTGCGCCTCAAGCGAAACTTTCATAAATTTTTTAATAGGTTTATCATCTTCAACTATTAAAATCAAAGGCTTTATATCCATTTTCATCGCTCCTTATTCCAGGTAAACTAAATCTAAACGTTGCCCCACCAGAAGAGTTATTTAAAGCTTCCATACATCCACCATGTGCTTCTATAATAGACTTGCAAATAGCAAGTCCTAGTCCTATGCCTCGTTTTTCTAAGCAATCGCCCTTAGTCTTCGTATAGAATCTATCAAATATAGACGTTATATCTTCTTCTGGTATCCCTTTTCCATTGTCTGATATATCAAAAACCACATTATCTTCCTTTACTGTAACTTTAACCGCTATGATGGAATCATCCTGCGTATACTTTATAGCATTATCAATCAAATTAATAAGCACTTGTTCTATTAATAACCCATCTACAAATAATATAACCATATTTTCGGGTAAATCAGTCACGATATTATGACTTCCCGAAAACCTTTTAACTCTCGCTATGGATTCAGCAACAATTTCTTCAACGACCTCTGTATCCTTCTTAATTTCAAGCTTCCCCTCATCTATTCTTGTCATACTCAATATATTTTCAACTGAATGTATAAGCCAACTTGTATCTTCATAAATTATATCAAGAAGCTCTTTTTTTGTATCATTATCAAGTATATCATAATTATCAGTAATTGTAGAAACAGATCCTAATATTCCTGTTAGCGGAGTTCTTAAATCATGTGAAATTGATCTCAAAAGATTACCCCTAACTCTCTCTCTTTCGGCCTCTAAATTTATATTTTTTTTCTTTTGATATAAGTCTTCCCTTTCAATAGCTAAAGCAATTTGTGTAGAAACGGACTCCAAAAGAATTTTTTCATTTTTTGATAAAGTATCTTCTTCTAAACATGCTATGCCAATAATTCCAAGAATTTTATTTTGTCCTTTAATAGGATGATAATATCCAACACTATTTATGAAGATATCAGCTTCAACACCTACTGATTGGCCTGTTTTAAAGCATTTTTCAATTGCCAACACCTCTACATCTGACTTGAAAATATTCCTACCATATTCTCCATTAACCATATAATCACTTGGATTTTGCAAATTATTTTTATCATCTAGTATAGCTATCATAATAGCTCTGCTAAACATATCAACTAAATTGTCACCACAAAACTCAACTACTTGTTTTTTATTTCTTGCTGTAAGCAATGATTTGTTAATTTTATATAAAATTTTCATTCTATTTTCACGTATAAAAGATATCTTAACTTGCGTTTTAACTCTTGAAGTTAAAGTACTTGTAATAATTGCGGCTATAAGCATTATAATAAAAGTTACTGGATAATCGGCTCTATAAGCTAAAAAGCTATAATATGGTACCGTAAAGAAAAAATTAAATGATAGTACTCCGATTATTGCAGCCATTATACCATAAATATATCCATCAGTACTTGTGGATACAAATAATACTCCCAAAATATATACCATTATTTCATTTGACTCATGAAACCCAATTTTTCTAAATATCAGAGATAATATAGTTGATAAGATCATAATTACTATAGTTTTAAACACATTGGCAATTATCATTTGTTTAGGTTTAATTTCGCTATAGTCATTATATTCATACTCATTAAAAATTTTTAGAAACCACTCATTTAATTTACTTTTTTTCAAACTCACCACCTCCTAATATATCTAAATACACCTTAATTTCTAAAAAAAGCATTTCATTTTGAAATGCTTTTAGTAAATTTTTTATATAAAAAAATTAAAGTAAGTGTAATAAGTGTTAGTATTGTTGCTATAATTTTTTTATTGTTACTTATAGGGATTATTACTTTTTCCCCAACCTCTATAATTTCAACCGAGCTTGCATGGATATCCATATCACCACCATGTTCCACACAGGCTCTATTAAAAGTACCATTTATTTTCAATAGATCTCCCTTATAGCCATACTTACCAAAGTTTTTTATACTTTGGACTTGTTCATTTTTAATCCATATCCCCATAGCATTGCTTCCATCACTTATATTTACCCAGGAATATTTACCTCTATTCATACTTTCCCCAATAGCTTCACCTTTTAGTGTAATTTTAGTATTATCAATCTTTTTTCCATTTTCGATTAATTCAGTAAAGTTACTATATTCCTTCGCCATGCATGCTATGGGAAAAGAAAAAACTAAAATACATATTAATATTATTGTTTTAAAAGTCTTAACCATAATTTCTTAATGCCTCCAAATGTAACTCCTATTAGCGCAAACACAGATATAAATTCTAGTCTTCCTAAATACATTGCAATTATATAATATATCTTAAGTAAGGTTGGCATTGATGGAGCCGTAATTCCAATGGATAATCCTACATTTCCTGTAACTGATGCAGCTTCAAAAGCTGAACTAAGAACTGGGTATCCATAATAGGTTCCAAGTGCAGTTCCTACAAAAAATAAAATTATATAACATATTATTATAAGATAAGCAGATTTCACCATTGCATCCTCTAACACAATTTCTTTTATATGATGAAACTTAGCTACCCTTATTTTTCTGTCAGAATTTATCAACTTATTTACTTCTACACCTATACTTTTAAAAGCCAATCCTACCCTAAGCCCCTTAAAACCACCCGCCGTAGAACAGGCTGATCCACCTATAAGCATGGCTATTATCATCATAACCACAGGGAAATCTCCCCACTCAGTTGCAAACTGCCTTGCATATAGATTACTAAACCCTGTAGTTGTATGAGCTGATAATACATTATATACACCTTTTCTGAAAACTGATATAGCGTTACTATATACTCCCGAATTTGTTAGTTTTAACGCTACAAAAAAAGAAATAAGTAGAGCTGTAATAAAAAAACTCTGTGTTTCAATATTCTTCAATATTTCTTTTTTCTTACCTTGCCATACTGCATAATGTAATGCAAAATTTAAAGAACCAATAACGAAGAAAATCATTGTCAATAACTCATAGGAAAGACTATGATAATACAGCATATTTTGAGACATCGGTGCAAATCCACCTGTGCTCCATGCAGACATAAAAATAAATAATCCATGAAAAAAAGCACTTACAGGCCGCATGCCTATAAGTATTCCATTAATCCAAAGCATAATAGTACCTACTACTAAATATATAATGCTTATTTTCCATATTATTCTTGCCGTATTTTTTACATTAGGTACGAGTTCCGCATCCTTACCTTCACCAACATACATTTTGTAAGCACCTAATGTATGTTCTACCATAAAACTTAAAGCGAGTACTACCATACCTTGTCCACCAACAAAAGTAATAAGGTGTCTCCACATATTGAGTCCCAGTGAAAGATGGTCAATATTTTGAGTAAGTAGAACTCCTGTGGTTGTAAACCCACTCATAACATCAAAACATGCATCTAAGAAAGATTCAGTATTTCCACTAAGTTGATATGGCACCGCACATAACAAAGTTAGTATAAGCCAGGAGCTAGATGCAATAATTAATCCATGTTTCCATTGCACCTTTACTTTATCAATCTTACTCTTACCTGTAGCCATAAGCAATATACCTAAACTAATAGCTATACTTATACTAATAGTAAAATCTAAAAGTGCACTCCATTCCTTAAATATTAATGAAGTAAGCATTGGTATCAGCATTAAACTTGCGGTTCCTATGATTACATATCCTACATAAAAATTTATTATTTTAAAATCATCAAAGTTTTTTATTATTTTTTTCATATAATCACCTTGCCAAAATCATATTAATGCCATATAACACGAATAAAAACATTAGTGTATATCCTATCTCTGTAATTACTCCACCTATAATCTTTTTGCTTGTCATAATATTTACCCTCCAATTATAGATTTCTCTACATCTTTCTTTCTATCTGTATTTGTTATGATAAGTACTTTATCGCCCTCTTTTATGTCTTCGCCGCCTCTTGGGAAAATCACTTTCTCACTTCTTATTATTGATATTATTAGACATTCCTTAGGTAACTTTAACTTTTCTATAGATTTATCTTTCCATGCACTGTCTTTATCTATTTTCGCTTCTACTAATATCATTTCTCCTCTATTTATGCTTTCTATTACTTTTAGCGGTTCGCTGTTAAATTCTCCTTCTATTAAATTACAAATTACTTGTGTGCTACATACAGTCTTATCCACTCCCAGTGCCTTGAATATTGCTGTATTTTTCGGATTATTGATTCTGGCTATTGTCTCATTAATATTAAAGTTCACTTTAGCCATCTGACATATTACCAAGTTTTCCTCATCTTTCCCAGTTACTGCAGCTACTACTTCCGCCTCTTCAATGCCCGCATCTTTTAGTACTTCAACATCCGAACCATCCCCACATATTACATCTACCTGAATTTCTTCAGCAATCTTTTGGCAAATATCTATATCTTTTTCTATTAATACTACTTGATGTTTTTTTTCTTTTAATGCTTTAACAAGATAGTACCCTACCTTTCCACCACCAACTATTACTGCTCTCATATAAGTTTCTCCCTCATTATTGCCTTTACTAACTTTTCTTTATTCTCCTTATTTATGCTACAAACTATTTTATTACCCTTTTCAAATAGTTCATTTTTATTTGGTATCATAAATTCACCATTTTTCCAAACTGCACATATGCTACAATTAAACTTATCTTCTATTTCTAAAACACTTTTAAACTTAAGTTTGTTTATTGTAATCTCTTCTATAGCTATATCATTGTTTAACATAAATAGTGTATCTGATTTTTTATCTATTATTTTGTTTTTAATTATGTTTATACCTAATTCAGTTGGACTTATAGTTTGTAATCCTAGTTTTCTATAAATAAATTCCCTGGATGGGTCAAATATTCTAGCTATTACTTTAGGTACCTTAAATATATTCTTTGCAATTTGACTAGCCATAATATTTATATTATCTGCTGGGGTCATAGCCAAAAATATATCTGCTTTATCTATTCCGGCTTCCATCAACGTATCATTATCTATCTCCACACCTTTAATTTTAATTCCATTAAAACCACTTCTAAGACGCTGCAAATTGGCTGCATATTTGTCCACTATTACCACATCATGACCATCATTAGAAAGTTCCATGGCAAGTCCACTGCCTAATCTACCACAACCTATTATTATAATATACATAATTTGTTCTCCTTACTTGAATCTCTTTATTAAAAAATAACGTAATACTAAATTTAAGTACTATATGCATATTTTAAGTGATTTTAGGGCATATCGCAACTTTGGTTAACTCATTTTAAAATCATTATCCTAATTGCTGTATGTGGTTTAAGAAATTTAGCATTGCTTTCCTTTGTTTATATTCGTTATTCTTCATTTTTCTCATAGTATTAAATCAATAATTGAATATATGAGTTTTATTAAAGAAATATATTGTATTTATACTCCTTATACGCCTATAATTTACATCTACCATATACCTTAGCTGTTAAATTCTAGTTGCATATAATCAATAAAAGTCTTATACTTATATGTAAACTTAAAAATACAAGTGATATTTATGCTAAAAATATAGTTCTATATAATTAATAATATAATTGATTATTGGGGAAAGAAGGGCAATTATGAAGAAAGTTTTAGTTGTAGATGACACAAAAAATATTCGTACACTGCTCGGGATTTATCTTAAACTAAAGGGATTTGAAGTTTTGATGGCTACTAACGGTCATGAAGCGCTATCTTTAATTGATACAGAACCTGTAGATCTAATATTTTTAGATATTAAAATGCCCGAAATAAGTGGCACAGAGGTCCTTAAAAGAATTAGAGCTAAAGGTTTAACTGCTCCTGTAGTAATTATGACAGCTTTTGCTACGGTTAAAAATGCAGTGGATTGTACAAAACTTGGCGCCATTACTTATTTACAGAAACCTTTTACTACAGATAAGATTAAGACTATTATTGATGAAATGATAACAAAGGAAGAGGCTCCAAATGCAAGAAATATTGAATATCAAATAATGATTATAAAACAATTAATATCTGAGAATAACCTAAAAAAAGCATTGGATGCACTAAAAGTAGTTTTATCTACTGATCCAAATACTCCTGAAGTCTATGAATTAATATCTATGGTATACAGAAAACAAGGTGACTTAAGAAAGGCTGAAATATTTCATAATATGGCTGCCCAATGGAAATAAAAAAAGCACTTCATAAAGAAGTGCTTTTTTTGGTGGCTTACCGGGGAATCGAACCCCGGACACCATGATTAAAAGTCATGTGCTCTACCAACTGAGCTAGTAAACCATGTTACCTGGCGACGACCTACTCTCCCACAAAGTTACCCCTGCAGTACCATTGGCGCATTGAAGCTTAACCGACCTGTTCGGTATGGGAAGGGGTGTTACCTTCATGCCATAATCACCAGATTGAGAAAATATATATTCTCTCAAAATTGCACAGTGAAATTATCTTCTCGCTTTCGCTTGAAGCTTACGCTTTATATATATTAAGGTCAAGCCCTCGACTTATTAGTATTAGTCAGCTGAACATGTTACCATGCTTACACCTCTAACCTATCAACCTGGTGTTCTTCCAGGAGTCTTACTAACACCGTGCTTACGCACGAGTTATGGGAAATCTCATCTCAGGGTGGGCTTCACGCTTAGATGCTTTCAGCGTTTATCCCTTCCAAACATAGCTACCCAGCGATGCCACTGGCGTGACAACTGGTGCACCAGAGGTTTGTCCATCCCGGTCCTCTCGTACTAAGGACAGCTCCCTTCAAATTTCCTACGCCCGCGACGGATAGGGACCGAACTGTCTCACGACGTTCTGAACCCAGCTCGCGTGCCGCTTTAATGGGCGAACAGCCCAACCCTTGGGACCTACTTCAGCCCCAGGATGCGACGAGCCGACATCGAGGTGCCAAACCTCCCCGTCGATGTGGACTCTTGGGGGAGATCAGCCTGTTATCCCCGAGGTAGCTTTTATCCGTTGAGCGATGGCCCTCCCACGAGGTACCACCGGATCACTAAGTCCGACTTTCGTCCCTGCTCCACTTGTAGGTGTCGCAGTCAGGCTCCCTTCTGCCTTTGCACTCTTCGCGCGATTTCCAACCGCGCTGAGGGAACCTTTGAGCGCCTCCGTTACTTTTTTGGAGGCGACCGCCCCAGTCAAACTGCCCACCTAACAATGTCCTGTGACCAGATTCATGGCCTCCAGTTAGAACCTCAGTACTGTCAGGGTGGTATCCCAAGGATGACTCCACACAGGCTGACGCCCATGTTTCTCAGTCTCCCACCTATCCTGTACAGACAATACCGAAATTCAATGCTAAGCTACAGTAAAGCTCTACGGGGTCTTTCCGTCCAATCGCGGGTAGCCAGCATCTTCACTGGCACTACAATTTCGCCGGATGTGCTGTTGAGACAGTGCCCAAATCATTACGCCATTCGTGCGGGTCGGAACTTACCCGACAAGGAATTTCGCTACCTTAGGACCGTTATAGTTACGGCCGCCGTTTACTGGGGCTTAAGTTCATACCTTCGCTTGCGCTAAGTAATCCCCTTAACCTTCCAGCACCGGGCAGGCGTCAGCCCCTATACATCAGCTTTCGCTTTAGCAGAGACCTGTGTTTTTGCTAAACAGTTGCTTGGGCCTATTCTCTGCGACCTACTTTCGTAGGCACCCCTTCTCCCGAAGTTACGGGGTCAATTTGCCGAGTTCCTTAACAGCAATTCTTCCGATGGTCTTAGGATTCTCTCCTCACCTACCTGTGTCGGTTTGCGGTACGGGCACCAATATCCTCGATAGAGACTTTTCTTGGCAGCGTGGAATCAGATACTTCAGGAATAAATTCCCTTCCCCATAACATCTCAACGTTCCGAGCAAACGGATTTGCCTGCTTGCTCCGCCTAAATGCTTAGACACACATCCAATAGTGTGCACATCTTATCCTCCTGCGTCATCCCATTTCTAATAACGTCCATTGGTGGTATCGGAATATCAACCGATTGTCCATCACCTACGCCTTTCGGCCTCGGCTTAGGTCCCGACTAACCCTGAGAGGACGAGCCTTCCTCAGGAAACCTTAGGTTTTCGACCGTTAAGATTCTCACTTAACTCTCGCTACTTATGCCAACATTCTCACTTCTGTACCGTCCACCACTCCTTACGGTATGACTTCAGCCAGTACAGAAAGCTCCTCTACCGCGTACACATAGTGTACACCCATAGCTTCGGTGGTAAGTTTTAGCCCCGGACATCTTCGGCGCAGGATCTCTTGACTAGTGAGCTATTACGCACTCTTTGAATGAGTGGCTGCTTCTGAGCCAACATCCTAGTTGTCTTAGAAATCCCACATCCTTTTCCACTTAACTTACACTTTGGGACCTTAGCTGATGGTCTGGGCTGTTTCCCTTTTGACTACGGATCTTATCATTCGCAGTCTGACTGCCGAAATAAAAGTATATGGCATTCGGAGTTTGATAGGGTTCAGTAACTGTTGTCAGCCCCTAGCCCATTCAGTGCTCTACCTCCATTACTCAATTAATCGACGCTAGCCCTAAAGCTATTTCGAGGAGAACCAGCTATCTCCGAGTTCGATTGGAATTTCTCCGCTATCCACAGCTCATCCCATGGTTTTTCAACACCAACGTGGTTCGGACCTCCACGGAATTTTACTTCCGCTTCATCCTGGCCATGGATAGGTCACCCGGTTTCGGGTCTACGACATGCAACTTCGTGAACTTACGTTCACAGCGCCCTATTCAGACTTGGTTTCCCTTCGGCTCCGTACCTTAAGTACTTAACCTTGCTACATATCGTAACTCGTTGGCTCGTTCTACAAAAAGCACGCCGTCACACATAAAAAGTGCTCCGACCGGTTGTAGGCACACGGTTTCAGGTTCTATTTCACTCCCCTTCCGGGGTTCTTTTCACCTTTCCCTCACGGTACTTCTTCACTATCGGTCACTAGGTAGTATTTAGCCTTGGGAGGTGGTCCTCCCTGCTTCCCACAAGGTTTCACGTGTCTCGTGGTACTCTGGATTAGATCTGACTGTTTTTCCTTTTCATTTACAGGCCTATTACCTTCTGCGGAGCAGCTTTCCAGCTATCTTCAATTAAGGAATTGCAGTATTTATGATCTATCCTCAACCCCTAGGTCAAAGACCTAGGTTTGGGCTCTTTCCCTTTCGCTCGCCGCTACTTAGGAAATCGATGTTTCTTTCTCTTCCTCCGGGTACTTAGATGTTTCAGTTCCCCGGGTCTACCTCTGCATACCTATTTATTCAGTATGCAGTACATAGTTGTTACTATGTGGGTTCCCCCATTCGGAAATCTTTGGATCACTGGCTATTTGCGCCTACCCAAAGCTTATCGCAGCTTAACGCGTCCTTCTTCGGCTCCTAGTGCCAAGGCATTCGCCATGCGCCCTTTGTAGCTTAACCTTTATCTTTATCTATTTGCATAGATAATTTCGTTTATTTACATAAACGTTTTAATTCATTTTGCGAAATTGTATTAAATTCATCTATACACCATTTACATGGCTTTAACTTATTAAAACAACTTTAATTTCACTGTGCAATTTTCAAAGAACATTTTTAGAAAAACTATCTATTAGTCAACTCCAAAGAGTTAACTAAAATTAGTCTCTCAAAATTAAACAGAGAATAGGTTACGAGTAATTACAGTAGACATTTTTGAAGAATAATTAAATTCTTCTTGTTGCATCGACCGAAGTCTTTGCATCTACTCCCTAGAAAGGAGGTGATCCAGCCGCAGGTTCTCCTACGGCTACCTTGTTACGACTTCACCCCAATCATCAATCCCACCTTCGGCCGCTGGCTCCTTACGGTTACCTCACGGACTTCGGGTGTTACCAACTCTCATGGTGTGACGGGCGGTGTGTACAAGGCCCGGGAACGTATTCACCGCGACATGCTGATTCGCGATTACTAGCAACTCCGGCTTCATGTAGGCGAGTTGCAGCCTACAATCCGAACTGGGATGAGTTTTTGAGTTTGGCTCCACCTTGCGGTCTTGCATCTCTTTGTACTCACCATTGTAGCACGTGTGTAGCCCTAGACATAAGGGGCATGATGATTTGACGTCATCCCCACCTTCCTCCCGGTTAACCCGGGCAGTCTCACTAGAGTGCTCAACTAAATGGTAGCAACTAATGATAAGGGTTGCGCTCGTTGCGGGACTTAACCCAACATCTCACGACACGAGCTGACGACAACCATGCACCACCTGTCACCCTGTCCCGAAGGACTTCGCCCATCTCTGGGTTATGCAGGGGATGTCAAGTCTAGGTAAGGTTCTTCGCGTTGCTTCGAATTAAACCACATGCTCCGCTGCTTGTGCGGGCCCCCGTCAATTCCTTTGAGTTTTAATCTTGCGATCGTACTCCCCAGGCGGAATACTTATTGTGTTAACTGCGGCACCGAGGTTCGACCCCCGACACCTAGTATTCATCGTTTACGGCGTGGACTACCAGGGTATCTAATCCTGTTTGCTCCCCACGCTTTCATGCCTCAGCGTCAGTTACAGTCCAGTAAGTCGCCTTCGCCACTGGTGTTCTTCCTAATCTCTACGCATTTCACCGCTACACTAGGAATTCCACTTACCTCTCCTGCACTCTAGACACCCAGTTTCAAATGCAGCACCCAAGTTAAGCTCGGGTATTTCACATCTGACTTAAATGTCCGCCTACGCATCCTTTACGCCCAGTAAATCCGGACAACGCTTGCCACCTACGTATTACCGCGGCTGCTGGCACGTAGTTAGCCGTGGCTTCCTCCTCTGGTACCGTCATTATCGTCCCAGAAGACAGAACTTTACAACCCGAAGGCCTTCATCATTCACGCGGCGTTGCTGCGTCAGGGTTTCCCCCATTGCGCAATATTCCCCACTGCTGCCTCCCGTAGGAGTCTGGACCGTGTCTCAGTTCCAATGTGGCCGATCACCCTCTCAGGTCGGCTACGCATCGTTGCCTTGGTGGGCCGTTACCTCACCAACTAGCTAATGCGCCGCGGGTCCATCTCAAAGTGGAATTCTCCGAAGAAAAATCCTTTGATGTTTCGATCATGCGACCAAAACATATTATGCGGTATTAATCTCCCTTTCGGGAGGCTATTCCCCTCTTTGAGGCAGGTTACCCACGTGTTACTCACCCGTCCGCCGCTAATCCACCCCGAAGGGTTTCATCGCTCGACTTGCATGTGTTAGGCACGCCGCCAGCGTTCGTCCTGAGCCAGGATCAAACTCTCAATTTAAAAGTTTACACTTTTTATTTGAAATGAATAATCTGCGACAACTGTTAAGTTGTTACGCAAGCTCATTACATACTTTTTAGTCTTACGACTAAAATTACTTTTTTATCTAAAGTAATTAACTGGTCAAGCGAAATATTATTTCGCTATTTTACCTATTTCTCTGTTTAATTTTCAAAGACCAACTTGTTTTGTCATCATGTGACGACTTCTACTATTATACTAGGCATTTCTTGTTTTGTCAACATTTTTATTAATATTTTTTGAATTTATTTCAAAATATTAATTATTAACTTATCAACCTTTACCTTTGCCGTTACCCATTAGCAGCGACAAGTAATATATTATCATCTTTGACTATCACCATTTTTACTCCTTTTCTTGTATACTACAATTATATACAATATTCTCTATAATACTACTATATAGTGAGCATCCTTTATGTTGACACACTAGGAATAGTATACCTTATTAAAATCAATAATATACCTATCTTCTGATAATATATGTAATTGTTTATACATAGACCTTAAGTTATCTACATTTATAGAGCACTCAATGAAGAAGACTTAAGGCTTTTATATTAAATCCTCTTCTTAGAAGCTGCAATATATTAACGACTTCACAAGGAGATTTTCCCCTTGTAGACCTCTGGAGCAGATAACAATTCTCAATTGTTATCCCCCCACTAAAGTTTTCTCTTTGTTATAATGTATGCCCTCCACTTATAGAAGCGGGGGCCTTCCTTATGGAATGTCGTTAAAAAATAGGAAGATTATCTAAATTATCTTCTGTTGTACTATTAGGTGAAGACTTTATAATATCATTTCCATTTCTATTTTTACCAACAACCACTGATTCGACAGTTCCTCTTTTTGCCAAAGCTACAGCCTTACTAACATCTAATTCCTCCCCTGTATTAGTTAATACATTTGTAATATCTCCCTCTGCATTTTTTCTTACCTTAACTATCTTCATATAATTATCGCTCCTCGTTAATTAATATAACTAAAATTTCTTTAATAGTAATACTCCCTACATTAATCTTCCCACTCTATATTTAGTATTTCCCTTTTTATCATTATTTTATTACTAAGTTGCTACAAATTATATAAATATATAAGAATGATTAAATAATCACTTAAAGGATGCAACTATTGCCTGTCATATAAATTCAATAAAAAAAACACTAATGACTTAAAACATGAAGTCATTAGTGTTTTTTTCTAGTTTTGTTACCCTTAACCTAAAGGACTTTTAAATCCGTTACCTTGAACCTCCGCTATATCAATTATAGAGATAAAAACTTCTTGATCTATAGCTTTTATTACTCTCTTAATTTGTGGTAGTTGTCCTAACGAAACAACACAGTACATTACATTTTTTCTATGGCTCGTATAAGCCCCTTCTCCATATAAAATAGTTACTCCTCTATTGAAGTTATTTAATATTGCATCACTTACTTCTTTTTCTTTTTCAGATACAATTAAAAGCATTTTACGTCTATTCAATCCATTAATTACTTTTTCCATAACGGCAGAAGTAATATACATAGCAATCAGCGTATATAATCCTACTTTAAAATCAAATAATACAGATCCAACAGCTACAATTAAGAAATTTATTATAAAGCTTACTATACCTACTTCTATACCATACTTTTTTTTAACATATATAGCTATAATATCCATACCGCCAGTAGATCCTTCATTAGAAAAAACAATTCCACTACCTATACCTGAAAGTACTCCTCCATATATACAATAAAGAAGTCTATAGGATTCTTCCACAGGAGCAAGAATATTTTTTAAAGGTGAGGTAATAATTAAAAAGAACGATAAGGAAACGGTTCCTATTATGGTAAATAAAGTGAATCTTTTGTTTATTTTTAATATACTTAATATAAGAAGTGGAATATTAAGTACTAATACTGTAACGCCCATTGGCATATTAAAAATATACTGTAACATTAACCCTATTCCTGAAAGACCTCCACTAAGAAGCTTATTGGGAACTATAAATAAATTGATTGAAACAGCTAAAATAAAACTACCTAACATAATAAGAACTATTTTCTGAAATAAATCTTTAAAATCAGTGGTGAATACCTTTTTCATGAACTGCCTCCATTTTTTTTATATTACAAAATAATTATTGATTATTTTATATCCTATATTTGTTTTTGTGTATATTATAATTATATACCATTTAACACTTAAAACATCATGTATCTTAATACTTTATATTATAAAAGTAAATACTTGTTTTATAAGAACAAAAGCATTTATGGTATAATTAAGTGAGGTGATTTTATGAATAGCTTAACAAATGATTGGAATGAACTCTTATTAGAAGAATTTAATAAGGATTATTTTTTAAAATTAAGAAACTTTTTAAAGCAAGAATATGAAACTAAGTTAATATATCCTGAAGTACAAAATATCTTTAATGCTCTTAACTATACCGCATATAAGGATGTAAAAGTTATCATACTTGGTCAAGATCCTTATCATGGTGCTAGTCAAGCTCATGGTTTAAGTTTTTCTGTAAATGCAGGTGTATCAACTCCCCCCTCTTTATTGAATATATACAAGGAATTATATAATGATATAGGCTGTTACATACCTAATAATGGGTATTTAAAAAAATGGTGCGATGAAGGGGTTTTACTTTTAAATACTGTTCTTACCGTTAGAGCTGACCAGGCTAATTCTCATAAAAATAAAGGATGGGAACATTTTACTAATAAGATCATTGCACTATTAAATGATAAAACGGATCCTATAGTTTTTATTTTATGGGGAAATAATGCCCGGGCTAAACAATCTCTAATAACAAATCCAATACACTACATAATAAAATCTGTTCATCCAAGCCCACTATCAGCTTATAGAGGTTTTTTCAATAGTAAACCATTTTCTATTACTAATAATTTTTTAATTTCAAAAGGTATATCTCCCATTGATTGGCAAATTAAAAATTTATAATATATTATTTTGAACATAAAAAAACGTCTTAGAATTATCTAAGACGTTTTTTGGTGGCTAGACCAGGAATCGAACCAGGGACACGAGGATTTTCAGTCCTCTGCTCTACCGACTGAGCTATCCAGCCACATTACCTGGCGACGACCTACTCTCCCACAAAGTTACCCCTGCAGTACCATTGGCGCATTGAAGCTTAACCGACCTGTTCGGTATGGGAAGGGGTGTTACCTTCATGCCATAATCACCAGATTGAGAAAATTATATTCTCTCAAAATTGCACAGTGAAATTATCTTCTCGCTTTCGCTTGAAGCTTACGCTTTATATATATTAAGGTCAAGCCCTCGACTTATTAGTATTAGTCAGCTGAACATGTTACCATGCTTACACCTCTAACCTATCAACCTGGTGTTCTTCCAGGAGTCTTACTAACACCGTGCTTACGCACGAGTTATGGGAAATCTCATCTCAGGGTGGGCTTCACGCTTAGATGCTTTCAGCGTTTATCCCTTCCAAACATAGCTACCCAGCGATGCCACTGGCGTGACAACTGGTGCACCAGAGGTTTGTCCATCCCGGTCCTCTCGTACTAAGGACAGCTCCCTTCAAATTTCCTACGCCCGCGACGGATAGGGACCGAACTGTCTCACGACGTTCTGAACCCAGCTCGCGTGCCGCTTTAATGGGCGAACAGCCCAACCCTTGGGACCTACTTCAGCCCCAGGATGCGACGAGCCGACATCGAGGTGCCAAACCTCCCCGTCGATGTGGACTCTTGGGGGAGATCAGCCTGTTATCCCCGAGGTAGCTTTTATCCGTTGAGCGATGGCCCTCCCACGAGGTACCACCGGATCACTAAGTCCGACTTTCGTCCCTGCTCCACTTGTAGGTGTCGCAGTCAGGCTCCCTTCTGCCTTTGCACTCTTCGCGCGATTTCCAACCGCGCTGAGGGAACCTTTGAGCGCCTCCGTTACTTTTTTGGAGGCGACCGCCCCAGTCAAACTGCCCACCTAACAATGTCCTGTGACCAGATTCATGGCCTCCAGTTAGAACCTCAGTACTGTCAGGGTGGTATCCCAAGGATGACTCCACACAGGCTGACGCCCATGTTTCTCAGTCTCCCACCTATCCTGTACAGACAATACCGAAATTCAATGCTAAGCTACAGTAAAGCTCTACGGGGTCTTTCCGTCCAATCGCGGGTAGCCAGCATCTTCACTGGCACTACAATTTCGCCGGATGTGCTGTTGAGACAGTGCCCAAATCATTACGCCATTCGTGCGGGTCGGAACTTACCCGACAAGGAATTTCGCTACCTTAGGACCGTTATAGTTACGGCCGCCGTTTACTGGGGCTTAAGTTCATACCTTCGCTTGCGCTAAGTAATCCCCTTAACCTTCCAGCACCGGGCAGGCGTCAGCCCCTATACATCAGCTTTCGCTTTAGCAGAGACCTGTGTTTTTGCTAAACAGTTGCTTGGGCCTATTCTCTGCGACCTACTTTCGTAGGCACCCCTTCTCCCGAAGTTACGGGGTCAATTTGCCGAGTTCCTTAACAGCAATTCTTCCGATGGTCTTAGGATTCTCTCCTCACCTACCTGTGTCGGTTTGCGGTACGGGCACCAATATCCTCGATAGAGACTTTTCTTGGCAGCGTGGAATCAGATACTTCAGGAATAAATTCCCTTCCCCATAACATCTCAGCGTTAAGAGCAAACGGATTTGCCTGCTTGCTCCGCCTAAATGCTTAGACACACATCCAATAGTGTGCACATCTTATCCTCCTGCGTCATCCCATTTCTAATAACGTCCATTGGTGGTATCGGAATATCAACCGATTGTCCATCACCTACGCCTTTCGGCCTCGGCTTAGGTCCCGACTAACCCTGAGAGGACGAGCCTTCCTCAGGAAACCTTAGGTTTTCGACCGTTAAGATTCTCACTTAACTCTCGCTACTTATGCCAACATTCTCACTTCTGTACCGTCCACCACTCCTTACGGTATGACTTCAGCCAGTACAGAAAGCTCCTCTACCGCGTACACATAGTGTACACCCATAGCTTCGGTGGTAAGTTTTAGCCCCGGACATCTTCGGCGCAGGATCTCTTGACTAGTGAGCTATTACGCACTCTTTGAATGAGTGGCTGCTTCTGAGCCAACATCCTAGTTGTCTTAGAAATCCCACATCCTTTTCCACTTAACTTACACTTTGGGACCTTAGCTGATGGTCTGGGCTGTTTCCCTTTTGACTACGGATCTTATCATTCGCAGTCTGACTGCCGAAATAAAAGTATATGGCATTCGGAGTTTGATAGGGTTCAGTAACTGTTGTCAGCCCCTAGCCCATTCAGTGCTCTACCTCCATTACTCAATTAATCGACGCTAGCCCTAAAGCTATTTCGAGGAGAACCAGCTATCTCCGAGTTCGATTGGAATTTCTCCGCTATCCACAGCTCATCCCATGGTTTTTCAACACCAACGTGGTTCGGACCTCCACGGAATTTTACTTCCGCTTCATCCTGGCCATGGATAGGTCACCCGGTTTCGGGTCTACGACATGCAACTATAGCGCCCTATTCAGACTTGGTTTCCCTTCGGCTCCGTACCTTAAGTACTTAACCTTGCTACATATCGTAACTCGTTGGCTCGTTCTACAAAAAGCACGCCGTCACACATAAAAAGTGCTCCGACCGGTTGTAGGCACACGGTTTCAGGTTCTATTTCACTCCCCTTCCGGGGTTCTTTTCACCTTTCCCTCACGGTACTTCTTCACTATCGGTCACTAGGTAGTATTTAGCCTTGGGAGGTGGTCCTCCCTGCTTCCCACAAGGTTTCACGTGTCTCGTGGTACTCTGGATTAGATCTGACTGTTTTTCCTTTTCATTTACAGGCCTATTACCTTCTGCGGAGCAGCTTTCCAGCTATCTTCAATTAAGGAATTGCAGTATTTATGATCTATCCTCAACCCCTAGGTCAAAGACCTAGGTTTGGGCTCTTTCCCTTTCGCTCGCCGCTACTTAGGAAATCGATGTTTCTTTCTCTTCCTCCGGGTACTTAGATGTTTCAGTTCCCCGGGTCTACCTCTGCATACCTATTTATTCAGTATGCAGTACATAGTTGTTACTATGTGGGTTCCCCCATTCGGAAATCTTTGGATCACTGGCTATTTGCGCCTACCCAAAGCTTATCGCAGCTTAACGCGTCCTTCTTCGGCTCCTAGTGCCAAGGCATTCGCCATGCGCCCTTTGTAGCTTAACCTTTATTCTTGTCTATTATCATAGACAAGCTTATCTACTTGCGTAGATAATTTCGTTTATTTACATAAACCTTTTAATTCATTTTGCGAAATTGTATTAAATTCATCTATACACCACTTACATGGCTTTAACTTATTAAAACAACTTTAATTTCACTGTGCAATTTTCAAAGAACATTTTTAGAAAGATTAAATTATTAGTAAGCTCCAAAGAGTTAACTAAATTAGTCTCTCAAAATTAAACAGAGAATAGGTTACGAGTAATTACAGTAGATGTTTTGAAGAATAACTAAATTCTTCTTGTTGCATTGACCGAAGTCTTTGCATCTACTCCCTAGAAAGGAGGTGATCCAGCCGCAGGTTCTCCTACGGCTACCTTGTTACGACTTCACCCCAATCATCAATCCCACCTTCGGCCGCTGGCTCCTTACGGTTACCTCACGGACTTCGGGTGTTACCAACTCTCATGGTGTGACGGGCGGTGTGTACAAGGCCCGGGAACGTATTCACCGCGACATGCTGATTCGCGATTACTAGCAACTCCGGCTTCATGTAGGCGAGTTGCAGCCTACAATCCGAACTGGGATGAGTTTTTGAGTTTGGCTCCACCTTGCGGTCTTGCATCTCTTTGTACTCACCATTGTAGCACGTGTGTAGCCCTAGACATAAGGGGCATGATGATTTGACGTCATCCCCACCTTCCTCCCGGTTAACCCGGGCAGTCTCACTAGAGTGCTCAACTAAATGGTAGCAACTAATGATAAGGGTTGCGCTCGTTGCGGGACTTAACCCAACATCTCACGACACGAGCTGACGACAACCATGCACCACCTGTCACCCTGTCCCGAAGGACTTCGCCCATCTCTGGGTTATGCAGGGGATGTCAAGTCTAGGTAAGGTTCTTCGCGTTGCTTCGAATTAAACCACATGCTCCGCTGCTTGTGCGGGCCCCCGTCAATTCCTTTGAGTTTTAATCTTGCGATCGTACTCCCCAGGCGGAATACTTATTGTGTTAACTGCGGCACCGAGGTTCGACCCCCGACACCTAGTATTCATCGTTTACGGCGTGGACTACCAGGGTATCTAATCCTGTTTGCTCCCCACGCTTTCATGCCTCAGCGTCAGTTACAGTCCAGTAAGTCGCCTTCGCCACTGGTGTTCTTCCTAATCTCTACGCATTTCACCGCTACACTAGGAATTCCACTTACCTCTCCTGCACTCTAGACACCCAGTTTCAAATGCAGCACCCAAGTTAAGCTCGGGTATTTCACATCTGACTTAAATGTCCGCCTACGCATCCTTTACGCCCAGTAAATCCGGACAACGCTTGCCACCTACGTATTACCGCGGCTGCTGGCACGTAGTTAGCCGTGGCTTCCTCCTCTGGTACCGTCATTATCGTCCCAGAAGACAGAACTTTACAACCCGAAGGCCTTCATCATTCACGCGGCGTTGCTGCGTCAGGGTTTCCCCCATTGCGCAATATTCCCCACTGCTGCCTCCCGTAGGAGTCTGGACCGTGTCTCAGTTCCAATGTGGCCGATCACCCTCTCAGGTCGGCTACGCATCGTTGCCTTGGTGGGCCGTTACCTCACCAACTAGCTAATGCGCCGCGGGTCCATCTCAAAGTGGAATCTTCTAAAAGAAAAATCCTTTGATGTTAAGGTCATGCGACCAAAACATATTATGCGGTATTAATCTCCCTTTCGGGAGGCTATTCCCCTCTTTGAGGCAGGTTACCCACGTGTTACTCACCCGTCCGCCGCTAATCCACCCCGAAGGGTTTCATCGCTCGACTTGCATGTGTTAGGCACGCCGCCAGCGTTCGTCCTGAGCCAGGATCAAACTCTCAATTTAAAAGTTTACACTTTTTATTTGAAATGAATAATCTGCAACCACTGTTAAGCTGGTTAGCAAGCTCATTACATACTTTTTATCTAAAGTAATTAACTGGTCTAACGAAATATTATTTCGCTATTTTACCTATTTCTCTGTTTAATTTTCAAAGACCAACTTGCTTTGTCATCATGTGACGACTTCTACTATTCTATCAGTTATTTAATCATATGTCAACAGTTTTTTTAATATTTAAATTAAATTTTCTGTTACGCTGTAATGATTGCTTTGTCACCGCTAAACTGCAACAACATTTATTATTCTATCATAATTAATTATATCTATTTTAAGTTATATAGTTTTTATCTCAATATAAGTCCACAATAATCTTACCTACTTACTTATTCAACGTTTTCCTTATATAGATACACTAGGACTAGTATACACAGATATTCTTATAAACTCATCCCAAATACCTGAATTTATAAAAATACCTACTATTGCATCTGTTTTAATCTTAAATAAAATTTCTATTTTATAAACTAATTAACTATCTTTAACCTTATAAAAAACCATGTGATCTCTCCATTCACCATTTATGTATAAGTACTTTTCACTTATACCAAGTTCTTTAAAACCAGAGTTTATTAAAACTCTTTGTGATTTTTCATTATCTATTAAAGTAGTTGCTTCTATTCTATGTAGCTCTAATTCCTCAAAAGCATATTCTACTACAAGTTTAACTGCCTCCTTCATATATCCTTTGCCTTGCTCGTTTTCATCCAAAGAATAACCTATAAAAGCATTTTTAAAAACACCCATAACTATATTAGATATTCTTATTTTTCCAATAAGTTTATTACTACTATATATACCTAAATTAACACCAGTACCTCTTAAAAATTGTTTGTAACTCTCTGTTAAAGTACGCTTCTGGCTATCTATTGTATAAAAACACTCATCCCTAGAAGGTTCAAATCGCCTTAGAAATTCTCTGTTTCTTAAGTAATAATCTAACACATCTTCCGCATCTCCAGGAGTTAATGCCCGAATTTTAATATTTATACGTCTAATTTCTAAACCTTTTTCTATTAAACTTCTATTAAAAGCAAAACTACTTATACCAAACATAAGCTCTGATTGATATTCAGATTTATTTACTACACTGTCTGTAATAATACCCTCTAGCTCAAAGCCTAAATCAGTAAAAGCACTTATATTTATGGTTTCATGGGCTATGACGTTTACTTTGTTTATTCCCATGTTTTTGAACAAGATCTTCAACATAAGATTTAATGTATCTTTTAAATACTCATAACTTTCATTATTGTTTCTATGAAACTTCAATCTAAATTGACAGAATTTGTTTTGTTTATCTAATTCTATTATAAATATTCTTCCTAATATAATATAAGCATTGTCTTTTATTACGTACTCTCTCCCATTTCCCTTTAGAGCTTCTAAACTTACATACTTACCCTTGTTCATTTTTAACCCCACTATCTAGAGTAAATTTACTTTTTGTATTTATATAAATAAGGTATATAAAAATAATTGATATTATTAAACTTATCGGTATCATATAAAAGGCAAAATAAGTACCAACCCTATCATTTAGTTTACCTATTACTAAGTTAAGCAACATATTAATTGAAGAAGTTAATGTAACTATCACTCCTGTTATATAAGCAGTATTTTGTTTAAATACCTTGCTTATGGTAAGCACAAGTGTTGGAAATGTTATTGCAAAAAACAAACCTGAAACAGATATTATTATAAGCCCTTTTTCTCCAACAACTAGTCCTAAGGTGAATAAGCATACTGCAATTATTAGAGAACCTATTGTTGTTTTTAAATATCCTAGCTTTTCAACTACAAATCCCCCAACTAATCTCCCTATACTAAATATAACTAAAAACATAACACTATAAAAAGCACTCTTACTGCTATTATATTTATAATTATCTTTTATATAATTCACAAGCCAGCTTACTGTAGCTACCTCCGAAAATACATAAAATCCTAATGCAAATACGTAGAAATAAATTATTTTATTTCTTAACAGACCCAATTTGTTTATTTTATTGTTTTCACTATATTTATGGGTATGAGGCATTTTTATAAAAGTGAATGCTATGAGTAGTATTACAAATAGCAATGATATTCCTAGATATATATTCCTCCAAGTGAATCCCTTGGTCATTAATATTCCACCTAGAGCTTGCCCTGTAGCCCCACCTACGCCATAACAAAAATGAATTATATTCATAAGAATTGCTTGATAACTTAGAAGTAATACTGGCACTAATGTATTTATAGATATACTTGTAAGTGCAAGTCCTATATTCATAATGAACATATTTATTAAAAAAAATGTATAACTGTCTACTACCGACATTAATGCCAGTGATAAGACCATACAGCTGAGCCCTAATATAATAACCCTCTTTTGTCCCATCTTTTCGCAAAGTATACCGCCAATATAAGAAAACGATATGTATGCTAAGGAACCAATAAAAATCATTATTCCTATACCAGTATTATCTATATTAAAGTCCAATTTAAAAGATGGTATAAATATTCCTTTAGTATTTTCAGCCATCGCATTTAGTGCCATGGCGATAAATAGAAAAATTATAACTATAGCATTATTTTTGTTTTTCAATTAATTTCCTCCTTATAGTCCTCTAGGGTGTCCTCCTAGTTTTAGTAGTCTGAGGAGTTATTTATCTTAATTCTCGATTGCAACTTCATTTTTATTTTCATTAATCAAATTTATTATAGCATAAATTATTATGGTTAAATATAGTAAACAATCAATATCCCATTTTTGTTAATTTTGTGTTTTCAACTCTGTTTTATGGTTAGGTCATCTCCTGCGGAGCTGCAATTAACGACTTCAGAAGGAGATTTAAACTCCCACTGAAGTTTTCTTTTTGTTATAGTACAGGACTCCCACTTATAGAAGTAGGAGACTTCCTTTTGAAATGTCGTTAAAACTATAATATCATATTTTTATTTAATAGCCTTTAAATTTTTGCTATACTTGTAATATAGACTTCACATAATTATAAACGAAAGGGTTGAGCACAATAAATAAGCAAAATATTAATAAATTAAAACTTTTTTTAATAGGTCTTGAAAATAGATTCTCTGAAAACTCCTCAATATTCAAGCAAGTTAATACCACCTACATATCTGGACTAAAGGCATTTAAAGGAACAGGACTCTATAACAATGGAGATATTAAGTATAATTTTAATGGCAAAACAGAAACTTTAAATATATCTCAGTTATTTTTTAACATAATTAAAGAAGCTGAAAGCTATGATAGTTTATCATTAATTTATAGTGAAAGGGGCTCTGCGATTCTAATATCTGCTGATAATAAAAATGTAACTATGAAGAACTTAGATGTGGATCCTATAGATGCTGACGACTCAAATAACGTTTCTTCTAAATCAGCGTCTGCCAGTACTCGTGGAACTACTTCTACTCTTTTAAATAGAGATTACTATATAAAGATTGGTAGCGCAGATAATTTACTAAAAGAAATAGGAATAATGAGTAAAGATGGTAAAGTTAAAAATGATAAAATAAGAAAATATAATCAAATTGATCGCTATGTAGAACTGTTAGAAGGAATTTTAGATAAACTTCCTAAAAATGAAATAGTAAATATCTTAGATTGTGGTTGTGGAAAATCTTATTTATCCTTTGTACTTAACTATTATTTAACAGAAGTTAAAAGAAAAAAATGCCATTTCATTGGGTTAGATTACTCTGAATCTGTAATAGAATCTTGCAGGATTATGGCCAAAAATTTAAATTATAGAAATATGGAATTCCAGGCTATAGATATTAAAGATTATGAACCTTCTAAAAATATACATGTAGTATTGTCCTTGCATGCTTGTGATACTGCTACAGATATGGCATTAGCCCTAGGAATAAGAGTAAACTCCGATGTAATAGTTGCTGTTCCCTGTTGCCATAAAGAATTTTTAAGCCAATATTCTTATGAACCATTTAAAAATATACTAAAGCAGGGTGTATTTAAAACAAGAATGGCAGATATTTTAACAGATGGAATGCGCTGCTTGATGTTAGAAGCTAAAGGATACGAGGTTTCTGTAGTGGAATATATATCCCCCCTAGAAACACCTAAAAACACAATGATAAGAGCTATAAGGACTTCCACTGAAAATGATAAAGCTATGGATGAATATATATCTTTAATGAGTAGTTTAAATGTTTATCCTGCATTATACTCATTTTTAAACGACTGGGAAGTATAACCATAAGGTTAATTTCAAATAAAATAAAGATAAGAGTGCATTAATTTCCACTCTTATCTTTATTTTAATATCCTTATCTATAGCTTTAAATATTATCTTTCACTTTAATTAAATCCTTAATAACTTCTCCACCAATTATCATACCTGCTACTGGAGGAACAAAGGATATACTACCGGGAATCTGTCTTTTTATAGCACATTTTTTTGATCCTCCGGTGCATACGCATCCTTCTTTACATGTTATGACTTCGTCCAGCTTTGGCTTTATAGGAATCTCCTCAGAATAAACCACCTTAAGAGTGTCAACATTTCTCTTTCTAAGTTCATGTCTCATAACCTTTGCAAGTGGACATACTTTCGTATCATAAATATCTGCAACCTTAAATAAAGTTGGATCTAATTTATTCCCTGTACCCAAACAGCATATAATATCGATACTCTGCTCTTTGCAATATTCAACTAAAGCTATTTTTGAAGTTACTGTATCGATAGCATCTACCACATAATCTGTATCGGGCGTAATAATATCCCCTATATTGTCCGCTGTTACAAAAGTTTCATGAGTTATAACTTCGCATTTAGGATTTATTTCAAGAATTCTATCCTTCATTACTAAAACCTTACTTTTACCTATAGTTTTAAATGTAGCATGTATTTGCCTATTTAAATTTGTTAAACATATTGTATCGTCATCTATTAATACCAATTTTCCAACACCAGCTCTTACTAGTGCCTCAACTGTATAACTACCAACTCCACCTATTCCAAAAACCACTACCTTACTTTCTTGTAATTTGTTTAAACTATCCATACCTATTAGTAACTCTGTTCTTGACAATGAATGCTGTGGCATATGTTTCTCTCCTTTGTAATATATAATATAGTTATAAAAAAATCAATTTCATAATTGTATTATACCCTAAATACACAAAAAGACCACGCATATGGGTGGTCTTTCGTTAAATTATAATTCGTGGACAAATATTCCACTTTGTAATTTTGGTTCGAACCAAGTTGATTTAGGAGGCATTGTCTTTCCTGCATTTGCTATATCCATTAAATCATCCATAGTTGTAGCACACATAGAGAATGCAACTTTCATTCCTTCATTAACTCTTCTTTCAAGTTCTCCAAGTCCTCTTATTCCACCTACGAAATCAATTCTTGAGTTTGTTCTTGGATCATCAATTCCTAGAATTGGCTCTAGTAAATTATTTTGAAGTATTGATACGTCTAATCTATCTACTGGATCCTTCATATTAAAAGTTCCTTCTTTAGCAGCTAGCTTATACCATTTTCCCTCTAAGAACATTCCGTATGTTCTTTGAACCTCTGGCTTAAATTGACCTTCACCTTCATATAGAGTAATATCAAATTTTTCAGAAGCTTTATTCATAAATTCTTCTGATGAGTTTCCGTTTAAATCTGCTACAACTCTATTATAATCCATTACATATAAATCATTGTCCGGGAATATAACTGATAAGAAGAAATTGAATTCCTCATCACCTGTGTATGATGGGTTCTCCTGTCTTCTCTTTAGTCCAACTTTAACAGCTGAAGCTGATCTATGATGACCATCAGCTATATATAAATAATCTGTTCCAGCGAATAGAGCTGATAGTTTATTAATAACCTCTTCCTCATCTATAACCCAAATAATTTGAGATACACCATCTTCAGATTTAAAATCATATACTGGTGTTTTTGTTTCTGTCCAGTTTTTCACTAAAGCGTCTATTTCATCTTTATGTCTATATGTTAAGAATATTGGTCCAGTATTAGCATTTGTATAATCTACATGATTAAATCTATCAAGCTCTTTATCTGCTCTTGTTAACTCATGTTTTTTAATTATATCATTTATATAATCATCAATTGAAGCACACGCAACTATACCAGTTTGAGGTCTTCCATTCATTATTTGTCTATAAATATACAAACAAGGTTTTTCTTCTTGCATATATACTTTATAATTAATCATTTTTTTAAGATTTTCACTAGCTTTAAGATAAACTTGCTCACTGTGAATGTCTATGCCTGGTTCTAAATCTACCTCGGGTTTATCAACATGTAGAAATGAATAAGGTTTTCCTATTACCATTTCTCTAGCTTCTTCACTGTTCATAACATCATAAGGAAGAGCTGATACTTTCTCTACCAAATCAAATTGTGGTCTGTACGCTTTAAAAGGTCTTACTACTGCCATAATTATTCCTCCTGTGATTAATTAATCTATTTGAAAAGATCGCAAATAATGCTGTTTATTTCACTACCTATTCTTGTTTGAGCTTCTTTAGTTGCAGCACCAATATGTGGTGTTACAGAAACCTTAGGATGGTTAACTAGTGCTTCATTTTTAGTTGGTTCTTCAACAAAAACATCTATTCCAGCTCCTGCTAGTTTACCATTATCTAATGCTTCTATTAATGCAGCTTCGTCAACTACTCCGCCTCTAGCACAGTTGATTAAGAATGAACCATCCTTCATCATAGCTAATTGATCCTTTCCTATAAGAGCTCCTTGCTCTTTAAAGAATGGTATATGTAATGATAGATAATCTGCTCTTTTTAAAACATCGTTTAATTCACAGAATTCATATTCATCACAATCTTTAGCTTTCCCTATTATATCTGTATATATAACTGTCATACCAAGTGCAGATGCTTTTTTAGCAAGTTCTCTTGATATTCTTCCGAATCCAACAAGACCTAAAGTTTTTCCGCTAATTTCTACACCTTCATATTTTTTCTTATCCCATTTGCCTTGTCTCATAGATACATTAGAAATATTAATAAATCTTGATATAGCAAACATATGAGCAAGGGCAAGTTCAGCTACAGATGCACTACTTGCGTTTGGAGTGTTAGAAACTTTTATACCTTTTTCTATAGCATATGCTACATCTATATTGTCAACGCCAACTCCGCCACGAATTACAAGCTTTAATCTTCCTGCTTTTGCGGCAATATCTATTATTGGTTGTCTAACCTTTGTTGCAGATCTAACCACAATTACGTCAAAATCTTTTAGTGCTTCACCTAAATCTTCAGGTTCATAAAAATGTTCAACAACTTCGAATCCTTTAGCTCTTAACTCTTCAATAGCACTTTTCTCCATACCATCAGTAACTAATACTCTATTCATGATAATCCTCCTCTTTTATATAAAGAAAACGTTATACTTTAATGGTTCACTTCGATAAAGTATACTATTTTCAATGATTACTTAAAGTTAAATTAAGAATGAAAAATCACATTATAATTTTTCATTCTTAATTTTTAATTATTTAAGTCCTAAAATCTCGCTAATTAATACTAATAACTCTTCTATTTCTTTTGGAGTAGTTTCAGCCATATGAGCTATTCTAAAAGTCTTATCTTTCAATTTTCCATAACCATTAGAAATCATAAAGCCTTTTTCTCCTAATTTCTTATTTAAGTCAGATACATTAATCTCTCTTGTGTTTTTGATGTTAGTTAATGTATTTGACAAAAAGTTTTCATCAGGGAATACTTCAAAGTATTTTCTAGCCCATGCACGAACAAGCTCTGCACCAGCAATATGTCTAGCGAATCTATTCTCTAAACCTTCTGCAAGTATCTTATCTAGTTGATAATCTAGTGCAAACATATGCGCAAGTGATGGTGTAGATGGATATTGATAATCTTTCTTTTGTATGTAATCATACATTCCTAATAAATCGAAATATATTCCTCTGTTTGTAACTTGTTTAGCTCTTTCTACTGCTTTTTTTGAGAATGAACAAATAGCCATTCCTGCAGGTAATCCTAAACATTTTTGAGTTGAAGTAATACAAATATCTATAGCCCATTCGTCTACTTTCACTTCTGTTCCAGCAGCGTTACTTACTGTATCAACACATACTACAACTTCAGGGTATTTTTTGTATACATCTGAAAGGGCTTTCATATCATTCATAAGTCCTGTTGAAGTTTCATTCATAGTAATAGTTATTAAATCATATTTTCCAGTTGATAATGCTGCTTCAAGCATTTCTGGAGTTGTTGGTTGTCCCCATTGAGATTCTATTTTATCTGCTGGTACTCCATTAGCTGTACACATTTCAAACCATCTGTTTCCAAATGCTCCTACTGAAAATACTGCTGCTCTTTTTGCTGTACATGAACGAACAGCACCTTCCATTAGTCCACTTCCTGAACTAGTTGAAAGTAGTATTTCTTCTTTAGTGTTAAATACTTTTCTCATTTTATCACTTATATTTCTTTGTAATGCAGATGCTTCCTTACCCCTGTGTGATATTTGAGGAGTAGCCATTTTTTGAAGTACATCGTCTGCTACCTCTACTGGTCCTGGTATAAATAATCTTTTATGCATAATTTACCCTCCAAGTTTTATATTTTGATATTTTTTATTCATTTTGTAATTTGTCTTGAAGTCTAATAACCACTTTCATTTTAACACTTAAACATAATTTTCTCAATATAATAGAAATAAATATTATGATAATTTTAGCAATATTCTATATATAGTATATCTATTCTAAAATATTAATTCAATTCACTACTATAATGGCATTTCAAAATGTAATATATACCACTTAATATAACGAAACATATTTGTTACATTAAGTGGGAAAAAACTACCTTTAAAAAATTACTATTAGAATACTAGTGATTTATTGCCTGCATTAACCTTGATCGAGTCCTGCTAAAACTTTATCGTATAAATTAACTTCACATTTATTGTTCTTTAAATGATTGCAATTTTCACAACTTTTAC
Organism: Clostridium sp. FP1; assembly: GCF_011065975.2. Taxonomy (NCBI): domain Bacteria; kingdom Bacillati; phylum Bacillota; class Clostridia; order Eubacteriales; family Clostridiaceae; genus Clostridium; species Clostridium sp. FP1. Next base: position 62,324 of record NZ_JAAMNJ020000001.1, on the reverse strand, counting down.
TAAATGGTGTACCTATTGAAGATTGAAATCCTGTACCTACTGAGTCATAACCATCACAACTATTTGCTACATGGGACATCTGTTCTATATTTGGCATAATACTACTCCTCCTTATAATTTAAAAATAGTCAATTTATACTTATTGTTTCCCTAATTTCATCAAATAATTCCTCTGTGCACTTTTCTCTTACATAATTAACACAACTACTACAACTTTCAGACCCATAAGTGATGCTATTCATGAGTCTCATGTAATATACTGGTCTATATCCATTACAATTCTGAGCTACTCTCATTTTTATTTCACTTGAAACCATAATATCCTCCAACATTTATAGTTTTATCTATTAATGTTAGTCTTCCTTTTATTTAGATTTTTAATTCTCACTATTTAAAATCTAAAGAAGCTACTAAACACAAAATGTTTTAGTAGCTTCTACATGTTATTTAAAATTATATATTAATTATAGATTCCGTTTCTCTACAGTATTTTGTAGTTAAGCACTGACCTAAATTTCTTGGACATCTTTTACAAATGCAGTCAGAAGCTTTTCCATCACATTCTTTTGCTTCTGCTTCAGGACATTTATCACAATTATCTCCACCTACAGCCATTTTATCACCTACCAGTTTAATTTATAATATACTATTCTTCTTTATTCTCTGTCTCATACTTTGTTCTGTACTTAATCATTATTTCATTTAATATATCTGCTACTATTGGCGGTGTATAAGTAATAGCGTTAGCTCCTGCTTGTATTGTTTCTATTATACTTGCATTATTCGGGCCACCTGTTGCGATTATTGGGAAGTCAGGATGTTTTTCCCTTATTTTTCTAATTATATAAGCTGTTCTTTTCGCCCCTGAGATATTAAGTATAGTTGCTCCCGCATCTATTCTTGCTTCTATATCTTCAAATTCTGATACGATGGTAACTATTATTGGGATATCTATAGTCTCCCTTATTTGTTTTACAACTTCATTAGATATTGGACTATTAACTACTATTCCCATAGCTCCTTTAAATTCAGCATCCAGTGCTAAATTTGTTACTCTTTTCCCTGTAGTAATTCCTCCTCCAACACCACAAAATACTGGTACATCTGCTGCCAGTAATAAGGCCTCTGTTATTATGGGCTGAGGTGTAAATGGATATACTGCAATAACTGCATCAGCATTTGTATTTCTTATAACTGCTACATCTGTCGTAAAAACAAAAGACTTTAATCTTTTCCCAAATATTACAATACCACTGGCATCTCTTATTGCACTTGGTAGCTCTATCATATGACTTCTCAAAGTTCCCTTTATTTGAGGTACTTTTTTATTTGAATTTTTATTTTCAATATTTTTTTCCATTTTTGTCCTTCTCCCTTTTTTTTATTTATAAAATATTCATTCTCATTTTTATAAGGCTAAATTCTTTATTAATATCTTAAATATAATTATACTTACATTGGATAATTAATTCTACCCATAATACTTATATTATTTTATTTATACTAGCAATTATTTTATAATTACTATAAAATAATTACATAGAGTTTAAGTTTACACATTAAGGAGGTCTTTAATGCGAAGAAAAATCCATTCAACCTATTATATGTTTATTTACTTATGTTTATTTTTCATAATTTTGGCATTTGTTATGGACACACCAACGGAAATTCTCCTAGGCTTTAAAAAAATACTTTTTGAATCTAATATACTAATAACAGATTACATAGAACTTGCAGGCATTGGTGCTACTTTTATTAATATGTCACTAGTAGTTTTAGCCTCCATATCACTTCTTATATATGTCGGAATAAAACCAAATGGTTCCACTATAGCTGCACTATTTACAATGGCTGGTTTCTCTCTTTTCGGAAAAAACATTGTGAATATCTGGCCAATTATCTTTGGAATTTGGCTATACTCTAAATATCAAAAGGAAAAGTTTATAAATTATGTTCTAATAGCACTATTTGCCACAACCCTATCTCCTACTGTTAATGAATTATCATTTTCAGGTCATTTGCCTTTTGAGGGAAATATTATTATAGGAATATTATTAAGCACTTTTATTGGCTTTATTTTTCCTCCAATGGCAGCTTATTGTCTAAAGCTTCATCAAGGCTATAATCTTTATAATATCGGTTTCGCAGCCGGACTTCTTGCAACCCTACTCATGTCCTTATTAAGAGCTTTTGGCATAAATTTTGAAAGCCGATTACTTTGGTCTACAGGAAATAATCTTTTTTTTTCTACGATACTAATTTGTTTATTTATAGTAATGATCATAGTTGGATATATAGATAATGGTAAAAATTTTAAAACCTTATTCAAACTTTATAAACAACCAGGCAGACTCGTAAGTGATTATTACCTCTTATTCGGAAGAGGCATAACTATGATAAATATGGGTATTTTAGGCATATACTCCGTTTCTTTTCTACTTGTAATTGGTGGTGATTTAAATGGTCCTACTATAGGTGGAATACTAACCATTGTTGGTTTTGGTGCATTTGGAAAACACCTAAAAAATGTATTTCCTGTTATGATAGGTGCCACACTTTCATCTCTATTGAATATTTGGCCAATCAATTCACCTAGCATGGTATTAGGTATTTTATTTAGTTCAACACTTGCTCCTATTTCAGGTCAATTTGGATTGGCTTATGGATGCCTTGCAGGTTTTTTGCACATTTGCTTAATGATGAATCTTGCCTATCTTCATGGGGGTTTAAATTTATACAACAACGGTTTTGCAGGGGGAATGGTATGTATAATCCTTATACCAATTATTACTGCATTTAGAAAGGAGCTTAAATAATATTGAAGCATACACATCAAAGAAATATAAAAATAGTAAATGAATTAATGGGCTATTGTTATAACCATGGTTCAGAAAACATTCATATTGATATAAATAAAGAAAATGAAAAAGTAATCATATTTATAAAAGCACAAACCCTAACTATATCCAAAGAAGACCTTGAATTTTTAGAGATATCCCTAAATGCGCAGAGGTGTCATGAAATGGAAGAGTACTATTGGAACCTTACAGGTGATAATGATTCCTATTCAGAGCTCACTCTTGTAGGTATGATGATTGATGAAGCTCACATAACTTATGTTGATGGTGGGTACCTTGAAATGCTCTTAACTAGAATTCCATAAAAAACTCTAATTAGCTATTTCTTATTGTTTTACAATTTAGGAAAGGGGGGCAAGCAATAATCAGTAATTGTTGCTTGCTCCTCCTAAAATAATTAATTAACCTAACTCCACGTATTGTTATTTTATAAGAAGTTACTCTTCTTCTATAATATCTGAACAATCAGTTTCTATATCACATCTGTAAGCTTTTTTTCCCTTATATTTAATTTCCTTTAGCAATTTTCTAACAACCCTTTTTCCTATTTCGTCTTCACTCATTTCGCAGAGAGCATCATCTATATTTGCCCAATCAACCCATTCAACTTCAGAGGACTTATTTATTTCCCCCTCAATATACACAGCCCTAAAAGTTAGCATTATAATTTCTTTAGAAGCTAAATATTCACTTCCTAAATATTTTATATCGCCAACAGTTATTCCGGTTTCCTCTTTAACTTCCCTGTATACAGTATCCTCAACAGATTCTCCGTTGGTTACATATCCTGATACCAATACCTTCGAGTTCTTGAAAGTATAACTTTGTTTAAGAAGTAAAATTTCTTTACCCTTCATAACTGCAACTACTACACATGGTTTTGGTGTGTCAAAATACATAATGTCATCCACAGGGCAATATGGAACTCCACCTTCATCCCAGCTGTATTTTTCAATTAATTGTTTTCCACAAATTGGGCAATATATAAATTTCAAAATTTTCCCTCCCTAACCTCTATTTTATTCTCCAACCACTTATTTTAAATCTAGTTCAATTATTGCTTATTTTAAAACAACTATCAATAAGATGTATAAAAATAATTATAAAACAACCTTAACTGACTTACTTAAAGTTATAAACTTTTCACCAACTTCACATTCATAAGCATAAATGTCAACACCCTCATTGTACGCTAGCCTTAATGCCTCTCCAAAAGCTACGTCCATATCATCATAGGGAGAAAAATCATATATGTTATTCATTTGAATAAGAAAAAGTACTCCAGCTCCAAAACCCATTTTTTTAGCCTCTATAAGCTCTAATAAATGTTTTCTTCCTCTTTCTGTAGGTGCATCTGGAAACATACTTTTACCATCTACCTCATATGTAACTCCCTTTACTTCAAGATAATAATCTTCCCCCATATCATTAGATAGTTTAAAATCAAATCTACTATTTCCAAAAGTTTTTTCCCTCTGTATTATATTATATTTAATAAGATTTTCTATTTTATTATTTTTTAAGGCTTCATCAACAACTTTATTAGGAATTTGTGAATCTATATTAATGATTTTATCATTTTTATATCCTGCAATTAGATCATATAGTGTTTTTCTAGTAGGATTAAGCTCTTCTCTTAATAAAACCTTGGATCCAGGAATTAATATCTCCTTGCATCTTCCTGTATTAGGAACATGAACTATTAATTCTTCGCCATTTAAATTTACGTAAGCCTCAAATCTATTTGGTCTTATTATAAATTCTGCAACAAAAACTCTTTTATTTATAAACATAATTTCATCTCCATTTTTATAAATATACACTAATTTATAAAAGTTATCAACATTATCCACAGTTATAATAGTATTTTATGTGGATACATTGGTCATTATCTTATAAAGCAAAAAAAAATGTAATCAAAAAAGCCCTTGCATTTGCAAGGACTTTTTTTATGGTGACTCCTAGGGGAATTGAACCCCTGTTACTACCGTGAAAGGGTGGTGTCTTAACCTCTTGACCAAGGAGCCTTATAAAGTTTGGTGGCTTACCGGGGAATCGAACCCCGGACACCATGATTAAAAGTCATGTGCTCTACCAACTGAGCTAGTAAACCATATTGGCTGGGATGGCAGGATTTGAACCTACGAATGCCACAGTCAAAGTGTGGTGCCTTACCGCTTGGCGACATCCCAACAATATAATGGTGTGTCTTAAGGGATTTGAACCCCCGGCCCACGCCTTAGAAGGGCGTTGCTCTATCCAACTGAGCTAAAGACACATATTAAAAAATAAAATGGAGCGGGTAGAGGGAATCGAACCCTCGTAATTAGCTTGGAAGGCTAACACTCTACCATTGAGTTATACCCGCTTAATAAATATGGTGCAGGTGAAGGGACTTGAACCCTTACACCGTAAAGCGCTAGATCCTAAGTCTAGTGCGTCTGCCATTCCGCCACACCTGCAATATATATATGGTGACTCCTAGGGGAATTGAACCCCTGTTACCACCGTGAAAGGGTGGTGTCTTAACCGCTTGACCAAGGAGCCTTATGACCTGGCGACAACCTACTCTCCCACAAAGTTACCCCTGCAGTACCATTGGCGCATTGAAGCTTAACCTACCTGTTCGGTATGGGAAGGGGTGTTACATTCATGCCATAATCACCAGATTTGTTTTTTAGAAACAATAATTGAGAATCTACCGTCGTTGACTACGGATACTAGATATAAAATATCTTCTCATTATTATCCCTATATAGAGATAATTTTTTTCTTTACAGAAAAATATTCTCTCAAAATTGCACAGTGAAATTATCTTCTCGCTTTCGCTTGAAGCTTACGCTTTATATATATTAAGGTCAAGCCCTCGACTTATTAGTATTAGTCAGCTGAACATGTTACCATGCTTACACCTCTAACCTATCAACCTGGTGTTCTTCCAGGAGTCTTACTAACACCGTGCTTACGCACGAGTTATGGGAAATCTCATCTCAGGGTGGGCTTCACGCTTAGATGCTTTCAGCGTTTATCCCTTCCAAACATAGCTACCCAGCGATGCCACTGGCGTGACAACTGGTGCACCAGAGGTTTGTCCATCCCGGTCCTCTCGTACTAAGGACAGCTCCCTTCAAATTTCCTACGCCCGCGACGGATAGGGACCGAACTGTCTCACGACGTTCTGAACCCAGCTCGCGTGCCGCTTTAATGGGCGAACAGCCCAACCCTTGGGACCTACTTCAGCCCCAGGATGCGACGAGCCGACATCGAGGTGCCAAACCTCCCCGTCGATGTGGACTCTTGGGGGAGATCAGCCTGTTATCCCCGAGGTAGCTTTTATCCGTTGAGCGATGGCCCTCCCACGAGGTACCACCGGATCACTAAGTCCGACTTTCGTCCCTGCTCCACTTGTAGGTGTCGCAGTCAGGCTCCCTTCTGCCTTTGCACTCTTCGCGCGATTTCCAACCGCGCTGAGGGAACCTTTGAGCGCCTCCGTTACTTTTTTGGAGGCGACCGCCCCAGTCAAACTGCCCACCTAACAATGTCCTGTGACCAGATTCATGGCCTCCAGTTAGAACCTCAGTACTGTCAGGGTGGTATCCCAAGGATGACTCCACACAGGCTGACGCCCATGTTTCTCAGTCTCCCACCTATCCTGTACAGACAATACCGAAATTCAATGCTAAGCTACAGTAAAGCTCTACGGGGTCTTTCCGTCCAATCGCGGGTAGCCAGCATCTTCACTGGCACTACAATTTCGCCGGATGTGCTGTTGAGACAGTGCCCAAATCATTACGCCATTCGTGCGGGTCGGAACTTACCCGACAAGGAATTTCGCTACCTTAGGACCGTTATAGTTACGGCCGCCGTTTACTGGGGCTTAAGTTCATACCTTCGCTTGCGCTAAGTAATCCCCTTAACCTTCCAGCACCGGGCAGGCGTCAGCCCCTATACATCAGCTTTCGCTTTAGCAGAGACCTGTGTTTTTGCTAAACAGTTGCTTGGGCCTATTCTCTGCGACCTACTTTCGTAGGCACCCCTTCTCCCGAAGTTACGGGGTCAATTTGCCGAGTTCCTTAACAGCAATTCTTCCGATGGTCTTAGGATTCTCTCCTCACCTACCTGTGTCGGTTTGCGGTACGGGCACCAATATCCTCGATAGAGACTTTTCTTGGCAGCGTGGAATCAGATACTTCAGGAATAAATTCCCTTCCCCATAACATCTCAACGTTCCGAGCAAACGGATTTGCCTGCTTGCTCCGCCTAAATGCTTAGACACACATCCAATAGTGTGCACATCTTATCCTCCTGCGTCATCCCATTTCTAATAACGTCCATTGGTGGTATCGGAATATCAACCGATTGTCCATCACCTACGCCTTTCGGCCTCGGCTTAGGTCCCGACTAACCCTGAGAGGACGAGCCTTCCTCAGGAAACCTTAGGTTTTCGACCGTTAAGATTCTCACTTAACTCTCGCTACTTATGCCAACATTCTCACTTCTGTACCGTCCACCACTCCTTACGGTATGACTTCAGCCAGTACAGAAAGCTCCTCTACCGCGTACACATAGTGTACACCCATAGCTTCGGTGGTAAGTTTTAGCCCCGGACATCTTCGGCGCAGGATCTCTTGACTAGTGAGCTATTACGCACTCTTTGAATGAGTGGCTGCTTCTGAGCCAACATCCTAGTTGTCTTAGAAATCCCACATCCTTTTCCACTTAACTTACACTTTGGGACCTTAGCTGATGGTCTGGGCTGTTTCCCTTTTGACTACGGATCTTATCATTCGCAGTCTGACTGCCGAAATAAAAGTATATGGCATTCGGAGTTTGATAGGGTTCAGTAACTGTTGTCAGCCCCTAGCCCATTCAGTGCTCTACCTCCATTACTCAATTAATCGACGCTAGCCCTAAAGCTATTTCGAGGAGAACCAGCTATCTCCGAGTTCGATTGGAATTTCTCCGCTATCCACAGCTCATCCCATGGTTTTTCAACACCAACGTGGTTCGGACCTCCACGGAATTTTACTTCCGCTTCATCCTGGCCATGGATAGGTCACCCGGTTTCGGGTCTACGACATGCAACTATAGCGCCCTATTCAGACTTGGTTTCCCTTCGGCTCCGTACCTTAAGTACTTAACCTTGCTACATATCGTAACTCGTTGGCTCGTTCTACAAAAAGCACGCCGTCACACATAAAAAGTGCTCCGACCGGTTGTAGGCACACGGTTTCAGGTTCTATTTCACTCCCCTTCCGGGGTTCTTTTCACCTTTCCCTCACGGTACTTCTTCACTATCGGTCACTAGGTAGTATTTAGCCTTGGGAGGTGGTCCTCCCTGCTTCCCACAAGGTTTCACGTGTCTCGTGGTACTCTGGATTAGATCTGACTGTTTTTCCTTTTCATTTACAGGCCTATTACCTTCTGCGGAGCAGCTTTCCAGCTATCTTCAATTAAGGAATTGCAGTATTTATGATCTATCCTCAACCCCTAGGTCAAAGACCTAGGTTTGGGCTCTTTCCCTTTCGCTCGCCGCTACTTAGGAAATCGATGTTTCTTTCTCTTCCTCCGGGTACTTAGATGTTTCAGTTCCCCGGGTCTACCTCTGCATACCTATTTATTCAGTATGCAGTACATAGTTGTTACTATGTGGGTTCCCCCATTCGGAAATCTTTGGATCACTGGCTATTTGCGCCTACCCAAAGCTTATCGCAGCTTAACGCGTCCTTCTTCGGCTCCTAGTGCCAAGGCATTCGCCATGCGCCCTTTGTAGCTTAACCTTTATTCTTGTCTATTATCATAGACAAGCTTATCTACTTGCGTAGATAATTTCGTTTATTTACATAAACTTTTTAATTCATTTTGCGAAATTGTATTAAATTCATCTATACACCATTTACATGGCTTTAACTTATTAAAACAACTTTAATTTCACTGTGCAATTTTCAAAGAACATTTTTAGAAAGATTAAATTATTAGTAAGCTCTTAAGAGTTTACTAAAATTAGTCTCTCAAAATTAAACAGAGAATAGGTTACGAGTAATTACAGTAGACATTTTGAAAAATAAAATTAATTATTCTTCTTGTTGCATTGACCGAAGTCTTTGCATCTACTCCCTAGAAAGGAGGTGATCCAGCCGCAGGTTCTCCTACGGCTACCTTGTTACGACTTCACCCCAATCATCAATCCCACCTTCGGCCGCTGGCTCCTTACGGTTACCTCACGGACTTCGGGTGTTACCAACTCTCATGGTGTGACGGGCGGTGTGTACAAGGCCCGGGAACGTATTCACCGCGACATGCTGATTCGCGATTACTAGCAACTCCGGCTTCATGTAGGCGAGTTGCAGCCTACAATCCGAACTGGGATGAGTTTTTGAGTTTGGCTCCACCTTGCGGTCTTGCATCTCTTTGTACTCACCATTGTAGCACGTGTGTAGCCCTAGACATAAGGGGCATGATGATTTGACGTCATCCCCACCTTCCTCCCGGTTAACCCGGGCAGTCTCACTAGAGTGCTCAACTAAATGGTAGCAACTAATGATAAGGGTTGCGCTCGTTGCGGGACTTAACCCAACATCTCACGACACGAGCTGACGACAACCATGCACCACCTGTCACCCTGTCCCGAAGGACTTCGCCCATCTCTGGGTTATGCAGGGGATGTCAAGTCTAGGTAAGGTTCTTCGCGTTGCTTCGAATTAAACCACATGCTCCGCTGCTTGTGCGGGCCCCCGTCAATTCCTTTGAGTTTTAATCTTGCGATCGTACTCCCCAGGCGGAATACTTATTGTGTTAACTGCGGCACCGAGGTTCGACCCCCGACACCTAGTATTCATCGTTTACGGCGTGGACTACCAGGGTATCTAATCCTGTTTGCTCCCCACGCTTTCATGCCTCAGCGTCAGTTACAGTCCAGTAAGTCGCCTTCGCCACTGGTGTTCTTCCTAATCTCTACGCATTTCACCGCTACACTAGGAATTCCACTTACCTCTCCTGCACTCTAGACACCCAGTTTCAAATGCAGCACCCAAGTTAAGCTCGGGTATTTCACATCTGACTTAAATGTCCGCCTACGCATCCTTTACGCCCAGTAAATCCGGACAACGCTTGCCACCTACGTATTACCGCGGCTGCTGGCACGTAGTTAGCCGTGGCTTCCTCCTCTGGTACCGTCATTATCGTCCCAGAAGACAGAACTTTACAACCCGAAGGCCTTCATCATTCACGCGGCGTTGCTGCGTCAGGGTTTCCCCCATTGCGCAATATTCCCCACTGCTGCCTCCCGTAGGAGTCTGGACCGTGTCTCAGTTCCAATGTGGCCGATCACCCTCTCAGGTCGGCTACGCATCGTTGCCTTGGTGGGCCGTTACCTCACCAACTAGCTAATGCGCCGCGGGTCCATCTCAAAGTGGAATTCTCTAAAAGAAAATTCCTTTGATGTAAAGGTCATGCGACCAAAACATATTATGCGGTATTAATCTCCCTTTCGGGAGGCTATTCCCCTCTTTGAGGCAGGTTACCCACGTGTTACTCACCCGTCCGCCGCTAATCCACCCCGAAGGGTTTCATCGCTCGACTTGCATGTGTTAGGCACGCCGCCAGCGTTCGTCCTGAGCCAGGATCAAACTCTCAATTTAAAAGTTTACACTTTTTATTTGAAATGAATAATCTGCAACCACTGTTAAGCTGGTTAGCAAGCTCATTACATACTTTTTAGTCTTACGACTAAAATTACTTTTTTATCTAAAGTAATTAACTGGTCTAACGAAATATTATTTCGCTATTTTACCTATTTCTCTGTTTAATTTTCAAAGACCAATTTATATGTCATCATGTGACGACTTCTACTATTTTATCAGTTTACTTTCATTTTGTCAACTTGTTTTTAAATGTTTTTTAATAACTTTCGCAAACTTGTTAACTCTACTTTTAATATGTCGTTACTTGTCATCAGCGACATGTAATATCTTATCATATAATATTTATAATATAGTTTAGTTTAGAGTAATTAAAATAAAACAGGTGGCGTATTCTTGAATTTTTAAACTTTATCTAACTGTAGCTTATATTGATACACCAGGATAGTTATTTTCTCTACTTGCTACCTTCCTATAACTATCTACTAAATATAATAACTTCAGCAGTTATCATATATATTAAGTATTCACCTTAATAGCTTAAAAATATACTATTTCTAAGCCTTTTTTTATGGAAAAGAAAAATATAAGGCACTTTAAGATAAATAACTAGTCAGCATACTAGTTATTTATCTTAAAGTGCCTTGATCTATCGTAAATTCATAATTAATATAAATAGATTCTACTATAGGTAATATTACATTAATTTATTGAAAATGATTAAAAATATTACTCCTGGCACTCCTAAAAATCCTGCTATAAGCGCGGTTACAGCATTTATTGCTATACTTATTCCCACATATTCTCCTACAAAATTAACAAGTAATAAAAGTAAGACACCCAAAGCTCCGTTCAATATTAACTTACCTAATATCTTTAATGGCCAAGAAAAGAGCTTTACCACAATTACCATGCCTACTATGGCAATTAAAAAATATAATATAACTTCCATATCCAACTCCCCCTATGTTAATCTCAACTCTTATTTGTTATGTTTTATTAATAATATATTTCACAGCTCTCCAATATATTATTAATTTTCTTAAATTTTTTTTATACATTAATAGAATCTAACTCTTCTATCATATAACTGGCATCAATAGTAACTCCTTTTCTTCTAGCTTCTAATAAAAAATATATGTATTTAGCTTTACATTGATCTTCGCTATAAATCGCATAATCTACAAGTTTCGGATCATCTACCACTGCAAAGTATTTTTTTGCAATTTCCCACTGGATCTTGGCTTCTTCCAATTGCATAATAATATCTTTCTCTTCCTGGGTATATTTTAGGTTTGAAAATATTATTTCAATTATTTTTTTTCTATTCATAATAAAAAAACCTCCTATTTTATATCTTTTCTAAATTCTTGACATAAAATAGGAGTATTATTCTATATTTCTTTTCTTCCTTCCATAGCTTTAGAAAGTGTTACTTCATCTGTATATTCTAAATCTCCACCAACTGGGATGCCATGTGCAATTCTTGTAACTTTCGGGCCTAGTGGTTTTAATATTTTAGATATATACATAGCTGTAGCTTCTCCCTCTATGTTTGGATTAGTTGCTACTATCACTTCATGAACTTCCCCATTAATCCTTCTTATAAGTTCTCTTAACTTTATATCTTCAGGACCTCTCCCAGACATTGGTGATATTGTTCCATGAAGAACATGATAAACCCCATTAAATTCTCTTACTCTTTCCATTGTAATAATATCTTTTGGGTTTTCAACTACGCATATCATGCTTTTATCCCTATTTGGATTAGAACAAATTGCGCAGGGGTCTGTATCTGTAAAACATCCACATATACAGCAAAATTTCAATGTTCCACGAGCTTTAACCAGTGCACCCGCAAACTCCTCTACTTCTTCCTTCGGAAGATTTAGTACAAATAATGCAAGCCTCTGAGCTGTTTTTCGCCCTATACCAGGGAGCTTTGCAAATTCTTCTATAAGTTTTTCTATTGCCACTGGATAAAAATCCAATCTATTCACCTCATAACAATGTAGCTTTTAACTCTACCGTTTATTAAAACATTCCTGGCATATTAAGTCCGCCTGTTAATTTACCCATTTCATTACTTGTTTCATCTTCTGCCTTTTTTAGTGCTTCATTGCAAGCGCTCATAATTAAATCTTGAAGCATTTCAACATCATCTGGATCTACTACTTCTGGTTTTATCTTTACGTCAACAAGTTGCCTCTTTCCATTAGCTATTGCAGTTACCGCTCCACCACCAACAGATGCTTCAAATCTTTTATCACCTAAATCTTTTTGCATTTCTTCCATTTGTTGTTGAAATTTTTGAGCTTGTTTCATTAGACTATTCATATTTCCGCCCATACCTGGAAATCCACCTTTTGCCATAATAGTTACCTCCTATTTATTAGTTATTCATCTTAATATTATTATATTTATATCTTCTAGATTCATAACAAAAACTTAAATCTAATTTAGATATTTATAATCTAAAAGGATATATATATTGCTACTCAACTATAACTTTTCTATATTATTATATACTAATACCTATAATAATTTCCATTAAAACAGTAAATATTTTTTATAAAATCTATTCATCTAGTATTTCTACAAGATCTTCTCCAAATGTTTCTATTAGTATATCCTCCGGTGACCTAACCTCTTTTTCATCGGATTCTACGGTATATTTTATTTTTACTGGTTCTTTTAGTGATTCGGAAAATATTTCTTCTATTATATTTCTATTTTCTTCTTTATTTAATCTAATTTTATTAAAGGCATATTGTTTTTCGTAACTTAGCTCTATTACGCCCCCATGACAAGATACAATTTCCCCTGTAAGTAAAGAAGCATAGATAACCATGTGTCTTCGTGCTTTAAACATATCTAAAATATCCTTAAAGGACTTTTTAACCGTTTCTACGGTTAAAGTAGAATTAGGATTGTGAGTTTGCACTGGTCTTACTTGCGTTTTTTTATTTGCCCTAATTTCTTTTTTCCCATCATTCTTTTCAGTAGCCCCAGGAATTATACTTTCGCAAGCTACGGTTATCTTTCCTTGTTTTATTATTTCTTCTAATTTGTTTATTCTAGATAATAGAACTTCTTTTGAAGTATCATATTCTATTTTGCACATTTTAATAACTGCAAGTTCTAAATAAATTCTATTTTGTTTGCTCCATTTAGCTTGTTCCTCTGCATCTTGTAATATCTTTATATTCCTCATAATTTCTTCTACTCTTATCTTCGCTGCTTGTTGCTTTATAATGCCTATATTTTCACTAGACATATCTAAAATTTCTTCTACATCTTCACTTACTTTAGCCATAAGTAGATTTCTCATATGAGTAGTCATATCTTTTATAAATACATATATATCCTTACCACTCATAACTATTTCATTTATAGCCTTTATTGACCTTTCAACGTTTCTGTCTATTACGCTGTCTGAAAGTATTGTAAGACTCTCAGAGGTTACAAGACCTAACATGTCTATAACACTGTCATATTCTACCTTACCTTCATTCATTGATATAGCTTGATCTAAAATACTTAAGGCATCTCTCATGGCTCCATCAGAAACTCTTGATATTAATTTCAAACTATTATCTTCCACAAGAACACCTTGCTCCGTAACAATCTTTCTAAGTCTTTCAAATATATCTGAACTTTTTATTCTTTTAAAGTCAAATCTTTGGCATCTAGATAATATTGTTATTGGCAATTTTTGAGGATCCGTTGTGGCTAATATAAATATTATATTACTTGGTGGTTCCTCTAGTGTTTTTAAGAAAGCATTAACTGCCCCTATAGATAACATATGAACCTCATCTATGATATAAACTTTATACTTAGCTTCTTGTGGTGGATACTGAACATCTTCAATTATATCCCGGATATTATCTACTCCATTATGGGACGCTGCATCTATCTCAGTAACATCTATTGCTGTTCCTGAATTTATATTGATACACATTTCACATTCATTGCAAGGCTCTCCATGATCCGAATTTGTGCAGTTAACGGCTTTTGCAAGTATCTTAGCTGTGGAGGTTTTTCCAGTTCCTCTTGTACCACATAAAAGATATGCATGAGCTATTCGCTGGTTATTTATTTGATTTTTTAAGGTTATAGTAACATGCTCCTGACCTACTACATCATGAAAAGTTTTTGGTCTCCATTCTCTATATAAAGCCTTATATGCCACAAATTTCACCTCTTTTAAAATTAATCATTAAATCATCTCCTGCGGAAATGTCATTAAATAATTATATCATTTAAATCAAATTATTAGTTTGTTTTTATTAAAACTTTATAGTTTACGGGTAAATAAAAAAAAGACACCTTTGTAGGTATCTTATAATTCTTATGTAGACCGTACACCTCGCTTCGATGAATAAACTATGCGCGTTACCTATACAGTTAACTCAAACCAGGTTGATCCACGGCACATGGAAAGATTCACTTACCGCTGCTTCCTTCCGGACCTGACGGGGTTCATGAGTTTCCATTGCGTGGGGCCCAGTTCTCAACGCCACTTATATAGGTCAGACCACACATTTTATAACCTAGGCGAGGAATTCACCCCTGCTGTAGCGGGTTGCAGGTTACAGGGCACCGCTAACTCCCCGGCTAGTACGGAAATATAAACTGGCGGAAAGAGAGGGATTCGAACCCTCGGTAGAGTTGCCCCTACACACGCTTTCCAGGCGTGCTCCTTAAGCCACTCGGACATCTCTCCATAAAGTACTTCTTGCTTTGCTTACACCAAAGTAGTGCAACAAAAACAATTATACTATTAATAAGTAGTTATTTCAATAGTTTTTTATTTAAATATTTTTGAAACTTATCCCAACCATTGAAATTATTTCAATGTCTTCCTTTTATAATTAATTGCAAGGAATATAATCCATAGTGCAATTCCCGCTAAACTTATTAATTGTGCCACCCTTATACTTCCAAACATTAAACTATCAGTTCGGAGTCCTTCTATAAAAAATCTTCCTAAGGAATATAATCCTATATAGGTAAAAAACACAGTTCCATGTTTAAATGTCTTTTTCAATAAATAAATTAATAATAAGCATACTATAACATTCCATACTGATTCATAAAGAAAGGTTGGATGATAATAAACTCCATCTATTAGCATTCCATTTTGTATAAACTCCGGAAATTTACTTATAAATCCCTTAGTAACTGGTCCACCATGGGCCTCACTATTGAAGAAATTTCCCCATCTGCCTATAGCCTGTGCAATAATTATAGATGGTGCGGCTACATCTGCAAATTGCAGAAAATTCTCTTTTTTATATCTCGTATATATTATTGCAGCTAACATACCAAATATAATTCCCCCATGTATAGCAAGCCCACCTTGACGTGTATTGAATACTTCTATTAGGTTATCTTTATATTGATCAAACTCAAATATTACATAATAGGCTCTAGCTCCAATAATAGCTATAGGAAAAGATATTAATATAATATTTAAAAGTTCATCATAATCAATACTTTTTAGCTTAGACGTAAAATTAGCTAATAAAATTCCAACCATCATTCCTGTTGCAATAAAAACACCATACCATGCAACGGATAATCCAAATATATTGAATGCTATTGGTTCCATAATTGTTCTCTCCTTTTATATCACTGTTTATGCTTTGCTCAAACTACTAAATACAAGCAAACAAAAACAAAATTCTAAAATTTTAGAATTTCATTTTTGTTTTTTTGTTTTAATTTTTTAGATTTATATTTTTTTCTATGAATTTCTCAACTTCCGTAGCTGTAGGAAGATTAACAACTTGCTGCGCTAAATCTCTCATTTTTTCCTGAGATATATTTCTAATAATCCCTCTTGCTCTTAAGATGGATATAGGACTCATGCTGAATTCATCAAGTCCCATTCCAATTAAAATAGGAATTAGTTTAGGATCTCCTGCTACTTCTCCACACATACCCACCCATTTATTTTCCTTATGAGCATTATCTATAACCATTTTTACTAGCCTTAGTAATGCAGGATGAAATGGGTTATACAAATGAGATATTTTTTCATTCATTCTATCTACTGCAGTTGTGTATTGAATAAGATCATTAGTTCCTATACTAAAAAAGTCTACCTCACTCGCAAACAAATCAGAAATAATAGCAGCTGCAGGTATCTCTATCATAATTCCTACTTCTAACTTTTCATTAAATTCTATATTTTCTTTATGTAAATCATTTTTTACTCCCTGTAAAATTGCCTTTGCTGCTCTTAATTCTTCAATACTTGAAATCATTGGGAACATTATTTTAATATTTCCATAGGCACTAGCTCTTAGTATAGCTCTTAATTGAGTTTTAAATATATCTACCTTATCTAAACAAACTCTTATAGCTCTATATCCTAAAAAAGGATTCATCTCGCTGGGCAGATTTAAATAATCTAATTCCTTATCGCCACCAACATCTAGTGTTCTAATAACCACAGGTTTGTTTTTCATTTTCTGCGCAACTTCCTTGTAGGCTTCATACTGTTCCTGCTCTGTTGGTGCTGATGCCCTATCCATATATAAAAACTCAGACCTATATAATCCTATACCTTCACCATCATTATTTAAAACACTCTCTAAATCTTTTGGTGTTCCAATATTTGCAGATAATTCTACTTTTATTCCATCAGTAGTGATGCTTTCTTTTCCTATTAATAAATCTAGTTCTTTTTGAGATTTATTATATTCTTCTTTTTTTTCTTCATAAAGCTTTACTATTTTTTCCTCTGGATTAATGTATATTAACCCTTCTTCACCATCAAAAACAATTAAATCTCCATTTTTAACAATACTGGTTATATCCTTAACTGCAACTATTGCTGGTATTTCTAAAGTTCTAGCCATTATAGCGGAATGTGAAGTTCTTCCACCAATTTCCGTTATAAAACCTAAAACCTTTTTTTTATCTATCTGTGATGTATCAGATGGAGTTAAGTCACGCGCCACAATTACAACTTCATTAGCTAATTGTGCAAAGTTAACATCCTCTATATTTAATAATTTTTTCATAAGTCTTGTTGTTACATCTTTTATATCTGCTGCTCTTTCTTTCATATATTCATTATCCATAGCATCAAACATAGCTATAAACATTTCTGAAATCTCTTTTAGTGCCCACTCAGCATTAACTTTATCATCTTGAATTTTTTTCTCGATTTGCTGAAGCATTTCTGGATCTTCCAGGATCATTAAATGAGCTTCAAATATGGTAGCTTCTTTTTCACCCATACTTTTTAACACATTATTATATATGTCCTGAATTTCACTCTTGCTATTTTCCATAGCCACCTTATATCTTTTAATTTCATCTTTATAATTTATAATATCTTTTTTTTCTATAATGATCTTCTTTTCTTCTTTTAATAGTACTTTTCCTATTACTATTCCAGGTGAAACTCCAATGCCTTTCATTAAATAACCTCCTTATAAGCGAAATTCACTCCTTGCAGTAAATTTAAGTATTTTACTAGCCTAGGAGTGAATATTACTTTATATATGATTCTTTATAAACCATTATTTTTTAAAGTTCTACGATTTCTTTTTCAATTACTATTTTTAATTCTTCTACTGCTTTTTTTTCATCGTCTCCAGACGCTACAATCTTAATTTTATCACCTTTTGAAGCTGCCATACTTAATATATTTATTATACTTTTTGCATTATACTCTTTATCGTCTTTGATTAAAGTTATATGTGAAGCAAACTTAGATGCTTTTTTAGCCACAATACTTGCTGGTCTTGCATGCAAACCTTGCTCATTCATTAACACAATTTCTGCTTCGTACATAAAGACATCTCCTTTTCATCTTAGATTCTTCCTAAAACTAAGTTATTTTTAAAATTATATATATATTTTACCCTATTGCACATGTATAAACAATGATTAAATTCATTAGCGCTTCCTAAATTAATTATTAATTTACTTCTTTAACAATAATATCTTTTTTCAATAATAAAATCATAAGAGCCGTTATTACTGTACCAACTACTATGGATAATATATATGCACCCACATTAGTAACTGCATTTGGAATCAATAATATAAATATACCACCATGTGGAATAGCTATAGCTGCTTTAAATACCATAGTATCCTTTCGTTATATAATTTATAGTTATTTCCTTTTTCAATTTCTCTATGTCAAGGAATCTTCCTGTTTGTGTTCCTTCCGTCATTACATTAGCTGTACTTGTTGCACAAGCTAGTTTTATAGCTTGCTCAAAACTGTAGTCTTCCTGAACCGCTACAGCCATTGCTGCAACCATAGAGTCACCAGCGCCCACTGTACTCTTAACTTCTACCTTTATACCTGTTACTTTTGCTACTTTATGGTCACTTATGAATATGGACCCCTTAGAGCCTAATGAAATCACTACATATTTTACTCCATGCTCTAATATTTTTTTTGCAGTTTCAATAACTTCATCTTCGCTATTAATGCTTATATCAAATGCTTTTTCAAGTTCGTCTATATTTGGTTTTACCATATATGGACCAGCTTTAATTCCTTGCATTAGCAGCTGCCCCTCTGCATCTAATATAGCCTTACCACCCTTGGTTTTTATGCTTTTAATTATGTCAGCATATATGGAAGTACTCACTCCACTTGGCACACTACCTGAAAGAACTACTATAGAATCATCTTTACAATGTTTCATAATTTCCTGTTTTATATTAGTGATATCTTTTTCTCCTAACCTAGGTCCATTTTCGTTTATATCTGTATATGTATTATTAACCTTATCAAAAATTTTTAAATTAGTTCTAGTTTCTCCTTTTACAGTTAAAAAATTATTGTCAATATTTAAATCATCCAAATAATTTTTTATTTGATTTCCACTGCTTCCACCTAAAAAACCCAAGGCTATACTCTTATGCTTTAACTCCTTAATAACTTTAGATACATTGATGCCTTTACCTCCAGCATCAACTCTTGTAGACACAATTCTATTGACAGTATCAATTTTAAATCCGTCTATATCAATAGTTTTGTCTAAAGCTGGGTTTAGAGTAACTGTTATTATCATTTTATCACCCCAATTTATTTTGCTTTGATAACTTTTACATCTTTTTCTTCAAACTTTTCTATTAATTCGTCATCTAATTGATTGTCTGTAATAATTGTATCAATACTATCTAGGTCAACAATTTTAGCAAAGGAAACTTTGTTAAACTTAGTATGATCACATACTACTATAATTTTCCTGGCTATTTTTATCATTTCTCTTTTAGTGCTAGCTTCTATAACATTTGGTGTGGTAAGTCCATTAATAATGCATACACCATTAACGCCTATAAATGCTTTGTCTACCTTGAAATTTTTAAATGTATTATCTGCTACAGGTCCTACCAGTGCTCTAGTTTCCCATCGCAATGTACCACCAGTAACAATTACTTCCACATTCTGTTTTTTAGCAAGTTCAAAAGCTATATCCACAGAATTTGTTAAAATCGTTACATTTTTAGCTGCTATATGCCTGGCAATGTTAAGAGTAGTTGTACCTGCATCTAAAACTATTGTCTCCCCATCTACTATCATGGATGCTGCAAGCTTTCCTACAGATTCTTTCTCATCATAAAACTTATCTATCTTTTCTGAAAAAGTAGGTTCAAATTTAGTATTATCATTTAATACCGCTCCACCATGTACTCTTTTTATAAGTTCTGCCTCTTCTAATTCTTGAAGATCACGTCTAATGGTAACTTCTGACACTTCGTATATCTGGGATAACTCACATACTTTTACCTTCCCATCTTTATTTAAAATATCTAATATTTTCGATTTTCTTTCCTCGGCAAACATAATTTAAAAACTTCCTTTTATCATATTTGGAATAACATTAATGTTCGTTTGTATTTGTTTTAGTTTCATTTGCTTTCACTTGTGTTCATTTTAGTATATTATGATATCGTTGTCAATACATAAAAAATATTTTTTTATGCTAATTCTACTTTTATTTTATAGTTTAAGCCATATTACAATAAATAATCTTCAAAAAACAAAAACGAAACCACTTGGCTTCGCTTTTAATATATATTTCTTAACCTATGTGACTAGTTCTCCAATTGACTTTTTAAGAGTTCCTCTATCTTAGGAGTACACCTATGGCCTTTGCATCCACCTGACCCAGCTCCTGTAGCTTTTTGAACCTCTTCTAGCGTTGTTGCGCCATTTTGAATAGCCTTTTTTATTGTAGATCTTGGTATAGCCTTACATAAACATACCTTTGTAAGTTTATCCATTATTTCATTATTTATATTCCCATCCATTATATTTATCTCCTTTCACTTTATCTTTTATCTTTAAAAAAATCAGTCAATAAATTTCCACATTCCGCGTTATATAACCAATTTATTTCTGTCCAGTGATTTAATGCATCATTTTGAATAAGATTTATAACTGAACCACAAGCCCCTACGCTAGGATCAAAGATTCCTATGTATAATTTACTTATCCTAGACTGTAATATAGCTCCTGCACACATAGGACAAGGTTCTAGGGTTACGTACATATCACATCCTGTTAATCTCCAAGTGCCTAAGACGTCACAGGCTTTTTTTATAGCTAAAATCTCCGCATGAGCAGTTGCATCTTGAAGCGTTTCGCGGAGGTTGTGTGCTCTAGCAATTATTTTGTTATCTTTAACTATAACTGCACCTACAGGTACTTCATTTAAAAATAATGATCTTTTCGCTTCTTCTAATGATTCATGCATAAAATCTTTTATCATGTTAACCCCTTTATTGTTTAATGATTATTCTTTAGTAATTATTATACTTTAAAACTGTCAGACTTTCAATACATTTATTTTAGCATTTACATCTATGCTTTTGCATCTACTATTTTGCAATAAGAATTAACTGTTAGTATATAATATATTAAATAAATTAGAGTATATAGTCCTACAGTTATAAATACTGGATATACTAAGCTTGAACTAAGTACAATTTGCAGAATTGTTAATGCAATAATACTATGTGTTATTCCAATGATTAAGGGTAGCGCAAATATAAAGGCCATCTGCCTTGCTATAGAAATTCTTATCTCTGATTTTTTTACACCGATTTTCTTTAGTATGTCGTATCTTTCTTTATCCTCGCCAGCCTCTGACAGTTGTTTGAAAAATATTATACTTCCTGTGCAAATCAAAAATACAAAACCTATAAAGGAAGCTAAAAATATTATAATACCCATGTTAGTCATAGTATCCCTGTACCATCCATAATATGACGATAGGGCATTACCACCTAAAGTTCTGTCTATTTCTGCTGTAAGGTCCTTACTTTCCCTTTGATTTTCAATGTTTATGAATGTGCTTTTTACAACCTTATCTTTATCATATAATTTACTGTAAATGTCATCCGTTACGACTACAGTATCCTGCATATGTACGTTATTTATAGAAAGTACATTGGTTAAAAGTCCTTCCTTAAAATATTTTATTCTTAATGGTACTTTTTTTCCCTTTATTTTAAGTTCTATATTCTTTCCCACAGGATTTTCCATTATCTTATCTGAATACATACTCATAAAAAAAAGAACTTCATCTGACTTTAAAGATATATTGTAATCCATTCCTCGTGCTTTTGATAATTCTTTCATGGTACTTTCTGATATAACAAAGGATTTTGAATTTGTTACTGGATGCAATTCCATCTTCGATAACTCAGGCCATTTACTATCTATAATCATAAATTCACTATTCGTAGAACTTTTAATTTTATTACTGGGATACTTATTTATGATTTGCTTAATTTGTTCATCCATACTTTTTCCATTACTCTTATAATCATAACTAAAAGGGGTCACTTTATCTATACTATTTACTTGATCATAATAAAGTGATGCTGCAGTTCCCATAGCCGTAATGGTGGTAGCACTAAGCACCGCAATAGTAGCTAAAGATCTTCCATTCGCTTTTATTCTATATAAAAGTTGAGAAGTACCTATCATGTTTAAGCCTCTAAAATATTTAACCTTATTTTTCTTAGAAAGTTTAACTATAAATATTATCAAGGAAGAGAAAAACATGTAAGTTCCAATTACTGTACTAACTAGTATAACTATCAATATAGCTAAGTTATCAAATTTATAAGTTAATGCCATGTAATAACCTGTTCCAATAAAAATTATTGAAAGTAGAGCTAATACTAGTGAGGCTTTTGGTTGCTTCTGTGCCACCTTCTCTGATTTAAACAATTCTATAAGCTGAAATCTATAAATTAGTGTATAGGAATGGACAGATGCTATAATAAATATTACTAAAAATACTTCAATTGTACTAATAATAGCCTTTAAGGATATAGCAAATTTAACATTTACATCAAAGCTCATAATATGAATTAAAATCATTACAAATAGCTTTGAAAATAAAGTTCCTATTAATATGCCGCAAGCAAGGGCCAGTGCTCCCATTACTAGATTCTCATAAAACAACATTCTTCCTATCTGCTTTTTCTTAACTCCCAGCATGGAGTATAAAGCTACTTCCTTTTTTCTCTTTTTAGTAAAAAAGGAGTTTGAATACCATATAAACATAGCTACGAAAACTGCTATGACAATTGAAGCTGCATTAAAAGCTGTACTTACTTTCATAGAATCCGCTGCTAAGTCCGCAACCTGTTTATTATATTCTATAGATGTAAAAGTATAATAAATCATTATACAAAATACCATGGATACAAAATATATTAAATAGTTATGAAAATTTCTTTTTATGTTTCTAAAAGTAATATTAAATAAAGTCATCTTTATCACATCCTCTCTAAGTTAAATTGTTACTTCATCAAAGTTACCGCCTAAGGCAGCCAGCACATCTAGTATTTTTTTAAAAAATTCTTTTCGCGTCGTTGTGCCCTTTACAAGCTCCGTAAATAAGGAACCATCTTTTATAAATATTATTCGTTTGCAATAGCTGGCAGCAAAGGCATCATGAGTTACCATCATAATAGTAGCTTTCTGAACCTGGTTTAAATCACTTAGAGCCTGCAAAAGCTCAGTGGAAGACTTAGAATCTAAGGCTCCTGTAGGTTCATCCGCTAATATAAGTTTTGGTTTAGTAATAATAGCTCTAGCAGCAGCCGCTCTTTGTTTTTGTCCACCAGATACCTCATAAGGATATTTATTAAATATATCCTTTATACCTAAAGTAGTTCCTATAATACTAGCCCGTTCTTCAATATCTTTTATGTTTACTCTAGCAAGTGCTAAAGGAAGTACCACATTCTCTTTTAAAGTTAAAGTATCAAGCAAATTGAAATCTTGAAATATAAAACCTAATTTATCTCTTCTAAAAGAAGCTAACTTGTCTTCATTCATTTTTGCTAAATCTTCCTTATCAATAGTTACTACTCCTGAAGTTGGCTTATCTATAGTTGATATAATGTTTAACAATGTAGTTTTCCCTGCACCTGAGGGACCCATTATTCCAATAAACTCTCCCTCTTTTATCTCAAGGTTTATATCATTTAAAGCAGTATAAACATTACCCCTTGAGCCATATACCTTTTTTAAATTTCTGGCAACTAATACATTTTCCATTTATATTTCCTCCTTAAATCATCACCTGCGGTGCTGAAATGTCGTTAAGACCTTTCGCTTATTACAATTAAATCTTATAACAAACCAAGTATTCAATCCATTGTATAAGGTTACAAAGTGACCTTAAAACTTACATTGTTGTAAGTTTTAAAAAAATAAGGCTACAAACCATATTTTTAGCTTGTAACCCTGTAATAATCTATAAGCTTTGGAAAATGAACTGTTACCCTAGTAAATTTAGAAGGTTTAGATTCAATAGTTATGTGATGTCCAAGCTTTGTGGCAAGATTTTTTGATAAATAGAGTCCCATGCCTGTAGCTTTAAAATCTTCTCGTCCATTATATCCAGTAAATCCTTTATCAAAAACCCTTTGAATATCCTCAGCTTTTATTCCAATACCATTATCTTCAATAATAAGCTGCTTTCCATTCAAATTTAATGTTCCACTGATTTTTATAAGTCCATTGCTACCTGTATATTTTAATGAATTTGATAAAATCTGATCTAGAATAAAGAAAAGCCACTTTTTATCTGAGTCTATAGTAAATTCTAAGTCATTTATTTCTATCTTTATTTTTTTACCTATAAACTCCTTTGCATGTTTTTTTACAACTCCCATAATTAGACTATGCATATTTATTTCATTTATTAAATAGTCCTTTGAAAAGCTGTCTAATCGTGAATAGTATAATGCTTGTTCAACATAATTCTCTATGTGATCTATTTCATCTTCTAGGTTACTTAAGGTTTCCTCCTTAGACTTATACGCACTATTTTCTATAACCAATCTGCATGCAGAAATAGGTGTTTTTATCTCATGAACCCAGGAATTTATAAAGTCTGCATTTTCTTTTTTTGCTTCATATAATTCATTGATTTTTAAATTAAATTCTTCATTAACCTTCATAAGAAGTTCTCCATATAGCTTTTGTTCATAATTTAATGATTTAGGCAAAGAATTAATACTATTTTCTTCCTGGTTTTCTATAATATATTTAATGACATCATAATATCTTTTATTTTTTATATACTCAAATATTAAGTAAAGTATAAACATAATAAAACCTACTATATTGATATAGACTATATTTTCAATACTTATTTTTACTACATTATTAAAATACACTACAGATGAAATAAATATCATCAACATAAAATAAAACAAAATTAAAAATATCCTGTCCCTTAAAAAATTTCTAAATTTCATAGTATTATATACCCTTGCCCTTTTTTTGTTTTAATTAGGTCTTCCAGTTCAATATTCTCTAATTTTTTACGCAATCTATTAATGTTCACTGTAAGGGTATTATCATCAACAAAACTTTCATCCTCCCAGAGACTTCGCATAATTTTATCTCTGCTTATTAAATTACCATTGTTTTTCATAAGTAAGTATAGAATGCTAAATTCATTTCTGCTAAGTTCTACTCTCTTATCTTTAAAAAATACGCTGTTATCCTTCATATTTAAAACAATATTTTTATACTGGAGCACATTAGTCTGCGCATCTGCGTAGGAATATGTTCTTCTTATCAATGCGTTTATTTTGGCCATCAATATTTCTAGTGAAAAAGGCTTTTGAATAAAATCATCCCCACCCATATTAATTGCCATTATTACATCCATATTATTATTTCTTGAAGAAACAAATATAATAGGAACCTTTGATATTTCTCTGATCTTACCACACCAATAATAGCCATCAAAAAATGGCAGGTTTATATCCATAAGAATTAAATGGGGAGAATATTTCGAAAACTCTACAAACACCTCATTAAAGTTCTCAACGGCTTTTCCATCAAAGCCCCATCTTACTATATTTTCAAGCAATATTTCTTTTATCCTAACATCATCTTCTACTATCATTATTTTAAACATGTGAAAACCTCGCTTTAAATTTGGACTTTGGTTATTTCTATTGTACTATAAAAGGGTTATAAAAAAATTTAATTTATGTTCTTTCAAAAATTTTATGTGCTTTTTAATTTCCAAGGAAATAAGAAAAAGCTAGCAAAGTATTACTTTGCTAGCTTTTTCTGGTGCACACGAGAGGAGTCGAACCTCCGGCCTTCCCCTTAGGAGGGGGACGCTCTATCCTACTGAGCTACGGGTGCATATTTATTTGTACTATAATATAGTATTACACTTTTATAAATATGTCAACCTATGGATGTTTAAAACTTAAATTTTTATGATTCATTTATGATAATGTCTTAATATACCACATTTGATTCTTGTTTAAGATATTTGATGCTCTAAATGATTTATCAAATATAAGAGTTGCTATAGACGAAACTAAAAGTGAGCCTATATAATAGTGAAATAACGCCCTTAATATTAAAAATTGAGGGTGTTAATTTATTGTTAGTATTTTAATATATGAAATAGTATATAATGTACATTATATACTATTAATTGGAGGTGTTTTGATTGAGTAACGATATCAAGAATTTTTTCCTAGCTGGCCTTGGATCTGCAGCTTACACTTATGAGAAAGCTACAAGTCTAATAGATGATTTTGTAAAAAAGGGTAAGATAACCTTTGAAGAGGGCAAAGATTTATCTGAAGAACTAAAAAGAACTGTAAAAGAAAAAAAAGATGGAGGTCCCACTTTCAAAAAAGAGCACACCCCGCTTACAAAGGAAGATATGGTTTTACTCCTAAAAGAAATGAACTTTGCAACTAAAGAAGATATTGATAAACTAGATAAAAGGTTAGCACATTTGGAAATAACCCTACCATAAATAAATATTATAATTAAAATGAAAGTCCTACTATTAACTCTAGGGCTTTTCACTTTAACAACATTTCAGCACTGCAGGTGATGATTTAAGTGAGGTATAAAATGCGACGAAAATCTGTTAATAGATTTAGAGAAATTGTTAAAGTTCTTGGTTCCTATGGCTTTGGCTATATTGTAGACTATAATTTTAATAAAAAAAATAAACTCCCTGAAAATTTAAGGAAAGCCTTTGAAGAGCTTGGCCCTACTTTTATAAAAATTGGCCAAATACTTAGTACAAGGCCAGATTTGTTATCCCCAGAGTATATAGCAGAACTTTCAAAGCTTCAAGATAATGTTGCTCCAGAAAATATTGAAACCATAAACAAAGTATTTTTTGATGAATTTAAAGTATCAACAACTGAGTGTTTTGAAAAGTTTAATGAAAAACCACTAGCCTCAGCATCTATTTCTCAAGTACATAAAGCTAT
The DNA here is from genome assembly GCF_011065975.2 of Clostridium sp. FP1. Lineage (NCBI taxonomy): Bacteria > Bacillati > Bacillota > Clostridia > Eubacteriales > Clostridiaceae > Clostridium > Clostridium sp. FP1. The sequence continues at coordinate 35,041 of NZ_JAAMNJ020000001.1, read as the reverse complement.
ATTAAAAGACGGTAGAGAAGTTGTAGTAAAGGTGCAAAGACCAGATATTGCTGAAAAGATGAAACTGGATATCTCTATACTGGTTCGCATAATAAAGCTTACAAAGGCAAGATTTTCTGATGCACTTATTGATCCAGAAGAAGCCTTACATGAAATACTTTTAATTACGGAGCTTGAACTTGATTTTAATAATGAAGCAAAAAACATAAATACTTTTAAAGCTTTCAACAAGGATGTTGCATTTTTATATGTACCTTACGTAGTTTGCGAATTATGTAGTACCAAGGTTCTAACTATGGAACGAGTTTATGGTTTTAAAGTAGATGATATGAATAAACTGAAAAACGGCCATTATGATCTTGATGATTTAGGTAAAAAATTAGCTTTGTCTTATTTAAAACAAGTGCTAGAAGATGGTTTTTTTCACGGAGATCCACATCCTGGAAATATTTTTGTATGTGAAGGCAAAATTTGCTTTATCGATTTTGGAATTATGGGAAGTCTCTCAAGTTCTATAAAATCCACGCTAAACGATATGATATCTGCAGTTGCTTTTAATGACATAAACAAAATGATTTCTGCTCTTTTATCTATAGGGATAAAAAAAGGATATGTAGATAGAAATAAACTATATGAGGATTTAGATTATCTTCTTATTAATTACCTTTCAGTATCGCTAAGCAATATCCAAGTTTCAGTTATGCTCTCTGAAATTTTTGATATAGCAAAACAAAACAATATCCGTTTGCCCCGTGATTTAACACTCCTAATACGCGGCCTTGTGATTTTAGAAGGTGTAATTGCAAGTATTGCTCCAGATATAAAAATAATAGATATAGCTATACCTTATGTTAAAGCCAATAGTAAATTTTCACTATTAGCCGATTTAGACCTTAACACTTTGCTTATCCGTTCATATGCATTTATAAAAGACTCCTTTAGACTTCCATCAAAAATCATAGAACTATCTGATAGTCTAATAAGCGGAAGAGCCAAGTTACAACTAGAGCATAAGAACCTAAACACTCCTATAAACGAGTTAAATAAAGGTATAAACAGATTAGTTTTTGGACTTATTATTTCTTCTATGATTATAGGTTCTTCTACAATTTTAAATTCCAATATAGGCCCTAAAATATATAATATATCCCTTATTGGTATAACTGGTTTTGTAACTGCAGCATTTATGGGCTTTTGGTTATTAATTTCTATAATAAAATCTGGAAAACTATAAACTATAAGAACGAGGTATTTTATGATTAAATATTACAATAGAAAAGAAAATAAATATGAAATCGAAAAGGTAGCTGGTGAAAAATATTTGAATTGGTCTTACTGCTCTCCTGTAGGAATTGGACTAGTTGAGTTATTACTTAAGAAAAAGCTATTTTCAAAATTATATGGTTATTACTGTGACACAAAAATAAGTTGTAAAAAAATTGAGGGTTTTATTGAAGATTTCAATATTGATATGTCATTGTACCAAAAGACGTCTGATCAATATTCCTCTTTTAATGAATTTTTTATAAGAGAATTAAATCCAGCTGGTCGAATAATCCCTAAGGATGATAATGTTTTAATTTCACCTTGTGATGGCAAAATCTCTGCTTATGAGAATATTGACCTAGATGGTTTGGTTCAAATAAAAGGATTTACTTATTCCCTTAAAGAACTAGTGGAAAATAACGAAATATACAATTTATATCATGGTGGTACTTGCTTAATTTTTAGATTATGCCCAACTGATTATCATAGGTTTCATTTTATTGATAGTGGAGTATGTGGCGAGACAACTAAAATTAAGGGTCATTATTATTCTGTAAATCCTATAGCCTTAAAAAATGTAAAAAAACTATTTTGTCAGAATAAAAGAGAATGGAGTATATTTCACTCAGATAATTTTTCAGATGTTATTTATATGGAGGTTGGTGCCACTTGCGTGGGCTCAATTATTCAAGGTTATACTCCAAATGCGCGAATTACAAAGGGAGAGGAAAAAGGTTATTTCAAATTTGGTGGCTCCACCGTTATCCTATTCTTTAAAAAAGACGTTGTAAAAATAAATGAAGAAATACTCGCCCAAACAAAATTAGGTTTTGAAACTTCTGTAACATTAGGCGAAAAAATAGGACTGAAATAATCTTTCAGTCCTATTTTTATTATATTTTAAATTTTGAGGTTATATCTTTTAATTTTTCCGCACTAATTTTATTTCCACCGGTAGTGCTTTTTATTTCTTCCATTTTACTTACTATATCAATTCCCTTGCTTGATATACTAGATATACCTTCCGCACCTTCATTAACAGTACCTGCTACTTGATTTATTGCAGTAGTAACTCCATTTATTGATATATTCAAATGTTGTGCTGTTTGATTAAATTCTTTCATAAATTTATTGAAATTTTCTGCATCATCCATATATTCTTTTCCCGTACCCATAATAATCTCATAATTTAGAGATACCTCTTCATCCATAAAATTTAACATTTTAGTAGAACTATTAGATAAATTTTTTACAGAATCATTTACAGCTTTAACTACATTTTGGATGTTGGCTGCTGTAGCTCCAGATTGCTCTGCTAGCTTTCTAACCTCATCTGCTACTACTGCAAAACCTCTCCCTGCTTCTCCCGCCCTGGCAGCTTCAATAGCAGCATTTAATGCTAATAAATTAGTTTGGCTAGTTATATGCAATATAGAGGTTGCTAATCCATGTATTTCCTCAACTGCTCTTGAACCTGCTATTGCAACTTCTAATTGCTTCTTTACATCATTATAAATCTTATCTGTATCTTTTTTAGACTCTTTAGTAGAAACAGTAATTCCCATCGCCTTTTGAACAATACCTTCTGCTATATTAGATCCTTCTGAAGCTTTCTTGGCTATTGTATTAACCATGCTTTCCATCTCTCCTGAAGAAGCAGAAATTTCCTCCGCTGTAGCTGCTGTTTGTTCCATTCCAGCTGATAGACTTTCAGTTTCAATAGAGCTCTCTTCTGCTTTCACTTTTAATATATCCGTAAGTTCTTCAACGGTAAGAGCATTATTAGTTATATTTTCTGAAGCCTCAATTAAATCAAGTACAACATCTTTTAATGTCTTTCTCATATTAACTATAGCTCTAGATATAGTCCCAATTTCATCATTAGTTTTAATTAAATCCTCTATACCCTTGTCCTCGCTTAAATCCAATTTAGAAGTTTTATCCACTAGTAGTGTTACCTTTGTTAATGGATTTACTATAATATTCGATACAACCAATCCAATTAATATGGAAAATATACCTATAATTGCTGCTATTATCAAAATCCCCTCTGTCATTTTATTCACCGGTTGTCTAATCTCATTCATATCTCCAGTAACAACCAATGTCCAATTTGTAATTGGAACAATTCCATAAGAGGAGAACTTTTTAACTCCCTCAAAAGTATACTGCTCCGTTCCAGCTACAACCTTTTGTCCTTTTACAACTTTATCCACTATAGCCTTTATAACTACATTTTCAACATCTTTTCCTATCTTTTCTTTGGTTTTGTGGTATAACATTTTTCCTTTTTCATCAACTAAAAAAGCATAGCTTGATTTACTATTAGATACACCTATATTTTTCATATACTTTGAAAAGCTCTCTGCATATACAGATACTGCTACGTAACCTAATGGTTGACCATATTTATCCTCAGTTATCACGGGGCTTGTAAAAACCATAACCGCATTTCCTGATATTTCAGATTTCATAGTCTCACTTACAGCTAGTCCACCACTTGCGCTAATGGAATGATAAGTTTGGTCTGCTACATTTTTTCCTATAGCCCCTTTATTACTATCTGATATTATATTCCCATTTACATCAACTAAAAAAACTCTTTCAACATTTGTATTATTAGAAATATATGCAGAAAACTTGTCATTATTTTCATTAACCACATTTTTATATTGTCCCAAGGAAATTGCATCAGGTTTACCCTTTAATTTCATAATCTCCATTATTTGCTTAGTATTGCATATGGCCTGTACTTGAGCTTGCTGCTTTTCTATCATAACGGAAATAGTTTCTATTGCTCCTTTATTAACAGACATCATTTCTGCTTTACTTTGATCAAATATTATAGTTGATGACTTTATATAAGTAAAAACAGAGGTCGCCACCATGGATATAATTATTAATGTACCAATAAGAAGTGGTATTTTCTTTCTAATGGAAATACCTTTTTTATTATTGTTTTTTATAGATGTTTTGGATGTTCCACTTTTAAATGATTTTACTGCTTTGTTATCATTGTTTGGTAATTCCAAAGAATCTTTCTTAATATTCATACTTTTAATCGTCTTGAATAGTTTGGAAGTTTTGTTTTCCTTTTGCACAATATCTTTACTTTCATGTTTTTTTCTAAGATTCCAATTTTTAAAACTCATAAAGTCCCCCCTAATTCATTTTTAATAAAAAATATTACAATATTGTATAAATATTTTGAATAATCCAAAAAAATATTTCTTCATATATATTAACATAAAACCTGTAATTTGTAATTACATAATAATATATATTTCCCTATTATCGGTATAATATATATTATTTTTTCTATATTAGTGTATTTACTTTTTATTTCAATTATAAACTGCTATTTTATAATTCTAACTGACTTCTTCCTATATTTTTAAATGAAGTATTAAGTCATACTTTCTAAGAAAATGGTTAAGCTATATAATGCATCTGATATATGTAATGTGATTTTTGTTTTGAAGGGAGCAGATAATTATGAATAAAAATAAGTTAGGAAAATCAAAAAATTCAATTAATCAATTAGATGCTAATAAAAGCAATAGTGGCGTTTCAAACACTGAGATGGCTATTATGTATAAGCTGTCCAATATGACTAGTGACATTAGTGATGTTAATTTAGAAGAAAAAGAAATTAAACAATAAAACAAACCCAGTAACCATTATAGTTACTGGGTTGTTAGTTGATTATTAGTACAAGTTAAATCAGCTAATACTATATCTTTACTTAAATCGCTTCCTACCTTATTAGAACAACTAACTCAGTTAATGCTTTAAAATACTCAATCCCACATAAATTACTTATATTTTCACTATAGAAACTTAAGGTTTTAATGCCTTTCACATCAGAATAAAGTATTGGACTCGGACTAGTTTTTCCTATCAGAGAATATACATAACTTTTAAAATATTTATCAGTAAACTTATTTGTTATATCTGTTCCATCACTAATAGCATTTATTGTTCCGGGTTTTCCTAAAGCTACTGATGAATCATTAACAGTTACCATAATTGTTTTAAATGCTTCATAGGCTCCCGTTGTTTTGCCAACTATATAATTTTTCCAAGTTGGTGAATTAACTGTGTTTGCGTGTACAATAACCATATAAGTTCCCGCTTCTTTAAATATGTATGATGGAGTTCCTGCTCTTTTTACCCAAACTGATAACTCGTATTTTCCTGATTTAAATGCTGGTGTTTCTGGTAATACATATGGAGTTTTAGCATCTACTGCAACGCTATATCCGCTGGTTAATTCATTCCATGTTTTGCCGTCGAAAAGGAATGCTCTGTATTGTACTTTACCTACAAACTTTTATGAAGTTACTGTAAAAGTTTCAGTATCTCCTACTACTAGCGGTGAATGGTCTACTCCAACATAATTTATTATTGGAGTAACTGAATTAACTACTTCAGCTTTTGCTACAACATTGCCTAAAACTCCGGCCATTACAAAAATTGCCACTATAAATATCATTAGTGTGTTTTTCATTTGTTTCATGTTTTTTTGCCCCCTAATTTTCTGCGTTCCATTTAACATCTTTATTAAATATTAATATAATTAGATATTAATTAAGATCGTAAGCTCATTTGAAAGTTATTATGAATTAATAGTTTTTTATACTTCATAGCTAAATAGGTTATTTTTACAACACATCTTTGCTTTTCCATTTTATTAGTATAATATATACCTAAAATTATATATTCTGAACTTATTTTATGTAAAATAAAAAGCAGAGAAAATAAGATCTCTGCTTTCTTATCATATTCTATAGTAATCTTAATAATTTATACTAATCTATTGTAACAATAAATACCAAATTGATATTTATCCTGTTTTATCAAAAAAAGCAATAGGTACCTCAAATCATTGAGGTACCTACATTTGTTATGGTGCGTCGGACAGGAGTCGAACCTGCGACCAACTGGTTCGTAGCCAGCTACTCTATCCAACTGAGCTACCAACGCATAAACTTCATTACAATACTAACATATTATACGTTAGGAGTAAAGGTTTATTTTCAAAATTCCCTTTATAAATTCATCTCCAAGGATTCCCATAATAATTACATCCCTATAATCCCCATAGGAAAAGCAAGTTTTTCTCTTCTTTCCTTCTTCTAAAAATCCACATTTTTTATAACACTGAATCGCTCTTAAATTAAAGTCTAGTACTTCTAGTTCTACTCTATGTGCAGCCATATCCATGAACAAATACTTAAGCAATGTCTTTATAGAGTCTTGTCCATATCCTCTATTCCAAAAGTTCTGGCCTATAGCTATACCTAACACGTATACATTTTTACATCCACTAACTTCTTTATAAGTTATATAGCCTACAACTACACCTTTTTCATTCACAATACTGATATATTTTTTATCAATATTAACAAATTTATTAAAATTATTTAATATGTCCTCTTTAGATGGAGGTAATATAAAATTACCATCAAGTTTTCTAACTTCTTCATCACACCAAATATCATAAAATATATTCAAATCCCGTCTCTCAACACTTCTCAATAATACTTTATTTCCTTTTAGCATATTCTCTCCTTATTAATAATCTTAAATTTTTTTATTATTTAACTATTATAATTATACCCTTTTTTTATACTTAATTCAATAAATTGTGAATTTATTTTTGTAATTTAATTGGATAATTCATTAAAAATAAACATAAAAAAACACCTAACAAATGTTAGATGTTTCTGGCGGAGAAGGAGGGATTTGAACCCTCGCACCGGTTACCCGGTCTACACCCTTAGCAGGGGCGCCTCTTCAGCCACTTGAGTACTTCTCCACGGCTTAATTTTATGTGCTTATAAAAAAAATGGAGGAGGAAGTGGGGTTCGAACCCACGGTACGCTCACACGTACGCCAGTTTTCAAGACTGGTGCCTTAAACCAACTCGACCATTCCTCCATGTCCACGACAAGATTTATTATATCATCATAAATATAACCTGTCAATGTATTTGTTAAAAATTATTTATTTTCACATCTAAAAATAAAAAAATACCTAACAAATGTTAGATGTTTCTGGCGGAGAAAGAGGGATTTGAACCCTCGCACCGGTTACCCGGTCTACACCCTTAGCAGGGGCGCCTCTTCAGCCACTTGAGTACTTCTCCACAGCTTAATTTTATGTGCTTACAAAAAAAAATGGAGGAGGAAGTGGGGTTCGAACCCACGGTACGCTCACACGTACGCCAGTTTTCAAGACTGGTGCCTTAAACCAACTCGACCATTCCTCCACATACTAACAACAATATTTATTATATCAGCATAAATATAATCTGTCAACATAATTTCTGTTTTTCTTACAATATCCTATATAAAATTTTAAAATTTATGATAAGTAAACAACTTAGGTACCTTTAGAAAAATATAATATACATTTTTTTAAAGGTACCTAAGTTATAAATATTCAAGTTATTTCTTTATACTTATTATAGTATATATTAAATTAACCATTTATTTTGAAATTATATTTTTACCACCCATATATTTCACTAATGCCTCTGGAATAGTTACTGATCCATCTACATTTTGATAATTTTCAAGTACTGCGGCTAATGCCCTTCCTACTGCTACTCCTGATCCATTTAGTGTATGAATATACTTAGGTTTATCTTTTTTATCATCTTTATACCTTATATTTGCACGCCTTGCTTGGTAGTCCTCAAAATTACTACAGCTTGATATTTCAACATACTTCTTATAACTTGGCATCCAAACTTCAATATCATATTTAAATGATGCTGTAAATCCTAAATCGCCCTTACATATCTTAACTATCCTATAAGGTAGCCCAAGTCCTTGTAATACCGACTCTGCATCTACAAGTAATTTTTCAAGTTCTGCATAGGAATCCTCAGGTTTTGTAAATTTAAGTAGTTCTACCTTATTAAATTGGTGTTGCCTTATAAGTCCTCTAGTATCTCTTCCTGCAGATCCTGCTTCTGATCTAAAACACGCACTATAAGCAACATGTCTTATAGGCAAATCCTCACCATTTAATATTTCATCTCTATAAATATTTGTAACGGGTACTTCAGCTGTAGGTATTAAAAAATAGTCTGTATTAGCCACTTTAAAGGCATCTTCTTCGAATTTAGGTAATTGACCCGTTCCTACCATACTTTGTCTATTAACCATATAGGGAGGCAATATTTCTGTATATCCATTTATATCTACATGACAATCTAAAAAATAACTTATTAGTGCTCTTTCAAGTCTTGCACCCTGTCCTTTATATACTGTAAATCTTGAACCTGTAATCTTTCCACCTCTTTCAAAATCTAAAATATCATTGTCTATTCCTAAATCCCAATGAGCTTTAGTTTCAAAATTGAAGTTTTTGGGCTGTCCCCATCTTCTTACTTCAACATTATCTTCCTCTGTATCACCTTGTGGCACATTTACACTCGGTATATTAGGTATCCTTAGCATAATATTTTTAATTTTTTCATCCACACCAGACAATTCAACATCGAAATTTTTAATTTCATCTGAAAGTTTTTTCATTTGCCCCATAATTTCATCTACATTTTCTCCGCTTTTTTTAAGCTTTGGTATAAGTGCAGATTGAGTGTTTCTTCTATTTTTTAATTCTTCAACCTCCATTAACACATCTCTTCTTCTTTTATCAAGAGCTACAACCTCATCAATTATTGATATATCAAAATTTTCACCTCTATCTGCCATTAATGCTTTTATCTCTTCTGGATTATTTCTTATTCTTTTTAAATCTAACATAAATATTCCTCCTTAAATATATTATTAATTTTTTATTCACAAGTGTTAATTGTCATACTTTAGTTATTTTTGAATATAAAAAAAGAGTCTTCATCCCCATGAAAAAGGGACGAAAGACTCCGCGTTGCCACCCTACTTGATTAAATATAAATATTTAATCCTCTTTAACAAATATAACGGTTATACCGTACTGCTTTTCACAGTCCCTCGAAGGTGGATTCACAAAATAAAAGGTATCAGTTTACACCAAACACTGACTCTCTTAACCTTTATATTTTGTTACTATTCTCATCATAGGTTTTATGCATTATTATGTTTTAATTTTATGCTATTATTTTAAGAATAATTTTACATCACACTTTTTACAAAGTCAATATATATATATTTAGTTTAGCCATTACTAAAGCCACTTTACTAATTATTCTCTTAAATGTTATTTACTTAAATATTCTTTGTACAGATAATATCAACTCCAGTATTAAGTATATTCTTACATACTACATCCCCTATTCTTAAAGGTGGGCCTACATGTATTCTACTTAATGCTTTTGAGCATTCAATCCATAACTTCCTATCAATGGGCTTACTAGTTTTTACTGAAACCACATTGCACAAATTAGAACCTTTTACCCTAACTAAAGTTGTTAAAATTGCTTCATCTTCATTTAAATTACAATCAGGTTGTTCTATCAAATAAACTCATCTCCTACATACTATCAAATTCTTTTATTCTATATAGTACAATACTAGAATTTTTTGAGTCCTTAACTATTTCCGTCATTTTCTTATTTGTTTCTCTTGCTAAAATAGAAACAATTTTATTTAAACAATGCGCCCCTTGACAATTTCCGAAGGCAGCACCAGTTCTCCTTTTAACTCCCTCTACTGTTCTTGCACCTAAAGGTCTCCGTATAGCGTCCACTATTTCCCCTTCAGTTACTTTTTCACATGCACATATTATTTTTCCATATTTTTCATCTACACTAATAATACTTTTTCTTTCTTCATCAGACATTTCTCTAAATTTATAAGACTCTCTTCTCTTATCATTAAAATCTTTTTTAAGATTACATTGCATCTTACTAACTACACTCTCACATACAATATTTGCTATAGCAGGAGTCATTGTTATCTGTCCATAATGTTTTCCCTTAATTTGAATAAGTCCATCATCAATACCACTATCATCGATTACCATAGGTTCATCAAAGAAAGGCCAATCCAAAAACATTTTAACATCCATATTATCTACACCATTTGTTATTTTAGATATTCTATCTACTACTTCATTATAACTAACATTCTCTTTTGTACTAACAGCGGCAACAGTATCTCCCTCAATAGTTGGAAGTGTGTAAATGCGCTCGCCCTTAGCATTAAACATAAACAGTGCATGAGAAAATTTTTGTTTTTCATTGTTATCTAAGAGTATATATTTTAATATTCCTTCATTATTATTTACTTCAAGTTTTTTTTCATTTACTATACTATAATTTTCTGAAGGAGTTGTATTTATTACCATTTTACAAGTAAATTTGTTTTTATTAGTAATAACTCTGAACCCTTTTGATATAGGTTGAATGTCTATTACTTCTTCTTCTAACCTAAATTTTACACCATTATCAAAAGCTACTTCGCCATAAGCTAGAGCTAAGTCAAATGGGCAAATTACACCTGTATTTTTAGAATATAGTCCTTTTTTTATATGAACTTTTAAATTCGGTTCCATTTCATATATATATTTAGATTCTAAAATTAATACATCTTTGTTGCCCCTATCTATTGCTCTATTATATGTTTTTTCAATCATGGCAGCCTCTTCATCGGTTTGAGCAATTATTAAGGAGCCACATCTTTTAAAAGGAACATTAAATTTAGCAGTTATAGTATCCATCATTTTATTTCCCATACGTTCAAGCCTAGCAGTTAAAGTATCTTCACTTTCAACGCCATCATATATCATAGCAGTATTTATTAATGCTACATCATCAGCTATATCATAATCTTTCTCAATTACAGCTATATTAAGATTATATTTTGAGATTTCATAAGCCACAGCGCAACCTATAATACCTCCACCCAGAATAAGTACATCATAATCCATGGTAACCCTCCACAATAAAACAAAAGTTTTTTTACTTTACCTTATTATTATATCCTTTTTTAAAAAAAGAGGCACGATTTGTGCAAAAAAATTAAAAGCTGGTTTTATAATCAAAAAACATTTGCTTCAAACTATCTTTATTTATAGGCTTGTTTAAAACAAAATCAACATTATTCATTTCTTGACCCTCGAAAGAACCTACCCAACCTGTCATAAGACAAAAATATATATGCTTATTTATCTCTTTAATTTTTTGCGCCACTTGTAATCCATTAATAATTGGCATAGTAAAATCACAAACTATTATATCATATTTTCTTCTATTTAACTCTGAATCTAAATCTTCACATCCACAGGTCTTTATTTTACATTTTGCAATTGATTTTATCATACTAGCAACAACATTTCTTATTTGCTCTTGATCATCAATAATTAGAACATTCCCCTCAAACTCTATTACATTCCTTGATATTTCATCATAATTTTTAACCATGTTTTCACATATAGGTAGTTTAACAATAAAAGAGGTTCCTACATTTTCTTCGCTTTCAATTTTCATACTTCCACTATGTGAAAGTATTATATTATAAGAAATACTTAATCCAAGCCCTGAACCATTATTACCTTTGGTTGTGAAGAATGGCTCAAATATCCGCTTTTGAATATCTATATTCATTCCCATTCCATTATCTCTTATTTCTATAATAACTCTATTGTCTTTGTTTTTTGTAATAACCTCAATTGTGCCACCTTTTGGCATAGCATCTACGGCATTTGTTATTATGTTTATAAATACCTCTCTTATTTCTGTTATATTTCCTTTTACTATTTCATTAGATTTTAATGATTTGATTATGTCTACTTTTATGCCTTTAAAAACACTTTCAGTTAGCCACTTACTTTTAGTTAAATCTATTGCATCTGTTATTGCACCATCTATACTAAATGTCTGAAAATCATCATCATTATATTTCTTTGTTAATTTTTTAACTTTATTAGTTATATTCATTCCATCATAAGCACAAATTTCGATAACACTAAGTAATTTTAAATTTTCTTTTTCCTGAGCTGTATCCTTTAAAAGTTGAACAGATCCTAAAATTGGCGTAAGTATATTATTAATGTCATGAGTTATTCCTGCAGCCATTTCACCCATAGCTTTTAGTTTTTCGTTTTGTATTAGTCTATTTTGCATATCACAAAATCTTTTTTGCTCTTGAATTAAATAAAAGGCTGTTTTACATATTGATTTTAAGTGTTCTATATTATTTTTAGAAAGCTCTTTATTATTTTCATATCTGCCTATCCATATTACTCCTTTAGCGATATCATAATATTCTACAGCAATAGCCATATAGCTTACTATGCCCATTAATTTAAATTTATCTGCTAATTTTAAATCCACTACTTCACTTAAATTCAATAATATATCTACATTATCCCTGGATATAATTTCATTGGATTTATTAATATACTTAATTATTTCTGGGTCATTAATTAAGTAGTACTTATGCTTCTTACTTATTCCATAATAGCTATCCATAGCTATTATATTTTCTTGTTCTTTAAGCGAACTGCTTAAAATACAAAAATCTACATCACATACGCCCTTAATTTTACTCATTATAATTTTTTTGAATTCATTTTCATCCGTACTTTTAGGTATATTAGAAAAAACATCATTAAATAAAACTAAATTTTTATTTTGATATTTTAACTGTGAATTAGACTGAAGCATCCATATTGCTTTTTCTATTTCATCTTTGCTCCTAAATTCCATTTCTTTATTTCTGTCTATAATAATTAATTTTTCAAATAAATCAGTAAATCTATATAACCTATTAAAGCTGTAACCACTATTTTCAATATAAACCATATTAGAAACATTATCTTTTGAACACTCTATTATTTTTTCAACACATTTAATTACAGTTTCTAATTTATAAGCTCTTTTAATTACATTTTTAAAATCCCATATTATTTTCAATTTTTGTTTAGCAACAGAAATAATATCTATAATGTCTATAAATTCTTTATAGTCATAATTAAATGCAGTAATATTATATGTTTTTATTTTGAAATTACCTATATTTATATTATGCCTTATAAATTCTTCATCGCTGTTAAAATTCTTTCCAATATTTTTATAGAATATATCATCTGTAAAAAATATAATTTTTTCTCCGTTTATAAGAGCATCATAAATGTATTTTTTTATTATCTTAGATAAATTATTTATATTTAAAACATCTGTACCTATACATAATGAATTTTTACCATCTTTATACAAATCATTGTTTATATATTTCATAATATACCCCTCATACTCCCATACTCTCGTATACATAATTATATTCGACATTTTATTTCAAATTCCTTTGTTTTATACTTTATGTGTTCTATTCTATACATTTTTATATAAATTAAATGAAATTATAACATAAAAATAAGGGCATATAAGTATATATGCCCTAAGTTATCATTTTATGCTGATACAATGTAATATAAATCACTTATAAAACACATAAATTTTTTAATATAGTTACATTATGTTAAATAAATTTAGATATATTTTACTTACTTATTTTATCTAATATATCACCTAATTGTTTTATAAATGTACCATATTCAGTCCAATTTCCCTTCTTTTGAGATTCTATTGCCTTGTTATATAAATCTTTAGCAATTTTTATATTTTCTAATACTTTTGTATCTACATTTGAGTTAACTTCAACTTTTGATGCATTATTTTTATCAGTATAATCAAATATCTGCTGGAGTGCTGACTCTATGTTATTAGCTAAAATTATTTTACCACCATAAGACACTACAATTTTTTTCATCTCCGGGATACTTTTTTCACCTTTAGCTCTCAGATACATAGGTTCTATATAAAGTAGTGAATTTTTAATTGGTATAATTGTGGTTTCTCCAAATTGAACTTCTGAACCTTGTGTATTCCAAAGTGATAGTTCTTTCGATATTATTGTGTCCTGATTCATCCTTTGTTTAAATAGTACTGGGCTATATACTGTTTCCTTTGGTGGAAATTTATATAAAACCATTTTTCCGTAATTATCAGCATCCATCCTTGCTCCCAGTAAAGCTACCATGTTGTCTCTTCCTTTTGTGTTAAAATATTCAAGTAAAACCATTTCTTCTTTGTTTTCCTTTGGTAATTTCATTATTAGGTAAGAGGCCTCATTTTTATCTTTTTTACCCTCAACCTTCACTTGGTTAGTTGCTATAGACCATACATCATCTCCATTATAAAATACTCCTGGATCTGTTACGTGGTATCTTCCGAGTACATTAGATTGTAAATTATATATGTCTTCTGGATATCTAAAGTGTTCTTTTATACCACTAGGAATTGACTCTGAATCCGAAAATAGTTTTGGAAATATATTTGAATAAGCATTTGCTATAGGATCGTTTTTATCAACTATATAAAATTTAGGGGTTCCATCTACTGCATCAATAACAACCTTAATTGAGTTCCTAATATAATTCACGCCGCTCTCTGGCTGTGAAAAAGGATATTTATTAGAAGTTGTATATGCATCTATAACCCAATATAATCTCCCTTCATTTATTACAGTGTATGGATCGCTATCATATGTTAAAAATGGAGCAATTTTATTTACTCTTTCAACTATATTTCTATTAATTAATATTTTACTATTAGAGGTTATATCGTTGGATAATAAAAACTTAGTGCTTTTTTTGTTTATAGCAAACAAAATTCTATTTGCCATATTCATCTCTATACCAGCCTTCCCCGCATAGTTGTTCATCTGGTTTTCTCCGCCTTTAGGGTAATCTAACTCTCCAATCTTTGTATTGACTACACTATAATCATTGGTACTCTCACCAAAATATATTCTAGGATTATCTAATTTTAAACCTGTTTTATTCTCTAAGGGGATATTATTAATAACAAAATCCGGTTGTCCCTCACTTGTTACGGAATTCACTTTACTCATAACCACTCCATATCCATGAGTATAGACTAAATGTCTATTTTGCCAAGTGTTCGCATTATCTTTTAGTGAGTTTAAATTAATTTCTCTTGGTGCAATAAACACTTGAGTGTACTTTCCATTGATATTATATCTATCAATATCTATATCATTAAAACCATAATAAAATCTCATATATTCAAATTGATTATAAAACTCTAGCGCTGGTTTAAAAGAATTGATTTTTATATTATCAATAGTATCTTTATTTGAATTAATATCCTCTTTAGTTAAATCATTTTTTATTTCAAAAGGCACTTCTTTTATGTTATCAATGTTAAAAGCTTTTCTTGTATTATCTATATTATATTGAATATATGGTTTTTCTAAAGTTTTTTCATTTGACTGAACCGCAAATTTCTGAACTCCAGTTGCTGCTAAATTTTCTCCAAATATTAGTAAAGCAATCACAATAATGGATATAACCATTGGTTTTGATTTGTGTGATATAAGGCTTATAAACGTAATTATGGCTGCGATAAATGATGCTACTGTTATTATTTGATAAAACCTTAATGTTACATGTACATCTGTATAGCTTGCCCCAAAAACTATTCCTCTTGGCGAATATACTAATTGCCATGCTTTTATTATATATCCCAAAGATAGCATCAATAATATTAGTGAAGATACGATAGCAAGTTGTCTTCCTGCAAATTTAGTTATTCCGTTATTAAAGTTTTTAAATCTAGAAAATGTACTTCCTTTATTGATGCTTAATATATGATCCTTTGCAGTTAGTATAAGATATGTTACTACCGTAATAATTACAATTACGCCTAGCAAAATTATGAACATTTGATATAATGATTCAATTAATGGAAGTTTAAAAATAAAAAAAGAAATATCTTTTTTAAATAATGGATCTAAGGTGTTAAAACTTGTAGCATTTGAAAACTGAAGTATTTTATACCAATAGTTAAATGAAAAGCTTATGGATATCATACAAGAAATTATAATGTTTATTAAAATACTGATTTTATATTCCAATTTTTCTTTTTTCTTATTTACTTCAACAACTTTTTTAAATCTTAAAATACTAACTTTAAAAGCTTTATAATATGTCCATATTGCAATATAAGACACTATGAATACTGGAACCATTATTTTTAAAATCCATATTAATTTAGTAAAGTATACTGATAAATATCCTACTTCCCTAAACCACTGTATATTTATAGCTAAATTAACTATGTTGCCTAAAAAAGCTATTGTTATTAATATAATTCCTATTATGATAGCTATAGTCATGTTTTTTTTCATAAAAATCACCTCTTATCTAATTTTGATAATAATTTACCTAAATTTGAATATTTAGTTTCAATTGCACCTACTGGGCATAATTCCTGACAGCAAAAACATCTTATACATTGATTCATGTTCCATTTAGGATTTAATATGTGTCCTTTTGTTACCATATCAATTGCCGATGGTTTCTCTGGGCAAACCTCCTTGCACCTTCCACACCCTATACATTTATCTATTATAAGTGTTGGATTTGGAGCTATCATTCCTCTTAGAAAATTAGTTACTTTTGGATTTATAAAATAGAAATTACCTCCTTTTCTACAAAGTTTAAAATTTTTAGCTTTCATAGATTCTAATTTTTCACCAAGTATATTTATATCGCCCGGAAGCACTACTCCCCATTTGCTATCATATGCCTCTTTTAAAACAGGTGTATCTAAAGGGTTGTCATAACCTATAAGTCTAACAGCAGTAGAATCTACCGCAGTTAGAGACTTTCCCATAATTAAAGTATTCATTTTATATGCATTTCCACTTTTAGGTCCATTACCTTCCATAGCTATTATGCCGTCTAAAATAGCAAAATTAGTTCCAACAGCAGTATTCAAATCTAGTAGCATCTTACAAAAATTATTTGCATCAGGCATTCTTGTATGCCAGGTCGCCTTTTGCGTTCCTGGTATACAACCGAACTGATTTTTTACAGCACCAGTATAATATGCCATAGCATGTGTTTTAAGCTTTGGTAATGATATTACAACGTCTGCCTCAAAAGCTGCTTTAGCTATATCCCAAGATTTACATAAAATAGAATTATCTAATTTAACATGCACTGATTCTTTAAAGTCTTCGAATTTAACTCCATATCTATTCGCAACTTCCATAAGCCCACAACGCTCTGCTGCTTTTCTTGAATCTCCAAAACCAGGTGAATCACCAAAGCTAATATCATTGGAATATTCCATAATAATTCTAATAACTGCTTCAAAAACAACATAATGAGTTACTACCGGTGATTCTTTATTCTCAATACTTAACATATTAGGCTTTAAAAGCACCTTACTATCCTTTGGTATTAATTTCGTTAAAAAATCATTTCCACCCAGTAGTTCAAAGCCCTGTCTCAGTTTTTTTTCTACTAAATCAACATCATATTCCATACATTTTAAAAGCGCAACATTCTCCATTATTTTCACTCCTTTGTGATTAATTTAAATAATATTATTTAAGGGTACACTAATCAGAAATCAAATAATTTTTATCTTTTAGCTCTTTTATAATACTTTCTATGATTTCCTCATTATCGGCTCTTATAGTATGCAAATGTACTCCTTTAGTTAGCGCCGATAAGGGCTGTGCATTAAACTCTTTAAATTTCCTTGTAAATCTTTCAATATCCATTAATGTTTTTATCATAAGCATTGCTCTTATTTCACCATATAAAGAGTGTTCTACGGTTACATCCTCTACTATTCCACCAAACTTAACAATGCATTCAAGCTCATTATATATGTCATCTCGGCTATGCGCCACAGCTATTACTCTTTTTACATAATTGCTTTCTTCATTAGGTATTAAATACCCTTCCGGAGTTGCAATTATATTTACTCCCTCAGCTCTCGTAATTGCAATATCTTTTACTATAACTTGTCTTGTAACGCCTAATTCCTCTGCTAGAAACTGACCTTTATATGTAGCATTATTTTTAATTAATAAATTTTTAATATATTCTCTTCTTTGCTTTGAATTCATTTTCCCCTCCTATTTTTTGTATTAATTACATTCTATCACTTTTTATATATTTTAGAAATAATTTCTTATAGTACTAAATTATACCACTAAATTATGGTAATAAAAAAGAAACTATTCGCTAGCTTCTTAATTTCTATCATCACATTCTTTTAATAAGTTTAATTCTATATCTTGCATTATATTATTGTTATGATGATTTTTCACTAAAAACAAAAACCTATCATCATAACCATATTTTCTTAATAAATTATATCCTATATCTCCATGATTATAGTACATATTAACATTTTTACTCTTCTTATGTAATTTAATTTTTCCATTTGTTATATTATCTACTATAACCATTATAGATTTGTCTATTGGATTCATATTACTATATATTTTACCTATATCATGTAACAGCGCAACTTTTATCAAGTTTTCTGATTGTAATACTCTTTGATTACAAGTTGATTTTACATCCCTAGCTACATTTATAGAGTGTTTTTGCTCATGAGTAGGTAATTGATGGAATAATTGCAATTCATAAGTTTCTAAATGCATTTTAAGAAAATCTATATCTTCATCATTAATCTTAGAAACCATTGACCAGTAAAACTGCTTTAATCTATATAGCGACATCATCAAACCCCTTTCACAAATAAATTATATTATTACTGTTATATTGTAATACTTTTTTTGTTATAAATCTATAAAAAATTAAATTTCAGATTAATTTTAAACAAAATAAAAAAACAGTCCATATTGGACTGTTTTTTTGGTGGAGATAAAGGGAATCGAACCCTTGACCCCCTGCGTGCAAGGCAGGTGCTCTCCCAGCTGAGCTATATCCCCGTATGGTGGACCTTCAGGGATTCGAACCCCGGACCGACCGGTTATGAGCCGGTAGCTCTAACCAACTGAGCTAAAGATCCATACATGACCTGGCGATGACTTACTCTCCCACAAGGTTGCCCCTGCAGTACCATTAGCGCATTGAAGCTTAACCTACCTGTTCGGTATGGGAAGGGGTGTTACCTTCATGCCATAATCACCAGATTTATAAGGTATAATCCTTACATTAAGAGTATATCAAGTTATCGCTAACTTGTCAATACACTTTATGAGATATTCTCTCAAAATTGCACAGTGAAATTATCTTCTCGCTTTCGCTTGAAGCTTACGCTTTATATATATTAAGGTCAAGCCCTCGACTTATTAGTATTAGTCAGCTGAACATGTTACCATGCTTACACCTCTAACCTATCAACCTGGTGTTCTTCCAGGAGTCTTACTAACACCGTGCTTACGCACGAGTTATGGGAAATCTCATCTCAGGGTGGGCTTCACGCTTAGATGCTTTCAGCGTTTATCCCTTCCAAACATAGCTACCCAGCGATGCCACTGGCGTGACAACTGGTGCACCAGAGGTTTGTCCATCCCGGTCCTCTCGTACTAAGGACAGCTCCCTTCAAATTTCCTACGCCCGCGACGGATAGGGACCGAACTGTCTCACGACGTTCTGAACCCAGCTCGCGTGCCGCTTTAATGGGCGAACAGCCCAACCCTTGGGACCTACTTCAGCCCCAGGATGCGACGAGCCGACATCGAGGTGCCAAACCTCCCCGTCGATGTGGACTCTTGGGGGAGATCAGCCTGTTATCCCCGAGGTAGCTTTTATCCGTTGAGCGATGGCCCTCCCACGAGGTACCACCGGATCACTAAGTCCGACTTTCGTCCCTGCTCCACTTGTAGGTGTCGCAGTCAGGCTCCCTTCTGCCTTTGCACTCTTCGCGCGATTTCCAACCGCGCTGAGGGAACCTTTGAGCGCCTCCGTTACTTTTTTGGAGGCGACCGCCCCAGTCAAACTGCCCACCTAACAATGTCCTGTGACCAGATTCATGGCCTCCAGTTAGAACCTCAGTACTGTCAGGGTGGTATCCCAAGGATGACTCCACACAGGCTGACGCCCATGTTTCTCAGTCTCCCACCTATCCTGTACAGACAATACCGAAATTCAATGCTAAGCTACAGTAAAGCTCTACGGGGTCTTTCCGTCCAATCGCGGGTAGCCAGCATCTTCACTGGCACTACAATTTCGCCGGATGTGCTGTTGAGACAGTGCCCAAATCATTACGCCATTCGTGCGGGTCGGAACTTACCCGACAAGGAATTTCGCTACCTTAGGACCGTTATAGTTACGGCCGCCGTTTACTGGGGCTTAAGTTCATACCTTCGCTTGCGCTAAGTAATCCCCTTAACCTTCCAGCACCGGGCAGGCGTCAGCCCCTATACATCAGCTTTCGCTTTAGCAGAGACCTGTGTTTTTGCTAAACAGTTGCTTGGGCCTATTCTCTGCGACCTACTTTCGTAGGCACCCCTTCTCCCGAAGTTACGGGGTCAATTTGCCGAGTTCCTTAACAGCAATTCTTCCGATGGTCTTAGGATTCTCTCCTCACCTACCTGTGTCGGTTTGCGGTACGGGCACCAATATCCTCGATAGAGACTTTTCTTGGCAGCGTGGAATCAGATACTTCAGGAATAAATTCCCTTCCCCATAACATCTCAACGTTCCGAGCAAACGGATTTGCCTGCTTGCTCCGCCTAAATGCTTAGACACACATCCAATAGTGTGCACATCTTATCCTCCTGCGTCATCCCATTTCTAATAACGTCCATTGGTGGTATCGGAATATCAACCGATTGTCCATCACCTACGCCTTTCGGCCTCGGCTTAGGTCCCGACTAACCCTGAGAGGACGAGCCTTCCTCAGGAAACCTTAGGTTTTCGACCGTTAAGATTCTCACTTAACTCTCGCTACTTATGCCAACATTCTCACTTCTGTACCGTCCACCACTCCTTACGGTATGACTTCAGCCAGTACAGAAAGCTCCTCTACCGCGTACACATAGTGTACACCCATAGCTTCGGTGGTAAGTTTTAGCCCCGGACATCTTCGGCGCAGGATCTCTTGACTAGTGAGCTATTACGCACTCTTTGAATGAGTGGCTGCTTCTGAGCCAACATCCTAGTTGTCTTAGAAATCCCACATCCTTTTCCACTTAACTTACACTTTGGGACCTTAGCTGATGGTCTGGGCTGTTTCCCTTTTGACTACGGATCTTATCATTCGCAGTCTGACTGCCGAAATAAAAGTATATGGCATTCGGAGTTTGATAGGGTTCAGTAACTGTTGTCAGCCCCTAGCCCATTCAGTGCTCTACCTCCATTACTCAATTAATCGACGCTAGCCCTAAAGCTATTTCGAGGAGAACCAGCTATCTCCGAGTTCGATTGGAATTTCTCCGCTATCCACAGCTCATCCCATGGTTTTTCAACACCAACGTGGTTCGGACCTCCACGGAATTTTACTTCCGCTTCATCCTGGCCATGGATAGGTCACCCGGTTTCGGGTCTACGACATGCAACTATAGCGCCCTATTCAGACTTGGTTTCCCTTCGGCTCCGTACCTTAAGTACTTAACCTTGCTACATATCGTAACTCGTTGGCTCGTTCTACAAAAAGCACGCCGTCACACATAAAAAGTGCTCCGACCGGTTGTAGGCACACGGTTTCAGGTTCTATTTCACTCCCCTTCCGGGGTTCTTTTCACCTTTCCCTCACGGTACTTCTTCACTATCGGTCACTAGGTAGTATTTAGCCTTGGGAGGTGGTCCTCCCTGCTTCCCACAAGGTTTCACGTGTCTCGTGGTACTCTGGATTAGATCTGACTGTTTTTCCTTTTCATTTACAGGCCTATTACCTTCTGCGGAGCAGCTTTCCAGCTATCTTCAATTAAGGAATTGCAGTATTTATGATCTATCCTCAACCCCTAGGTCAAAGACCTAGGTTTGGGCTCTTTCCCTTTCGCTCGCCGCTACTTAGGAAATCGATGTTTCTTTCTCTTCCTCCGGGTACTTAGATGTTTCAGTTCCCCGGGTCTACCTCTGCATACCTATTTATTCAGTATGCAGTACATAGTTGTTACTATGTGGGTTCCCCCATTCGGAAATCTTTGGATCACTGGCTATTTGCGCCTACCCAAAGCTTATCGCAGCTTAACGCGTCCTTCTTCGGCTCCTAGTGCCAAGGCATTCGCCATGCGCCCTTTGTAGCTTAACCTTTATTCTTGTCTATTATCATAGACAAGCTTATCTACTTGCGTAGATAATTTCGTTTATTTACATAAACCTTTTAATTCATTTTGCGAAATTGTATTAAATTCATCTATACACCACTTACATGGCTTTAACTTATTAAAACAACTTTAATTTCACTGTGCAATTTTCAAAGAACATTTTTAGAAAGATTAAATTATTAGTAAGCTCCAAAGAGTTAACTAAATTAGTCTCTCAAAATTAAACAGAGAATAGGTTACGAGTAATTACAGTAGATGTTTTGAAGAATAACTAAATTCTTCTTGTTGCATTGACCGAAGTCTTTGCATCTACTCCCTAGAAAGGAGGTGATCCAGCCGCAGGTTCTCCTACGGCTACCTTGTTACGACTTCACCCCAATCATCAATCCCACCTTCGGCCGCTGGCTCCTTACGGTTACCTCACGGACTTCGGGTGTTACCAACTCTCATGGTGTGACGGGCGGTGTGTACAAGGCCCGGGAACGTATTCACCGCGACATGCTGATTCGCGATTACTAGCAACTCCGGCTTCATGTAGGCGAGTTGCAGCCTACAATCCGAACTGGGATGAGTTTTTGAGTTTGGCTCCACCTTGCGGTCTTGCATCTCTTTGTACTCACCATTGTAGCACGTGTGTAGCCCTAGACATAAGGGGCATGATGATTTGACGTCATCCCCACCTTCCTCCCGGTTAACCCGGGCAGTCTCACTAGAGTGCTCAACTAAATGGTAGCAACTAATGATAAGGGTTGCGCTCGTTGCGGGACTTAACCCAACATCTCACGACACGAGCTGACGACAACCATGCACCACCTGTCACCCTGTCCCGAAGGACTTCGCCCATCTCTGGGTTATGCAGGGGATGTCAAGTCTAGGTAAGGTTCTTCGCGTTGCTTCGAATTAAACCACATGCTCCGCTGCTTGTGCGGGCCCCCGTCAATTCCTTTGAGTTTTAATCTTGCGATCGTACTCCCCAGGCGGAATACTTATTGTGTTAACTGCGGCACCGAGGTTCGACCCCCGACACCTAGTATTCATCGTTTACGGCGTGGACTACCAGGGTATCTAATCCTGTTTGCTCCCCACGCTTTCATGCCTCAGCGTCAGTTACAGTCCAGTAAGTCGCCTTCGCCACTGGTGTTCTTCCTAATCTCTACGCATTTCACCGCTACACTAGGAATTCCACTTACCTCTCCTGCACTCTAGACACCCAGTTTCAAATGCAGCACCCAAGTTAAGCTCGGGTATTTCACATCTGACTTAAATGTCCGCCTACGCATCCTTTACGCCCAGTAAATCCGGACAACGCTTGCCACCTACGTATTACCGCGGCTGCTGGCACGTAGTTAGCCGTGGCTTCCTCCTCTGGTACCGTCATTATCGTCCCAGAAGACAGAACTTTACAACCCGAAGGCCTTCATCATTCACGCGGCGTTGCTGCGTCAGGGTTTCCCCCATTGCGCAATATTCCCCACTGCTGCCTCCCGTAGGAGTCTGGACCGTGTCTCAGTTCCAATGTGGCCGATCACCCTCTCAGGTCGGCTACGCATCGTTGCCTTGGTGGGCCGTTACCTCACCAACTAGCTAATGCGCCGCGGGTCCATCTCAAAGTGGAATCTTCTAAAAGAAAAATCCTTTGATGTTTCGATCATGCGACCAAAACATATTATGCGGTATTAATCTCCCTTTCGGGAGGCTATTCCCCTCTTTGAGGCAGGTTACCCACGTGTTACTCACCCGTCCGCCGCTAATCCACCCCGAAGGGTTTCATCGCTCGACTTGCATGTGTTAGGCACGCCGCCAGCGTTCGTCCTGAGCCAGGATCAAACTCTCAATTTAAAAGTTTACACTTTTTATTTGAAATGAATAATCTGCAACCACTGTTAAGCTGGTTAGCAAGCTCATTACATACTTTTTAGTCTTACGACTAAAATTACTTTTTTTATCTAAAGTAATTAACTGATCAAGCGAAATATCATTTCGCTATTTTACCTATTTCTCTGTTTAATTTTCAAAGACCAACTTGTTTTGTCATCATGTGACGACTTCTACAATTCTACTATTTAATTCTTAATTTGTCAATATATTTTTCTATTTTTTTAAATATTATTTTAATTTTAGAAAACTACTTAACTTTTAAAACTAAATCGCTACTGTTTCTTCTTCGTGACGACAAAGAGTATTGTACCAAATATATCCCATCATATATTTTAAGTAACTCTATTTCTTAGTAGATTAAACTCATTTTTCTATATATATCTTTATTTTTCTCTATTTTACTGCTTAAGATACACTAGGTTCATTATATTATAAAGAACAAAATCTCCCTACGGTCGAGTAAAAACCCTTATGCCAAGCAAATATGATAATTTCATCGTCCTTTAATTATCATATTTGCATCACATTCTGGGCATAGAACAATAGGACTACCACTCTTCTTGTCAAATTCCTCAGGTGTATAACATTCAAACGCAACAAATTCTGGTACCTCTTCTTCATACCCACATTTCTTACATTTAAAAAGTATCATCTTATCGGGCCCCTCTGTTTGAAATGGTATCTCCCTTTCATCCATTTTAATTTTAAAAATCCTTTTAATACGTTCCCATATCATAAATATACCCATACTTTCTGTGCCAAATTTGGAATAACTCCATTAGCTGACCGCATTTTGAACATTTCCCTGGATCTTTAGAAAAATTAATAATCATTAATTCTCTATACTTCATTTTTCTTATTTCCTTTTTCCAATTTATTTTTAATGTGTACTGAATTGCTTTAAGCCCACTTTTTATGTATTGCAATAAACCAAAACATTTTCTAATCTTTATACTTATACTTCCAGCATATACTCCATATAATCTAACCATTTTAAAATATTTAGGCGATATATGCATTAGTAACCTGCCTATAAACACTTGTGCCGTAACTGTTTCTTCTACTCTCTCATTAGTTTCATGACTCTTATACCAAAACGTTACATTTTTCCCATCATAGCTAAGTATTCTATATTCTGCTATCGCAGGTCTTGCTAAATATCTACCGATATATCTTGCTGCACCTCTTGCACTTTTCATTCTTGATTTGGCATTTATGTAAAATCCGTTAGGATAATCTTTGAACATTTTTAAGTACTCTGCTTTTTTATCTGGGTTTTTACTAACCATATAATTTATTAATTTGTACTGCCAAACTTTTCTAAAATATTTATAGTCAAAGAATTCCATATCCTTAACTTCATTATCCCTTGTTTTTATTTCTGGAACCAATGCATGCACATGTGGGTTAAACCCTATATTCCTTCCAAAAGTATGCACTACGCCAATCATTCCACTTTGCCAAAGCACTCCACCTTTTTTGCTTCTTTTCTTCTTTTTATATTCTTCTCTATTTTTATAGTTTACACCATTTGCAAACTCATTTATAACCTCATATACCATGTCTTGCAGGTCTTTCAGACTCTCTCTATTCCAAAAAAAATATTTTCTGTACTCAGTCGGTATCGTAAAAACACAATGCCTATGTGGAACATCCAAGATTTTACTTACTTGTTTCTCTACCCATTCGCTTATGTATTTTTTACCACATTTACTACAAAACCTACTTTTACATGTAAATCCTATTTTAAATACTTCCAGACATTTTAAACATATGTACGCAACAAAACCTAATGAAATATCTCCACATCCTATCATTTTCATTACTTCGATATTCATATGTTCTCTCATCTTTTCAGGATACTTTTCTTTATTCAATTTCCAAAACTTTGAATAATTATCTTCAAATATTTGTTTTATGGTAATCTTATTTTTTCTCATGATTTAATCATCTCATATTTATCTGATTTTTTCTATATATCTTTTAGCTAGAATGTTATCCACAGCGGCTTCCGCAAGCTGTTTCCTATATAATAAAAAAAGTACTTATCCCATTTTTTTTGAGATAAGTACTTTAATTTTATAATATTATGTTTTAATCTTCTGTTTCAGAAGCTGTATCATCAGCTATATCGTCATTTACTTCATCATTTATATCTATGTCTTCTTCTGCCTTGAAATGCGTTTCTTCCATTTCTTCTAGTAAAGAATCCTCCAATTTACATGAATCATGCTCTAAATTAATTTCATCACTACAATTTATTTTAGCTATAGCAACGATATTATCTCCTTCTCCATTCTTCATTAAAGTAACTCCCATGGTATTTCTACTTGTAGTTGATATGCCAGATACATTCAACCTTATAACAACACCATTACTGTTTATAAGTATCATTTCATCTCCGTCTTTTACTATTCTAGCACCTACAAGTTTTCCTGTTTTCTCTGATACCTTATAAGTTATTACGCCTTTACCACCTCTATGTTGAAGTGTGTATTGCGAAACTAGGGTTCTTTTTCCAAAACCCTTTTCACTTATAACTAACAGTTCTTCTTCAGGTTTAACAATATTCATAGACACTACGATGTCATCTTGTCTCAAAGTTAATGCCTTAACTCCAGTTGCAGTTCTTCCCATATCTCTTACATCTTTTTCACTAAATCTTATAGAATAACCATTTTTTGTAGCAAATAGCATTTCACTATCTCCAGTGGTTATCGCAGCTCCGATTAGTTCATCATCTTCTCTTAAATTGATTGCATTTAAACCATTCTTCCTTATAGAAGAATATTTATCAAGTGATGTTTTCTTAATTAAACCATGTTTTGTTCCCATTATAAGAAAATTATCCTCTGTAAATTCTTTAAGAGATATAACCGCTTGAATTTTATCGTCATTAGCGAGTGGTATAATATTTACTAAGTTTGTTCCCTTAGCTGTTCTTCCACCTTCAGGAATTTCATATGCCTTTAATCTAAATGCTTTTCCTTTGTTTGTAAATAACAAAAGATTATTATGAGTGGAGGTTATAAATATATGTTCTACAAAGTCATCTTCTTTCGTAGTAACACCTTGTATTCCTCTACCCCCTCTTTTTTGGGCACTATAAGTATCAGCTGGAAGCCTCTTTATATAACCTGCATGAGTTAGCGTTATTACAACATCTGTTTCTTGAATTAAATCTTCCTCATCTATGCTATATGGATTTTTTTCTATTGCTGTTCTTCTAGTATCACCATATTTATTTCTAATCTCTATAAGCTCATCTTTTATTATGTTAAGTAATACTGTTTCATCTGCTAAGATTCCTTTTAAATAATTAACGGTTTTCATTATTTCGTTATACTCATCTTCAATCTTATCTCTTTCAAGCCCTGTAAGTCTTCCAAGTCTCATTTCAACAATAGCAACGGCTTGTTTTTCTGATAGTTCAAACGCATTTATTAAACTTTCTTTGGCTTCACTAATGCTTTTAGATGCTCTTATTAAACGAATTACTTCATCAATGTGGTCTAGTGCTATTTTCATACCTTCTAAGATATGGGCCCTAGCTAATGCTTTATCTAAATCAAATTGAGTTCTCCTTCTTACTACGTCCTTTTGATGATCTAAATAATGTACTAAACATTGTTTTAAGTTTAATGTTTGTGGCTCTCCATTTACAAGGGCTATCATTATAACTCCAAAAGTGTCTTGCATCCTAGTATGTTTAAATAGCCTATTTAATACTATATTAGAATTTGCATCCCTTTTTAATTCTATAACAATTCTCATGCCTTCTCTATCTGATTCATCTCGAAGGTCGGATATTCCATCTATTTTCTTATCTTTTACTAAATCTGCAATACCTTCTATAAGTTTTGCTTTATTAACTTGATAAGGTAATTCTGTTACTATTATTGAATTCCTGCCCTTATTCTCTTCAATGTCTGTTTTAGCTCTTACCAGGATTCTTCCTCGCCCTGTTTCATAAGCACTTTTTATTCCCGCTCTCCCTAGAATAATTCCTGCTGTAGGAAAATCTGGTCCTTTTATTTTTGTCATTAACTCACTTATTTCAACTTCTGAATCTTCAATAAGCATTAATACTCCATCTATAACTTCTATTAAGTTATGGGGAGGTATATTGGTTGCCATACCTACTGCAATACCAGTTGATCCATTAACTAGAAGATTGGGGAATCTTGATGGTAGAACTGATGGTTCTTTTTCTTCTTCATCAAAGTTAGGAACAAAATCTACTGTCTCTTTATTAATATCACGAAGCATCTGTGTTGTAATTTTGCTCATTTTAGCTTCTGTATATCTCATTGCAGCCGCTCCGTCACCATCTACAGAACCAAAATTTCCATGACCATCAACCAAAATACATCTTTGAGAAAAGTCTTGAGCCATTCTAACTAATGCGCCATATACTGCAGTATCACCATGTGGATGATACTTACCTAAAACGTCTCCAACAATTCTGGCACACTTTCTATATCCCTTTTCTGGTGTTAATCCTAGTTCATGCATAGAGAATAATATTCTTCTATGAACAGGTTTAAGTCCATCCCGTACATCTGGAAGCGCACGACTTACGATAACGCTCATAGCATAATCTATATAAGATTTTTTCATTTCGGACCTTATATCAATAGGTAAAATTTTTCCCTGATTATTCATCTGTTACACCTCTTCAAACAAAATATTTTAACAACACACAGAAAATGATACCGTTATTCTCCATGCGCTTCTGTAATTGTACTAATCTACTATATATCTAAGTTAAGCACTTTCTTAGCATTTTCTTGTATAAACTCTCTGCGAGGTTCTACTTTATCGCCCATAAGAATAGTAAATATCTCGTCTGCTGCCATTGCATCCTCTACATGGACCTGAAGGAGGACTCTCTCCTCTGGGTTCATTGTTGTATCCCAAAGTTGATGTGCATCCATTTCTCCAAGACCTTTATATCTTTGGATATCAATGTTACTATCTTTTCCACCGATTTCCTCAAGATAATTCTTTAACTGTTCATCACTATATACATAGTGATCTTTCTTACCTTTAGTAACCTTAAATAGTGGAGGTTGAGCTACATATACGTGTCCGCCTTCTACTAATTCTTTCATGTATCTATAGAAGAATGTTAGTAGTAGCGTTCTAATATGTGCTCCATCTACGTCCGCATCTGTCATAATAATAATACGATCGTATCTTATTTTTTTTACATCAAAATCCTTACCTATACCAGCACCAAATGCTGTTATCATAGCCCGAATTTCGAGTGATGCCAGCATCTTATCAATTCTTTGCTTTTCAACATTCATTATTTTTCCTTTAAGGGGAAGTATAGCTTGGAATTTTCTATCTCTACCCTGCTTTGCAGATCCTCCAGCGGAATCTCCTTCGACCAAGTATATTTCACATTCCATAGGATCTTTTGAAGCACAATCTGATAATTTTCCAGGAAGAGTAGTACTTTCAAGTATAGATTTTCGTCTTGTAAGTTCTCTTGCTTTTTTTGCTGCATCACGAGCTCTAGCTGCATTTAATGATTTATCTATTATTTTTTTACCAAGCTCAGGATTTTCCTCTAGAACATTACTGATTGCCTCGCCAACTATTCCATCAACTATGCCTCTTACTTCGCTATTTCCAAGTTTAGTTTTTGTTTGACCTTCAAATTGAGGATCTGTAAGCTTTATAGATATTACTGCAGTAAGACCTTCTCGTACATCCTCACCAGATAGATTTTTATCATTTTCTTTTAAGAAACCAAATTTTTTAGCATAATCATTTACTATTCTTGTTAAAGCAGACTTAAAACCAACTAGGTGCGTTCCACCTTCCACTGTATCTATATTATTAGCAAAAGAAAATAAGTTTTCAGTGTATGTATCATTGTATTGCAATGCTATTTCAACAATATACTCATTCTTACGTCCTTCAATGTATATAGTATCGTGGATTTTACCTTTATTTCTATTTAGATAATCTACAAAGGATCTTATTCCACCTTCATATAAAAATTCTTGTTTTTTATCTTCTCTCTCATCTGTAAGTGTTATTCTTATACCTTTATTTAAGAAAGCGAGCTCTCTAAGTCTTTGAGATACTGTTTCATAATCAAAATCAATTTCCTCAAAAATTTCTGCATCAGGCATAAAGAAAATTTTTGTTCCATGTTCCTGAGTTGTTCCTATGTTTACTAGTGTACTAGTAGTTTTTCCCTTTGAAAATGTTTGTTTCCATATTTCTCCATCAACGCTAACTTCAACTTCACAAATTTCAGACAGTGCATTAACTACAGATGCCCCAACACCATGGAGGCCACCAGATACTTTGTACGCTCCACCACCAAATTTTCCACCTGCATGAAGTACAGTCATTATAACTTCTACAGTAGGTATTTTCATTTTATGATGCATTCCTACAGGCATACCTCGACCATCATCCATAACAGTTATAGAATTATCTGGATGTATAAATACATCAATATTTTTACAAAAACCTGCCATTGCCTCATCTATACTATTGTCTACAATTTCATAAACTAGATGATGAAGTCCACGAATACTGGTGCTTCCTATATACATACCAGGTCTTTTTCTTACTGCTTCTAATCCTTCAAGTACTTGTATTTGACTCTCGTCATAAATATTATTTATTTCCATGTATATCCTCCTAATCTAATCTACAGCGCATAATATACAGTTTCTGTTCTCTTGCATAGCGTTTGTGATGATATGGGCGATAGATATATTTTACTTTTTTTATCTACCTCAGCAATAACAAATGATTTAGCCGTATTTTTTGTTATCCTTTCTACAAAACCATCTTCTTCAGCCATTCTTAAAAATTGAATAGTGTCCGAACTATACATAGTAGTTTCCATGTCAAATATACCTATAATGTCTTTTATAGGTACTACTACATTTTCTCCTAAATGTAAAAACATATAATATCCTCCTTAATAATACATCGTACCTTATTTCAATCTATGTAATTTCTTTTAATTTGCCCGACATAACCTCAAATATCTTATTTTCAGGTTTTAAATATTTTCTTATATCGAAAGTTCCAGTACAAGTAATTAATGTTTGAATTTCTTTTATAGAATTTAATATATATTCTTGCCTTTTTGTATCTAATTCAGACAAAACATCATCAAGTAATAATACTGGATATTCTCCAGTTAGTTCTTTTATTATTGCCAGCGCTGCAAATTTAATGGTTAAAACTGCAGTTCTCTGTTGTCCTTGAGACCCAAATGTCTTAGCATCTGTGCCATTAAGTTCTATAGAAAAATCCTCTCTATGTGGACCTATTGATGTGGTTTTAGTTTCTATATCTCTTTTTCTATTCTTACATAGGAGCATATATAAATTTTCTTGTATATTATCTAAATCCCTAATAGGTGTTAAATATTTAATTTCTATTTCTTCACTTTTAGATGTTATATCACTATGTATTATTTTTCCCTTTTGGTTTAATTTCTCTATATAATTAATTCTATTTTTTATTATAATTGCACCAAATTCACTAAGTTGTTTATCATATACATCTATAATATCACTGTTTGTGTTCCATTTTTTTATAGTCAGATTCCTCTCATTTAAAACTTTTTTATATTGAGTTAAGCTATGGTAGTACCGGCGGCTTAATTTACATAGTTCTATATCTAAAAATTTTCGTCTGTATGATGGAGATTCTTTAACAATACTTAAATCTTCAGGAGAAAACATAATAACATTGAAGCTTCCTACCAATTCTGACAATTTTTGAATTTTTATAGAATTTATATTAACGCCTTTTCTGCCTTCTTTAAAAATTTTTATTTCTATCTTTTTATCGAGTCTGGTTTTGCATACATAAAGCTTTATATATGCTTCTGTTCCATTCCAGTTTATTAATTCTTTATCTCTATTGGTCCTGTGAGATTTAGCTAAACTACAATAATAAATTGCTTCTAAAATATTTGTTTTACCTTGGGCATTATCTCCCACAAATACATTAGTTCCTTTATTTAATTCTATAAATAACCCGTCAAAATTTCTAAAATTTAGAAGCTGTAAATATTTTATATGCATACAATCACCTAATACAATTATAACATATATATATATAATTTTATTATTTAATATGTATAAATAAATTCACTTAATTTAAAAAATTATAGACATAAATTGTGCACCGGATAATATCTAAAGATTTTCCGGTGCATTCATATAATTTTAAACTATTTTATAACCTTCACCATTAAATTCTATTATATCGCCTTTAGTTAATTTTTTACCCCTTTGAGTTTCTATTTCACCATTAACTTTGATATCTTGATTTTTGATATAGTATTTTGCCTCTGTTCCTAAACAAGCTATTCCAGCCCACTTTAGAAAAGAATCTAATTTTATTATATCTGTTTCAATTTTTATTTCATTCATTTTAAAACCTTCTTTTCTTAATTATTATTATAAATATTTTAATTATTTGTAGCTCTTATTCTTACTGGCAATACCATATAGGTACAATTATTTTTTTCTTTATTTCTTACTACACAAGGATTAACACCACTAGAAAATTCCATAAGTATTTCGTCCTCTTCCATTATTTTAAGAAGTTCTATTAGATATTTTGAATTAAATGCAATTTGAAGAGGTTCTCCTTGCAAAATTATATTAATTTCTTCTCTTGATTTTCCCAATTGAGAATTAGAAGTTATTATCATATTATCTTCTTCTATGTTAAATTTAACTAAATTCGTATTTCCTTCTTTTGCCATAAGAGAAGCTCTTTCTATACAGTTTAATAATTCAGATCTTTTAGCTGTTATTTTTAAATTATATTCTTCAGGTATTATCGAATTATATTTTATGAATTCACCTTCTAGTAATCTTGATATAACTTTTGTTTTCCCAATATTAAATAGTATATGGTTTGGTGTGAAAGTTATATTAACGGGCTCATCTGTTTCTTCTAATATTTTTGATACTTCACTTAATGTTTTGCCTGGAATTACAGCAGTTATAAAAGAATCATTATCTACTGGTTCACTTCTAAATGCAACTCTATAACCATCTAGTGCTACAAGATTAAGCTTTTTATCTTTTATTTCAAATAGGACTCCTGTAAGAATTGGTCTAGTTTCATCTTGAGCAACTGCAAAAATAGTACCTTTCATCATGTTCTTCAACACTTTTTGAGAAATTGAAAAAATCATATTTTCTATTATATTAGGTAAACTTGGATAGTCCTCACTGTTCATGTGAATTATAGTAGCGTAGGATTTTTGGCAAACTATTTTAATAGCATTATTATCGTCTGTTGTTATCTCAATTGTATTATTAGGTAATTTCCTTATTATTTCACCGAATAGCTTTGAATCTAATACTATACTTCCGTCTTCTATAACTTCTGCAGTAATCTTAGCTTCAATGCTTAAGTCAATATCAGATCCTATAAGAGTTACTTCGCTGTCTTTAGCAACCAGTAATATACCTTGAAGTACAGGCATAGTTGATTTTCCAGTAATAGCTTTTTGAACATTTGAAATTGCTTCTTGTAATATATTTTTTTCACATATAAATTTCATAAAAAAAAGACCTCCTTATCCACATGGGAAATTTATTAAAGATAGGTAAGATAATAATCTAAAAATAGTAGTAATAGTAGTAGGGCCTGTTGATATGTTAGGAACCTATCTTAGGCTTTATACAGCAACAAAGCTAGGTAAAACTATTTGTGGATAAGTATGCAAAAAAAAATCATAGTTATCCACAATACCCACAGCTAGGTTTTATGTATTATTTTATACACAGGATTATATATAAAGAGTATCAACACCTGTTAGTAAAAAAAATTTACTATTTTTGACTTATCTTTTTAGTGAGTTCTGCTACGTTATCTTGCAAATTTTCATCTTCTTTAAGACCTTTTGAAATTTTCTCACAGGCATGGATTACAGTTGTATGATCGCGACCTCCAAATTCCTCACCTATTTTAGGCAGTGACATATCTGTAAGCTTTCTACATAAATACATTGCGATTTGTCTTGGGAAGGTTATGTTCCTAGTCCTTCTTGAAGATTTAAAATCCTCAACTTTTAAATTAAAATAGCTAGAAACTATATCTTGGATTAGCTCGATAGTTACTTGCTTTGAATTTCTACTAGAAATAATATCTTTAAGTGCTTCTGATGCTAAATCTATTCCAATTTCTTTATTAGTTAGAGAAGAAAAAGCTACTATTCTAATAAGAGCACCTTCTAGTTCCCGTATATTGGATTTTATTTTAGTAGCAATATAGACCATTACTTCATTTGGAATATTTAAATTTTCTACATCTGCTTTCTTCTTTAATATGGCGATTCTAGTTTCAAAATCAGGTGGTTGTATATCAGCTATAAGACCCCATTCAAATCTAGAACGCAGCCTATCCTCTAGGGTTGGGATCTCTTTAGGAGGTCTATCACTAGATAAGATAATTTGCTTATTTGCTTCATGAAGATCGTTAAATGTATGAAAGAATTCCTCCTGTGTACGTTCTTTTCCTGCAATAAATTGAATATCATCGATTAGAAGTACATCTACATTTCTGTACTTATTTCTAAATTCTACGTTTTTGTCATCTTTAATAGAATTTATAAGTTCATTTGTAAATTTTTCAGAAGAAACGTAAACAACCTTGGATTTTGGGTTGTTTGATAATATATAATGACCAATAGCATGCATTAAATGTGTTTTTCCAAGACCAACGCCTCCATAAATAAATAGCGGGTTATAGGCCTTAGCAGGTGATTCGGCTACAGCAAGAGACGCAGCATGGGCAAATCTATTACTATTTCCAATTACAAAAGAATCAAATGTATACTTTGGGTTTAGTGTTGCAGACAT